>CACHMF010000012.1 GCA_902580855.1 uncultured Bacteroidota bacterium | reverse complement strand
GGAGTTATTCACATTCTCACCAAATCTCCTTTAGATTTAAAGAAAAACAGTGAAACAAAAGTAAGTTTTGGTGCTGGACAAAGAGATTTGTTAAGTACTTCTGTGAGAACAGCCGGTAAAATCAATGACAACTTAGGATATAAAATCTCAATGAATTACCTAAGAGGTAAGGATTGGGATAGAGATTCTTCTGATGTTGCTCAAGAAATGGCTGTATGGAGCGATGGCTGGATTCAACTTTCAAAACAAGGCCCTAATGGAACTGTTATGACTGGAGATTCTGTAGCAGTTATAAAGGATAATGAAATAAATAACTGGAATGTTGATGCACGCATTGATTATCTAATTAATGATGATACTAAAATAATTCTTTCTACAGGTCGCTCAAATACTAATGGAATTGAACTTACTGGACTTGGAGCTGGTGAAGCAAGAGATTGGAGTTACAGCTATTGGCAAGCACGCCTATTACACAAAGATTTATTCATACAAGCCTATGGAAACGAAAGTGATGCAGGTGAATCTTTCATGAGAAGAAGCGGTAATTTAATTGTAGACAACTCTCAATTTATATCGTATCAAATTCAACACTCTACAGAGATTGGAAAACTAGCTTTAACTTATGGTGCTGATGCGTATTTAACAAGACCCAAAACATTAAGGACAATCAATGGAAATAATGAGTATTCTGATAACATTGATGAAAAGGGAGTTTATGTGCAAGGTAAATATGCATTCAATAATGAAATTGATTTAATCGGAGCATTACGATACGATAATCATACTTTTGTAGAGGGTACGCAGATGTCTCCTAGAGCAGCAATGGTGTACAAAATAAATCCTCGAAACACTTTTCGTATAACATACAACAAGGCATTCGACTCTCCTTCAGCACTTAACTATTCTTTAGATATTTTATCTGGATACCTTCCAACAGGTATTGGAGTTAGAGGAATTGGAAACAGAGGAGGATTCACCTTCAATCGAGATGATAATGGAAATGTAAACTTCTATTCTCCTTATGCCCCAGGCCAACTAGCTTTAAATGAAATAACAAGTACCAATGTAGCATGGGAAGTGTTTAAAGGTGGATTAAAAGATGAAATGGTTGCGAGTATGATGCAAATGTTTCCCCTTCCAATCGACCAAATTGAAGACATGGTAGATGTAGCGTTAATCGAGCTATTTCCTTCTCCGTTAATGGGATTACAAAACAGTCTAATGGTATTGAATTTAGATGAGAACGCAAGCTCTCCATTTATACCTATTAGTGCAGATGCAATTAAGAATGTGGATCCTCTAATCAATTCTATTTCAACTACTAGAGAAATAGGATATAAAGGCTTTTTAGGAGATCGAATAGCGGCTACAATTGATATTTATAAAACAAACATTAAAGATTTTGTAGGTCCTTTAGAGGTAATGAATCCAAATGTATTCATTGAAGGAAACTCTGCTTTTATGGCACTGATGGACCCAAATGCAATTAACGAATCTGCCGATGCCTACAACCTAGTACTATCGTCTTTAGATGGTGCTTACACGGGAGTGGCAAACGGAATGATGGAGGATGACATTGCTGCTGGATTAGCTCAAATCCCTTACGGAACTGTAATGCCTGAAGAATATGCGGGTAATGATGTTATCATGACCTATGCTAACTTTGGTGATGTAAGTATAAACGGTATGGATTTTGCTGCAACATATTACTTTGATGATAAAACAAAACTTGCGGGAACCTATTCTTGGGTAGATAAAAACGAATACGAAACAGCAGAAGGCATTTTAGTTCCTTTAAACGCACCAGCTAAAAAAGCAAGTTTATCTGTTTCTACTAAGTTATTCGACACATTCGACTTAAATATTCGCTACAGATGGCAGGATGCTTTTCCTGTTAACTCGGGTGTTTATGTAGGAGAAGTTGATGATTTTGCAGTAACAGATATCACATTAGGTTATAATCTTTTAGAGTACTCTCGCATAGACTTAAGTATTCAGAATATTACCGATAATATGCATAACGAATTTGTAGGAGCACCACAGATTGGTCGATTAGCTATGTTAAGATTCTCACATGAATTTTAAAATTCAATAATAATCTTTAAAAGCCCTGCTATTTGGCAGGGCTTTTTTTATTTTTGAAGAAATAATTCTATGCTGGGATATCAGCACTATCTAGAAAAAATCAAAGAATTTATCACAAAGTAATGCAACTTTTTTACACCCCTAACATTTCTGAAAAGACCCATACTTTTTCAAAAGACGAAAGCAGACACTGCATTAAAGTTTTGCGAAAAAAAGTTGGTGATGATATATATTTAGTGGATGGAAAGGGAAATCTTTATCATACAACCCTAATCGATGATAATCCAAAAAGCTGTACGGTTGAGATAAAACAGAAAGAATTAGATTTTAATAAAAGAAACTACAAAATTCATATGGTAGTTTCCCCAACTAAAAACAATGATCGATTCGAATGGTTTTTAGAAAAAGTTACCGAAATAGGAGTAGATGAAATCACGCCTATCATCTGTCAAAACTCTGAACGTAAGGTGATTAAAATAGATCGACTCAATAAAATATTAGTTGCTGCTATGAAACAATCTCTTAAAGCTCATTTACCAAAACTCAATAAAGCCGTATCCTGGAAAGAATTTATCAAGCAAAAATTCAACACAGATAGATTTATCGCTCATTGTGGACAAGGCAGAAAAACTCCTTTGAAACAATGGTTAAAACCACAGCAAGATGTTATGATATTGATTGGACCTGAGGGAGATTTTTCTGACACAGAGGTTCGAGAAGCTATGGGTAGTGGCTTTGTTCCTGTGAGTTTAGGTAAAAGCAGGTTAAGAACCGAAACAGCAGCAGTTGCTGCTTGCCATACTATTAGCTTAACTAACGAATGAAAAAGGTTATTTATATCGTTTTATGCGGTTTGTTTTTTAGTTTTTCAAACCCTAGTTACGAAATTGCAGTTTTGAAATATCGTGGTGGTGGTGATTGGTATGCTAACCCTAGCTCCTTGACCAATCTCATCACATTTTCGAATGAAAGTATCAAAACAAACATTCAAAGTAAATATGCTACTGTTGAAGTAGGAAGCCTTGAAATTTTCAACTACCCATTCATCCATATGACAGGACATGGAAATGTAATTTTCTCACAACAAGAAGCAGAAAATTTAAGAAATTATCTAATTGGAGGTGGTTTCTTACATATTGATGATAATTATGGAATGGACCCATACATTCGTCCTGAAATGAAAAAAGTTTTTCCAGAACTAGATTGGATTGAACTCCCCCATTCACATCCTATTTATCAACAAAAATTCAGCTTCAACAACGGTTTGCCTAAAATTCACGAGCATGATGCAAAGTCGCCACAGGGTTTTGGATTAATACATGAAGAAAGACTTGTCTGTTTCTACACTTACGAATGTGATTTAAGTGATGGATGGGAAGATCAGGCAGTACACAACAATAGTCAGAACACAAGAATAGAAGCTTTGCAAATGGGCGCCAACATGCTACAATACGTCTTTATGGGGAAAAAGTAATACCTTTAAATCATGAATCAAGGGGTGAAAAACATTATTACAATAGTTGCAGTTGCAATTGGATTATTGTTAGCTTGGCAATTAAAAACAATAATAGGATATGTGCTTATATCTCTAGTACTCGCTTTAATTGGAAGGCCAATTATGCAGCTACTAAAAATACCAAGTATCAAGGGTAAAAAGCTTCCTAATGGCTTTATGGCAGCTGTCACATTGCTGATATTATTCATATTCTTTTCTGGTATATTTAGCTTGTTTATCCCTTTAGTTATGGAAGAAGCTAGAATCCTATCTTCTATAAATTTTGAACATGTTGCAGAAGGCTTACAGGAGCCTATCAACGATTGTCAAAACTGGCTGCACAATAATCACCTAATGAATCCCAAAAACAATTTAGAAGATGAGTTACTTAGCATCTTCAGCTTCACACAAGTTGGAACGCTTTTTAGTTCTATTTTTGGTATGTTAGGAAATAGTCTGATCTCGCTCTTCTCTATACTTTTTATCACTTTCTTCTTATTAAAAGAAAAGTATTTAGCCAATAGAGTAATTACAGCCTTTACACCAGAAAACAAACAAGGAAATATCAACAACATCTTGAAAAATACCAAGGAGTTATTGAGTCGATATTTCATTGGCATTATCATTCAAATAGCTGCTATCACTATTATTGTTAGTACTGGCTTGTCATTTTTAGGAATACAACATGTAATCCTAATTGGTTTTTTAGCTGGAGTTATCAATGTAATACCATACGTAGGACCTGTAATTGGTGGATTAATTGGTGTGCTCATTGGAATTTCTACCAATCTACAACTAGAGTTTTACACCGAACTATTACCCTTATCTGGAAAAATATTTTTAGTGTTTGCCACTATGCAATTAATTGATAATTTTATGCTTCAACCACTTATTTTTTCCAATTCGGTTAAAGCACACCCATTGGAAATATTTATAGTAGTACTTTCCGCAGGAACAATTTGGGGAATTACTGGAATGATAGTAGCAATTCCATTTTACACACTCTTTAGGGTTGTAGCTAAGGAATTTTTATCAGAATTTAAAGTGATAGAACAACTAACAAAAAACCTTTAAATTAATAACTTAGAAAATGAAAAAAATCACACTTTTATTATATGCAATTAGTTTAGTCATACAAACTACTAATGCACAAGTTGAAAAGTTATCAGGACCAAGATTTGGATTTACTTATATTTCTGATGGTTCCCTTATGTATAATATAAATGATTTACCAAATGTATCAAAAGCAAACCCACTAATTGCACAATTTGGATGGCAATTTGAAAAACAATTTATGAATGCAGGAAACACTGCTGGTATTGTAGAACTTATTCCTCTAATAGGTGGATTTGAACAAGGACTTTTTCTTCCAAGTTTTAGTACGCTTGTAGGAATTAGAAATGCTAATGGTTTTGAATTAGCAGTAGGACCTAACTTATCCTTATCAGGAGTAGGAATGGTTTTGGGAGCAGGATTTAATCTAAAAAGTGGAAATGTAAATTTCCCTATAAATATAGCATATGTTCCAAGCGTAAACAAAGTTTATGATTTTAATGATTACACTATTGTGTATAATGGAGATGACAGTAATGGTAATCCAATATATAACTATGATGGCCCATCAAATTATCCTAATGGAGAACCAGTAAGTTTTGATTCAAATGGTATGCCTTACAATGAATTTAATTGGAAAACAGGGCATAGAATTTCAATTATCATTGGCTTTAATGCTTCAAAAAATTAAATACTTACTCAAAAAAGAAATACAATGTTTCATCAATCAGCAATTGGAAAAACCGGCTGCTGATTTATTATTTTTAGCTAAGAGATATCCGGAATGGGACATGCCTTCAATTGCACAACAGTTAGAGGGGAAACAAAAAGCCAAAGGTAAAATCCCTACTTGGTTTAATACCTACAATATCCTCTATCCAGTTCGTTTATCTTTAGAGCAATGTTCCTCTGAAGAAACAGCAAAGTATAAAGCCAAAATAACACAAGGGAAGCGTTTTATTGACGTTACAGGCGGTTTTGGAGTAGACACCTACTTCATTAGTGAATCGTTTAAACAAAGTGTTCACTGTGAGATAAATGAAGACTTACATCACATTGCTCAACACAACTTCAAAATACTAGGGAGTGGCATAAAATCACTTCATCAAAACGGATTAAAGTATTTACAAACTGTTCAAGAAAAATTCGATCTCATATATATAGACCCTGCTAGAAGAAATAAACTTAATCAAAAAGTTGTTAAGCTTTCCCACTATACACCCAATATTTTAGAACATATGGATTTGTTGTTTAAGAAAGGAGTAAATATTTTAGTAAAAACATCTCCTTTCTTAGATATCAAACAGGTATTAAAGGAACTACCCTTTGTGAAAGAAATTCATATTGTTTCATTAAAAAATGAATGCAAGGAAGTATTGTACTTGCTCGATCAAAAACACACAGAAGAAGTTAAATTACATTGTATAGATATCAATCAATCGAAGTTCAGCTTCTCATATTCTCAAGAAAATGAAACAGCTCCACTAAGCGATCCTCTTGACTATCTATACGAAGCTAATACAAGTATTTTAAAAGCCGGTGCTTTTAATAGTATTGCCAAGAATTTTAAACTTAGAAAACTACACATAAACAGCCATTTATACACTTCTCATGATTTAGTAGAAAATTTTCCTGGTCGCACATTTAAGGTTAATGCTATTTGCAAATTCGACAAAAAAGAACTTCTTAAACATATTTCAAACAAAAAGGCCAATATCACTAGGAGAAATTTTCCGGCTTCAGTTGCAGAAATCCGTAAAAAAACAGGTATAAAAGAAGGTGGACAACATTACTTATTTGCCACTACCTTAAAAGATAACCAACCAAAAATATTAATTTGTTCAAAGATTTAGAAAAGTAAATCTGGGTCTATTTCTATGTTAATTAAAAATTGCAGAGAATCATGCATGTCGTTATGTAACAATCTATCTTTATTAATGAAAGTTACATCTTGCCTGTAGGTATCTAAAAGGGTTTCAATAAAATCGGAAGAAGCACCCTTTCTAAACGTCATAGCTTGAGCCGCATTCATCAATTCTATTGATAAAATACGTTCTACATTCTCCACTACTTGATACAATTTTGTTGCGGCATTAGCTCCCATACTTACATGATCTTCTTGTCCATTAGAAGAAACAATACTATCAACTGATGCAGGAGTACATAACTGTTTATTTTGACTAACAATACTTGCTGCAGTATATTGAGGTATCATGAGACCAGAATTCAAACCCGGCTTTACCACTAAATAAGGAGGTAACCCCCTTTGTCCCGAAACCAACAAATATGTTCTTCTTTCAGAAATATTTCCTAATTCTGCCAAAGCAATCGCTAAGTGATCCAAAGCTAATGCCAATGGCTGTCCGTGAAAATTCCCTGCAGAAATAACCTTGTCCTATTCTATTATTACATTTGGATTATCTGTTACTGAATTAGCTTCTGTAACGATGGTTTTACAAGCATAGTCTATTGCGTCTTTAGAAGCGCCATGAACCTGAGGGATGCAACGGAATGAATATGGATCTTGGACATGCTCTTTCTGGTTTTCAATAAGCTGACTTCCTGCCAACATTTCACGGATATTAGCTGCAGTTTTCATTTGCCCTTTATGAGGTCTAAGCTTGTGTACTAATTCATCAAAAGGCTCTATTCTTCCATCAAAACCTTCTAAAGACATAGAGCCAATAGCATCCGCCAGGTAAGAAAGTTTATATGCTTTAAAAACAGACCATAAGCCATAAGCATTCATAAACTGCGTGCCATTCAGTAAAGCTAATCCTTCTTTAGACTTTAAACCTATCGGCTCCCAACTCATCTTTTTAAGCATTTCTTCACTTGAAATAACACTACCTCCCATCAAAACCTTTCCCATCCCTAATAATGGTAAAGAAAGATGCGCTAAAGGCGCTAAATCACCTGATGCTCCTAAAGAGCCTTGCTGATAAATAATTGGCAAAATATCGTTATTGTAAAAATCAATCAATCGATTTAAAGTTTCTAGTTGTACGCCAGAATTCCCATACGATAAGGACTGTATTTTTAAAAACAACATGATTTTCACAACTTCTGGTGGTACTTCCTGTCCAAAACCACAAGCATGTGACATCACTAAGTTTTTCTGTAACTGACTCAAATCATCAGCAGGAATACTGTGGTTACACAAAGAGCCAAAGCCAGTATTTACGCCATAAATAGGCGATCCTCCTGCTAACGATTTTTCATTTAAGTAAGCACGGCATTTCAAGATGCGATTTTGAGCATCTTTAGATAGGGTTAGTTTTGCGTTTTCAGTAATGAGCGTGTATAAACGCTTTATGCTTAAGTGATCTGCGCTAATAGCGTGCGTGTTTTCCATATGTCAATCTTCTCTACAACAGAATTTTTCCAATTTACGAGCTGTTAGGTTATATCCCGTTACTACTTTTTCTGCTTTGTGGTAATATTGTTCTCTAGATCGCAGTGTTTTAAATACATAGTCTAACATTCCTTTTTCGTCTTTTCCTGCTAATAAAGGCCTTGTACTTTGAGAGGAAAGTAATCTTGGTAAAAGTGCTTTTGGATGCATATTGATGTAAATCGTTTTACCATACTTATTCATCTGATCCATATTATCGAAAAAACATGGTGTACCACCTCCAGTGGAGATTACTACATCATCTTGATCAATAATCTTATGTAAATAAACACGCTCTAACTTTCTAAAATAATCCTCTCCATCTTCTTCAAAAATCTGACTTATTGTTCTCCCCTCCTGTTCTTCTATATACTGATCTAAATCGATGAATTGATGCTGTAAAATATAGGCTAGTTTTCTACCCAAAGTAGTTTTGCCACTTCCCATGTAGCCAATTAAAAATATTCTCATAGTAATTGTTTTAAAAAGGAGAATCAGGCTCTTTTCGCAAATGGTTGTACACCAATCGATCCACCCATTTTGGGATAAATTTATTCAACCATACGGTTAACTTTCCATTTCTTGTTAAAATTAAGGAATTTTGACGTCTAAGCACAGCTTTTAAGATGAATTCAGCTACCTCTTCCGGCTGCATCATCTTTTGTTCATCTCTAGGACTTTCTCCTTGCATGTTACCATCGCTTCCTAATGCTGTATTGCGTATGTTCGAAGCAGTAAAACCTGGACATGCAATAAGCACATGTAGTCCTTTTTTTAAATTCTCTAAACGCAAGGCTTCAAGAAATCCGTGCATAGCAAATTTAGAAGCCGAATAACCTGTTCTTCCAGGTAGCCCTTTATAGCCAGCAATAGAAGAAACACCAACGACTGAACCCTTTCTTTTCAACAAATAAGGAAGTGCATACTTGGTACAATAAACGGTGCCGAAAAAGTTTATTTCCATCAACTGACGAATTACTGCAACTTCCGCTTGCTCTAGCGTAGCACGCATAGAAATACCTGCATTATTGATGAGTACATCTACACCTTGAAATTCCAAAATAGCTTCTGATATTAGGCGTTGACAATCTTCTTCCTTGCTAACATCAGCTTGCACCGCTAATGCAGTAAACCCCGCTTCTTGCAATTCTTTGCATACAAGGTTTAGTTTTTTCAAATTACGCGCAGCTAACACTACTTGGGCACCCGCCTGTGCAAAAACCCATGCACAAGCTTTACCAATTCCGGAAGAAGCTCCAGTAATGATGACTACTTTGTTTTTCATCAAATTTCAGCTTAATTTGCTGTTACAAATAAAGGCAATTTCAATGACAATTATTGAGGTTAACTCAAAGAAGACTATACGGCAGTTTCATCAACTTCCTTTCCAGATTTATAAAAGCGATAAAAACTGGATCCCTCACATACAACAGGAAGTAGAAGCTGTATTTATTCCCAAACAAAATAAGTTTTTCAGACATGGCGAAGCTATCCGATGGATGCTTCAAGATTCAGATGGAAAAATAATTGGTCGAATTGCTGCTTTTATCAATCGTAAAAAGGCATTTAGCGAAAAACAAGCTACCGGTGGATGTGGTTTTTTCGAATGTATCGATAATCAAGAAGCTGCTAATCTGCTTTTTAATACCGCTAAACAATGGCTTAGCGAAAGAAAAATGGAAGCTATGGATGGCCCTATCAATTTTGGTGAACGCGATCGTTACTGGGGCTTATTAGTAAATGGACATGAAAAAGCACCTATTTACGGAAACGCCTATCAACCAGCATATTATCAATCTTTATTCGAGAACTACGGCTTTCAGGTTTATTTTGAACAATATATGTTTGAACGGTCGGTACATGAGGATGTGCAAGAAAAATACAAAGAGCGTTCAAATAAAATTTTAGAAGACCCTGGTTATACTTTTCGACACATGGAAAAGGATAAAATGTTTGAATATGCTGAGGACTTCAGAACCATTTACAACAAAGCGTGGGTAACACATAGTAATTTTAAGGGAATGCCAGAAACACAGGCACGCTCTATTATGCGAAAATTAAAACCCGTTATGGATAATGAGCTCATTTGGTTTGCCTACTATAACGAAGAACCTGTGGGTTTCTTTATAGCGCTCCCTGAACTGAATCAAATTTTTAAATACATAAATGGTAACCTGAACTGGTGGGGGAAATTGAAATTTTTATTTCATCAAAAGAGAGGTGTTTGTAATAATGTTTTTGGAATAGCATTTGGTATTATACCAGATCATCAGAGAAAAGGCTTAGAGGGAGCCATCATAATGAACGTGAAAAAACAATTTGAAACACGCAGTAAGAAATACCAAAAAATTATTATTACATGGATAGGTGATTTTAACCCTAAAATGATTCGCATTGCAGAAAATTTAGGCACCAATAAATATATGACGCTTT
Organism: uncultured Bacteroidota bacterium; assembly: GCA_902580855.1. Classification (GTDB taxonomy): domain Bacteria; phylum Bacteroidota; class Bacteroidia; order Flavobacteriales; family UBA7312; genus UBA7312. Next base: position 29,948 of record CACHMF010000012.1, on the reverse strand, counting down.
ACACATACCGAAAATTATTTGATGAAAATGCAACATTTGAACGCTGCAAAACCATTCGATAAAACTATTAATCAAAAGGGTTATGGTTTATTTCAAATTTATTGTGTTTTTGCTATTGTGGTATAAAATAATGCCTTTATATTTGCACCGCTTTTTGCGGATGACCTGGTAGCTCAGTTGGTAGAGCATCTCCCTTTTAAGGAGAGGGTCCTGGGTTCGAGCCCCAGCCAGGTCACAAAAACCCGTTTTCTAAACGGGTTTTTTATTTTTTTACAAATTGCACTGGTGGTGGAATTGGTAGACACGCAGTCTTGAGGGGGCTGTGCTTTTAAAAGCGTGCGGGTTCAACTCCCGCTCAGTGCACAAAAAACCGAATCATTTTGATTCGGTTTTTGTATATTAAAAATTAAGCATAGCAATAAAAGATACATATTAAATACTTTTTATTAACAAAATTTTACCAAACAAACAATGCTTCGATATACGATTTTAATAGATATATATAAAAATGAATGTAGCTAGCTAAAACGTTTTTAAGTTATGAAAAGTCTTTCCAAATGAAATATTAAACACATATAAATATCAGACTAATTTCATTAAAAAAATAAGATTTTAGTTCATAAAAAAATACATATACTATTACTTTATATTAAAATTGTTAAGATAATTGAGTTTCAAATATTTATATTATTTATTTGTCATTTTGTCATGTATGTTTTTCGGTCTTTTTAAGCTTATTTTAAGTTTATTTTTTACCTTAAATTATTTGTAACTTGCAAGCATGCGAATCGATATCCTAACAATTCATCCTGAGCTACTAAAAAGCCCTTTTAAACACTCTATTTTAAGCCGCGCAATAGATAGTAAATTAGTACATATTGAACTACACGATATCCGCTCCTATTCCAATGACAAACACAAGCGAGTGGACGACTATCAATTTGGTGGAGGAGCCGGCATGGTGATGACAATTCAACCCATCGCAGACTGCATAGAAAAACTTAAAAACGAACGTAAGTATGATGCTATCATTTATATGACGCCAGACGGTGAACGATTAGAACAAAGCATAAGTAATCATTTTTCTTGTTTTAAAAACATCATTATTCTTTGCGGACACTACAAGGGAGTCGATCAACGCATACGAGATCACTACATAACACACGAAATATCTATAGGAGATTATGTGCTTACTGGTGGAGAATTAGGTGCTGCTGTGCTTTGCGACAGCATTATCCGGTTAATACCAGGTGTTATATCGGACGAAACCTCTGCTTTAACCGATTCTTTTCAAGATAATCTACTTGCGCCACCTGTTTACACAAGGCCGGCCAACTATAACGGATGGGAAGTGTCGGAAATATTACTTTCTGGTCACCAACAAAAAATAGAAGATTGGCGACAAGCTCAAGCCTTAGAAAGAACAGAAGAAAAAAGACCAGATTTGCTCGATAAAAAAGATTGATTTTTTTTAAGTAAAATACTTCGTGCATATTAAATTATATTCGTAATATTGCACTCCGTTTTTCGGTTACTAAAATTAAACACGCCACAGTGATGGAACAGATTAAATTTGTAGAGAACGAATTAGTGAACAGAGGTGATTCCCCTGATATTAGCGCAGGTGACACCGTAACAGTACATTACAAGATTAAAGAGGGTAATAAAGAAAGAACACAGCTTTTCAAAGGCGTTGTTATCCAAAGAAAAGGTAACAAAGGGACTGAAACATTTACCGTTCGCAAAATGTCCAGCGGTATTGGTGTAGAGCGTGTATTCCCATTTGCTTCTCCAGCGATTGAGAAAATTGAGCTAAATAAAGAAGGTTCTGTTCGTAGAGCACGCATCTTCTATCTTAGAGGTTTAACTGGCAAGAAAGCAAGAATCAAAGAAAAAAGGTCGTAAGATTAAAAATTTATATAAAAAAGAACCCTGCTTTCGGCAGGTTTTTTTTTGTTATTACTTTTCTAAAATATAAAATTCAGTACGCCTATTGTATGATCTCCCATCATCACTTAAATTGGATTTAAGAGGCTTTTGCTCGCCAAAACCCTTATAACTTAAGCGAGCGGAAGCAATACCACTAGCAATCAAGAAATCATACACAGACTGAGCTCGTTGTGTTGACAACAACAAATTTGCTTCATCATTTCCAGCACTATCAGTATGTCCATGTATAGCTACTTTCAATTTTTTTCTGTTTTGTAAAAAACTAACAAATGCATTCAGTACATGTTTAGCTTGTTGATTTAATGAGAAACTATCTGTTTCAAAATAAATATTATTGATGCGAAACGTTTCTCCCTCATGCATTTCCTTCATTTCAAAATCTAATTTTACTGGGCTATCAAAATCTTCATCAGCTGCCGAGACATATTTAGAGTTGAAAGCATAAAAATCATCCTTTACTGTTACCATTACATCCTCATCCCTTTCTAGTACAACAGCAGCTACATAACGACCCGTCTGAACATCAACATCCACTTCAAAAGTACTTTTATCTTTCATAGATTTGATTTCTATACTAGAGGCAATTAACGGATCTCCAAATTCATCCAAAACATCTCCTTTCAAGAAAAGCACACGCTCTGGCCTTGCTTCTTTGTATAACGGAAACTGATATACATCCCAACCACCTTTACCTTCTAACTTATTTGAGGCAAAATAAGCTGTTTTACCATCTGTACTCACAAATAATCCTAAATCATCCGCATCACTATTGATAGGATATCCAATATTTTGCGGCTCTCCCCAATTTCCTGCAGTATCTTTTTTAACATAAAATATATCTAAACCACCCAGACCTTTATGCCCATTAGAAGAAAAATACAAGGTTTGATTATCTGGATGTAAAAAAGGCGATTTTTCATCTGCTATCGTGTTAATAGATAAAGACTGTAAATTCCCCCAAGAACCGTTTTCTGTTCGGCTAACACTATATATATCGGCACCACCTTTTCCTCCAGGGCGTATACTCGTAAATAATAGCGTTTTTCCATCCGAAGAAATAGTTGGTTGTGACTCCCATGAATCTGATTTATTAACTGGATACAACAAGCGCCTTAAAGGAGTCCAAAAACTATCAATCCTAGCAGTATAGTAGATATCACAATTATTATATCCATTCACAGATTCGCAAATGGTTAAAAATAGCTCATTGTTATCTATAGTCAAAGAAGCACCACCTTCATTTTCATGTAAGTTAAATGGATGCGGCATTAATTCTCCAAAATTGAAATCACCCCCTTTCTTAGAAGAAATAACAAATTCCTCAACAGTTTCTGCTCGTAACATACCGACCTCTTGCTTTACTCTTCTTCTAGTATAAAAAGCAATGTCGTTATCAGCAGAAAGAATAGGTAAATATTCATCATCTTTTGTAGAAATTCCAAGAACAGGTTGTGGATTATAAGGAACGGGCTTTGCATACATTTCTTTTAAAAAACGAGCGTCATCCCATCGCTCTTGCGCAAGCGTTTTTTTCTCTTCACTTAATCCAAAAAATCGTAAATAAGACTCGTAATACTGTGCAGCCCTATCATAATCCCCTCCTTCAAAAGCCATGCTTGCAATCAACCAATACATTTCCTTTGAATACATCGGACAAACACTAACTCCTTTGATGAGTAGTTCTTGCGCATGTTCAAACTCCTCTTTTTCCATTTTTAGCTGACCATACAAAAACAATGCTTTGGCATAATCTGACTGTTCTTCCAAAGCTTTTTCTAAAAAGGAATAGGCTTTTCCATACTGCCAATTCCTAGCAGCATCTTCTGCTTTTTTATAGTGTTTTTTAGCGGAACTACTTACACTTTGTTCACATTCATTCTGCGCATAAACAGAAAAAGTTAGGAATAAAAAAGGTAAAAAATATCGCATTAGCTCATCAATTCTTCATTTGTTACTTTACGAATTTGACCTTCTGTAGTAGCTACTACAGTAGCTACTGTGGCATCACCTGTTACGTTTACAACCGTACGAAGCATATCTAAGATTCTATCTACTGCAAAAATCAAGGCAATTCCTTCTGGATCAATACCAATAGCGCTCAATACAATAACCAACATCACCATACCTGCCCCTGGAACAGCAGCTGCACCAACAGAAGCTAAAGTAGCCGTTAAAACAATTGTTAACTGTTGCGCTAAATCTAAATCGTAACCGAAAGCTTGCGCAATAAAAACTGCTGCTACCGCTTGATACAAAGAGGTTCCATCCATATTGATAGTAGCCCCTAACGGCAACACAAAAGAAGACACCTCTTCCGAAACACCTAAATGTTCCTCACAGCGCTCCATTGTTATTGGAAGAGTTGCTGCAGAAGAACTAGTAGAAAAAGCCAACATTTGAGCAGGCGCAATGCCTTTAAAAAAGTTTAAATACTTAATCTTAGTAAAAATCTTTAAAAAGATAGGATAAACTAACAAAATCATCAACAACAATCCTGAAATGACAGTAATAGAATATATACCTAAAGCTTGGAATAATTCAGCCGAAGCACCAAAATCAACCACCAACCCTCCCAGTAAAGCAAAGACTCCATAAGGAGCTCCTAACATAATGATGTCTACAATTTGTAAGATGATATCATTTACACCATCGAAAAAACCTTTTACATATGTTGTTTTTTCAGAAGGCAACATAACCATTGCAATGCCAAATAGAATAGCAAAGAATATAACCTGCAACATGTTTCGGTTATTACCTGCTGCTTGAATGAAATTACTAGGGACCACATCCACTACAAACTGCAGCGGACCTTCATCTTTTACATGTTCTGCTGAGGCAATTTTTTCTCCTGCTTTAGAAGCGTATTGCTCTTTAAGTTCAAGGCGTTTTTCTTCGGAAAAGGATTTACCTGGTTGAATGATATTTACAAGCAAGAGACCAAAAGTAACTGCAATCACAGTTGAAACTAAATAAATACCGATTGTTTTACTTCCAATTCGAGATAATCTTGAGATATCACTTAAAGAACTAACTCCTTTAATTAAGGATGCAAAAACCAAAGGAACTGCTATCAACTTTAAAAGATTGATAAAAACAACTCCCCATGGCTTGACCCAATTTTTGGTAAAATCAACCCAACCCAACTGGGCTGCAACTAATCCATAAAGCACTCCCAACACCATTCCAATGATGATCTTCCAGTGTAATGCTAGTTTTTTCATCTTATATTTTTGCGTTTTTGTTCAATAAATAAAAGTCTGCCAAGACCATAGCCGTCATAGCTTCTACAATAGGAACTGCTCTAGGAACTACACAAGGATCATGCCTTCCTTCTACTTGCAACTTCACAGTTTCACCTTTCTTATTTATAGTACTTTGCTCTTTCATAATAGTAGCAGTTGGCTTAAATGCTACACGGAAATAAATATCCATTCCGTTGCTTATACCCCCTTGAATACCTCCAGACAGATTAGAGGTAGTTTTACCTCCATCTGAAAAGATGTCGTTATGCTCACTGCCTTTCATTTTGGCACCACAAAAACCTGAACCATATTCAAAACCTTTAACAGCATTTATACTTAACATAGCATGGCCTAATCTAGCATGTAGCTTATCAAAAATAGGTTCTCCCCAGCCCGCAGGAACACCCTGCGCTACACAGGTAATTGTACCTCCTAAAGAATCACCTTCTGATTTAGCTTGTTCAATAGCTGTAATCATTCTTGTAGCAACTTCCTCATCTGGACAACGCACCAAATTATTTTCTGTTTGTTTAAAGTCTAAATCTTCATAAGGCTTCATCAAAATCTCTTCTCCTATAGAAGAAACAAAAGCGTTAATATTAACTGAATGCAACAACAGCTTAGCAATAGCACCTGCTACTACCCAATTAGCAGTTTCTCTTGCAGAAGAACGACCTCCTCCTTTGAAATCTCTAAAACCATATTTACTATCATATGTAAAATCAGAATGAGAAGGCCTATACACCTCTTTTAAATTCGAATAATCTTTAGTGCGTTGATCTTCATTGGGGATCAGAAAACTAATAGGAGCACCTGTTGTTTTCCCCTCAAACAAACCTGAGAGAATTTGTACAGTATCACTTTCTTTTCTAGGCGTAGTAATAGAAGATTGTCCTGGTTTTCTTCTATCCAATTCTTTTTGGATATCCTTTACATCTAAGGAGAGTCCAGCAGGACAACCATCAACAATTCCACCAATAGCCGTTCCGTGCGACTCTCCGAAAGTAGATAAGCGAAATAGCTGTCCGACACTGTTCATAGATGAGCAAATATAAGTAATTTACAAGGAGTTATGAGTGTCCTATTTTTGTATTTTCGCTTCATATTACAGCAACTATGAAAACTGTTATCAAAAACATTAGCGAACTAATTCAGGTAGAAGAAACAACTAAAAAGTGGGTTGCTGGATCCGATATGGCTCAACTACAAACAATTAAAGATGCCTTTGTAGAAATGGAAGGTGGTATCATCACTGCTTTTGGTAGCATGGACGAATGGTCTGGTATTGACAATTGGAACAATACCGAAATCATTGATGCAGATGACGGAATGGTTTTTCCTTCTTATTGCGATAGCCATACTCACCTTGTTTTTGCAGCTAGCAGAGAAAATGAATTTGTAGACAGGATTAAGGGATTGAGCTATGAAGAAATTGCTAAAAAGGGCGGTGGAATTTTAAACTCAGCTCTAAAATTACAAAACACTTCCGAAGAGGAACTATTAGCAGGTGCATTACAGAGGGCAAACGAAATTATGATGATGGGAACGGGAGCTGTAGAGATTAAGAGCGGCTACGGTCTCACAGTAAACGATGAGTTGAAGATGCTACGTGTCATAAAAAAACTTAAAGAAATATCTCCACTCACTATTAAAGCTACTTTTTTAGGAGCACATGCGCTTCCACAAGAGTACAAAGGAAATAAAGAAGCATACATGGATTTGGTAATCAACGAGATGCTACCACAAGTGAGAGAAGAAGGATTGGCTGAATATATAGATATTTTTTGTGAAGACGGTTACTTTGATTTAGCTGATACAGAGCGCTTACTTGCAGCAGCCTCTCAATACAATTTGACTCCTAAAACACATGTCAATCAATTCAATATTATTGGCGGTGTACAAGCCAGTGTAAAATACGGAGCATTATCAGTAGATCATTTAGAATTAATGAATGATGCGGACATAGAAGCACTACAAGAAACTGACTGCATGCCTACTCTTTTACCCTCTTGCTCCTTCTTTTTAGGCATACCTTATGGTCCTGCTAGAAAGATGATACAAGCCGGACTACCTGTCGCTTTAGCTTCAGATTACAATCCTGGATCCACTCCAAGCGGAAACATGAATTTTGTAGCTTCTTTAGGGTGTATCCAACTCAAGATGACCCCTGAAGAAGTAATCAATGCCACTACCATCAACACCGCTTATGCATTGGGAGCAAGTGATGAATTAGGAAGTATTGCTATTGGCAAAAAAGCCAACTTATTCATCACGAAACCGATGCCTTCTTACGCCTACCTACCGTATGCGTTTGGGCACAATCAGATAGAAACAATAATCGTTAACGGAAAAATCCAAAACAAATAATGAGCAGACAACTCATCGAATGCGTACCGAATATTTCGGAAGGACGTGATCAAGAAAAAATCAACACCATTGCCAATATTGTAGAAACGGTAGACGGTGTAAAGCTACTGAATATAGACCCAGGAAAAGCCACCAACAGAACAGTGATTACCTTTGTGGGAGAACCTCAACAAGTAATTGATGCGGCTTACCTTTTAATTCAAAAAGCTCAAGAGCTAATTGACATGAGCAAACACAGCGGAGAACACCCAAGAATGGGTGCCACCGATGTTTGTCCGCTAGTACCTATTGCCAACATAAGTATGAAAGAAACAGCTGAATGGGCACACAAATTAGGTGCTCGTGTAGGAAGCGATCTAGGCATTCCTGTTTATCATTACGAAGCTGCTGCTAAAGAAGAAAAAAGAAAGAATTTAGCCAACTGCCGCTCTGGAGAATATGAGGGGTTATCCAAGAAATTAGTAGACCCATCTTGGAAACCCGATTTTGGCCCTGCTGAGTTCAATGAATCTATAGCTAAATCAGGAGCAACGGCTATTTCAGCGCGTGATTTCTTGGTGGCTTACAACATCAACCTTAATACTACTTCTACGCGTAGAGCCAATGCCGTAGCCTTCGACATTCGTGAAGCTGGAAGATTAAAAAGAGAAGGCGGTAAAATCACAGGAAAACTACTTAAAGATGAGAATGGCCAGCAATTAAGACAGCCCGGTTTATTCAAAGCTGTTAAAGGTATCGGCTGGTTTATTGAGGAATACGGAGTAGCGCAAATCTCTTACAATCTAACCGACATTAATATTTCTCCTTTGCATGAGGTGTTTGATAAAACCTGTGAAAGAGCCATTGCCAGAGGCATGCGTGTTACAGGTTCTGAATTGGTTGGGCTTGTTCCTAAAAAAGTATTGATCGATGCAGGTAAGCACTTCCTCATCAAGCAAGAGCGCTCTTTAGGAATTGCTGAAAGTGAAATTATCAAGATTGCGATTAAGACCTTAGGATTGGATGAGCTAGCACCGTTCAATCCAGAAGAACGCATCATTGAGTACATGTTGGATAATGATAATAACAATCGCCTAATAGACATGGACCTGGTGGCTTTTGCAAACGAAACTTCTAGCGAGAGCCCTGCTCCTGGCGGAGGCTCTATCTCGGCTTACTGCGGTGCTATGGGCGCTGCCTTAGGCACTATGGTAGCCAATCTTTCAGCTCACAAGCGTGGTTGGGACGACCGCTGGGAAGAGTTCTCTCAATGGGCAAAAAAAGGATTGGCTTATCAGAACGAATTGTTGCGTTTGGTAGATGAAGACACCAATGCTTTTAATAAAATCATGGAGGCCTTTAGATTGCCAAAAGACAGCGAAACAGATAAAGCCAAGAGAGCGGAAGCCATACAAGCAGCAACTAAGTTTGCTATTGAAACCCCTTTTAAAGTTATGGAAACGGCTTACAACTCTATGGAAGTGATGCAAGCTATGGCAGACTTCGGAAACCCGAACTCAGTAACCGATGCCGGTGTAGGTGCGCTTTGTGCGCGTACGGCTGTAATTGGTGCTTTCCTGAATGTAAAAATTAACTGTGGCGATTGCGAAGACAAAGCTTTTGTAACTGACATTATGGAGAGAGGACAGGAATTAGTAGATAAGGCTTGTGATTTAGAAGCTAAAATACTAGATATAACGAACAGCAAAATTTAATATTTATTCCCTCTAGTTACGAATTTATTTCAGCAAGCTTATAACTGCTTGTGCAGCTCTTTTAGAGGCTCCTCTAGCACCTAGTTTTTTAATCAACTTTTTATATTGTTCTAGAAGAACTGTTCTATGCTTTTTGTTCAACAATTTATCAATCTCTTGTATAAGTTGTTTTTTATTGTAATCGGCTTGCACCAATTCGGCTACCACTTGCTGATTTAGAATCAAGTTAACTAAAGAGATATATGGCACTTTAATCACCTGCTTTCCTATCCAATAAGAAAATCCAGATGTTCGATAACAAACCACCTGTGGCACCTGAAGAATAGCTGCTTCTAGAGTAGCTGTTCCAGATGTTATTACAGCTACTTTAGCACCTTTCAGCACCTCGTATGTTTTATCTGTTGAAATGGGTAAATAAGAGTCTCCTGTTATACTTCGATAAAATGAAGAAGGGATAGATGGTGCACCAGCTATTATGAATTGGTAATCAATAAAATGATCAGCCAACTCCATCATTAAAGGCAACATTTTTTTAATTTCTTGCTTTCTACTTCCTGGTAAAAGTGCAATGATAGGCTTTTCTGTCTCTACCGACTTCCCACTATTAATGGTCAGTTCATCTAATAAAGGATGTCCTACAAATCTAGACTCTACTCCATGCTTAGCAAAAAACTGCTTTTCGAAGGGAAGAATTGGTAGGAGCAAATCCGTATATCTTTTTAGTTGTTTTATACGCCTATGCCTCCAAGCCCACACTTGCGGGGTAATGTAGTAAACTACTTTTATCCCAAGGTTTTTAGCGAACTTAGCAATACGCATATTAAAGCCTGGATAGTCAATCAAAATCAATACATCTGTTTGAAACGATTGGATGTCTTTTTTAGCTAAAGCAAGATTTTTACGAATTGTATTCAGGTTAGCAATCACTTCCAAAAAACCCATAAAAGCCATCTCTTTGTAATGCTTTACTAGTTGTAATCCTTGTAACTGCATTTTATCACCACCAAAACCCTTAAATTGCGCTTTTGCATCCGCGTAAAGCAATTCTTTCATCAGGTTGGCAGCATGCATATCACCCGATGCTTCTCCAGCAATTAGGTAATACTTCATAAAAGTTTATCTAAAAAAATAAGTAGAGCAAATAAAATGGTAATCATTAAAATACCTTGCGCTGGTTTTTCCCTGTTAGATTTAATGAATATAAAAAAGGGAATAGCATTGGCTAGTACACATAAACTCATCACATGCGAATGTATATTTAAAGCATCTAACTCATAGTAAAGCGCTACAAAATCTCCATCCATACGTACTAAAGAATAACTCATAAATACTATTGATGGAATCAATAATCCTAGCACAGCACCTCTTATAAACAACTTATTTTTTATCATAATATCTGCTTGTTAAGCTTAGAAATAAGGTGATGAGCCGTTAAATCGTATTGCACAGGAACTACAGAAACATATCCGTTTGATAAAGCCCATTCGTCAGTATCTTCTCCATTATCGTAATTTTGGAATGTTCCCGTAAGCCAATAATAAGTTTTTCCAGTAGGATCTCTTCGCTCAACAAACTCCTCTGTCCAATTAGCATTTGCTTGTCGGCAGATACGAATACCTTTTATATCTTTTAGTGACAACTTCGGAATGTTAACATTTAAACAACTTCCCTCAGGCAAACCCTCTTTCAATACATTTGCAACCAACTTTCTTACAACCTCTTGAGATGCAGAAAAATCGGCATCAGAAGAATGATCTAATAATGAAAAACCAATTGATGGAATACCCTCTAATGCTCCTTCCAAAGCAGCAGACATTGTTCCTGAATAAATAACATTGATTGATGAATTTGAACCATGATTAATTCCTGAAACACATAAATCTGGCTTTCGCTTCAATATTTTGTTTATTGCTAGTTTCACACAATCAACAGGTGTTCCGCTACAGGAATACTCTTCTTGTGGCCCATCATCAATATGAACTTTATCACAACGCAAAACAGAATTTAATGTAATAGCATGTCCCATCCCAGATTGTGGTCCGTTTGGCGCCACAACAACTACTTCTCCAAATTCGTTCATCACCTTTATTAAAGCACGTAATCCTGGTGCAGATATACCATCATCGTTAGCTACTAATATGAGGGGTTTTTGTGTCATAATAATCAATATTGATTTTCACAAAGCTAATTCATTTTTAGAGAGCAAACTTAAACGAGTAAGAATTCTTGCAAGACCTTTGCCCATTCACATCAAATTATTGACATTTGTAAAAATTAAAATAAAAAAAATATGAAACATTTATACACTGGAATAATTATATTTCTATCTCTTTTAAATCTAAATGCACAAACACTACCAGATTTAGATTTTGAAATCTTTAAAACTGGTTTTAACTCTCCTGTCTCTATAGCTAATGCTGGAGATGATAGATTATTTATTGTTGAACAAGGTGGTATTATAAAAGTTATTGATAATGGAAATACATCGACTTTTTTAAATATTTCATCGATAGTTAATGACGGACAAAGTGAACAAGGACTGTTAGGATTAGCTTTTCACCCAAACTACGCAACAAATGGATATTTTTATATTCATTATAATAATAATACTTCGACTGGAAGTACAGGAAAACAAACTAGCATTTCAAGATTTAGTGTTGAACAATTTAATCCAAATATAGCAGATCCAAGTAGTGAACTAGTTTTACTTACAATCGACCAACCTTATTGGAATCATAACGGAGGTTGTATAGATTTTGGTCCAGATGGCTATTTATATATAGGAATGGGTGATGGTGGTAGCAGTGGAGATCCTCAAAATTATTCCCAAAATACACAGTCAATGCTTGGGAAAATGTTAAGAATTGATGTAGATAATGGAAATCCATATTCTATACCAAGTGATAATCCTTTTGTTGGCTCAATTAATACTTTAGAAGAAATATGGGCGATTGGACTAAGGAATCCTTGGCGCTTCTCATTTGATAAACAGACAGGTGACATGTGGATTGGAGATGTTGGACAAAATGCATGGGAAGAGATTAACTTCCAAGATGCGAACAGTAGTGGAGGAGAAAATTATGGATGGAGATGTTACGAGGGCTTTGCACCATTCAACAGTTCGGGCTGTAACAGCTCTTACGTTGATCCTGTTCAAGTTTACGAAAATAATGGATGGCCAAACGATTGTTCTGTGACAGGCGGTTATGTTTATAGAGGCACACAATTCCCTAATTTCGTTGGTCATTATGTTTTTACAGACTACTGCACTGGTAAATTTTTTACAATTTATGATAATCTAGGAGGAGCAGGATGGACAACAACAACACAAGAAGACACCCAGTATGGTGTTTCAACATTTGGAGAAGGTAATGATGGTGAACTCTATTTTGCTGATATAAATACAGGAATAATTTATCATATTATTGACAACTCTCCTGTTGCTTCAAATATCTTAGAGATTTCAAAAACAGAATTTTATCCAAATCCAACCAAGGCTGGAAATATGGTTCAAATCAATAACAATATTAACTTTAGCGAAATAACAATCACCAGCTTGAATGGACAAGTCCTTTATAAATGTGTCACAACTGAAAACGCGTTTCAAATTCCTGCTAATTTATCTGACGGCATATACTTTATACAAGTAAATGGACTTAATCCTAACACTTTAGTTATTCAAAATGATTAAGCATTTTTTTACCCTTCTTTTTATAATAATAACAAATCTTTTGTTTGCTCAATCTTTCAATTCACCTGAAAGTGTTGATTATCACATTGGAAGTAGCTCTTTTTTAATTTCAAACTCAGGTAATGGGCAAATTTTAACTGATGATGGATTAGGCAACCTCAACACTTTAGCTACCGGTGTTGGCTCAGGCCCACATGGCCTAGAAGTTGTTGGCGATTTAGTCTACGCTTGTTCTGGAGGAAGATTGAAGGCATATAATGTGCTAAACGGGAATGAAATTTTAAATCATAACATAAATGGTCAGTTTTTAAATGGAATTACACATAAAGGAAATGATATATTCATTACTGACTTCCTAGCTAAAAAATTATACAGATATAACAGTGTTTCAGGAAATCACAACCTGTTTGCTAGTTTTAATAGTACACCGAATGGTGTTGTTTATGATTACCTTTTAGATCGATTACTTATAGTCGGATGGGGAGGCAGCGCACCAATTTGGGAGGTTAACCTTAGCGACTCTAGTGTAAGCATATTAGCGAACACCAATCACTTTAATATTGATGGTATTACACTTGATCCTTGTGGAAACTATTATGTTTCGGTATGGGGAAACAGTGCTATATATAAATATGATGCCAATTTCGCTACTCCACAAATATTTGCAACCGGACAAAGTCAACCGGCAGATATTTTCTATGAAAGTAATTCGCAAACATTAGCGATTCCGAATTCTGGAAGTAACACTGTTAATTATATAAGTATTAACTGCACACCATCTACCGTGGAAGAACATAAAGCAAAATCTAGCTACATTTCGGATAACTTCCTGTATTGCGAAGAAGGTCATAAATCTCTTTATAATACTTGTGGCCAATTAATTTGGAAAAAATCTGCTTCTAAAATTAATATTGAAGACTTGCCTGCCGGTATTTACATTTTAAAATCTAACATACAATCAGAAAAGATCTACATTCAGTAAAGTGAGAACTAAACATTATGGAAAATATAAATCAAGAAAAATGGTCTCAATTAATTGAGTCTAATAAAGATGCTTTAATTCTAGATGTGCGAACACCTCAAGAATGTGCTCAAGGAATACAACCTAATGCCGAAGTACTAAACTTTTTGGATTATGATTCGTTTATTAAAGGAATAGAAAGACTTAACAAAGATAAATCCTTCTTTGTATATTGTAGAAGTGGAAATAGAAGTGCTAAAGCTTGTATGATAATGGATCAAATGGGTTTTAGAAAAACATATAATCTTTTAGGTGGTATGATTGAATGGAAAGGTAAAATTGAAATTTACTAGATTTTACAAAGAAGATTTATTTGAGGTTTGAGTGAATGAATAAGATTTTAAATACTAATACTTTTGCAGAATAGTTAAAATGATTTTAATATTCAAAATCACTGACTATTAAGAAACTTAGGCAATAACTTCTCCATGTTGAGACATATCTAAACCTTTTTCTTCTTGATCATCCCTAACTCTTAATGGTAAAATTATATCTACAATTTTGTAAATTATATAAGAACCAATACAAACGAATAAAATGACTATAACACAAGCAACTAAATGCAAAACTAATGTTTGATACTTTCCAAATATAAGACCAACATCATTTGCAAAAACAGCTGTAAGAATCATTCCACAAATACCACCTAATCCATGTGTAGCAAAAACATCAAGCGTATCATCGATAACATTTCTTTTCTTTATCCAATTCATAAAAATATTACAAACAAGTGCTGATATAAAACCAATAACAATTGAATGTGATAAAGAAACAAAGGCAGCTGCTGGAGTTATTGCTACTAAGCCTACAATTGCTCCAACACAGGCGTTAACAGCAGATATTTTTCTATTTAAAAAGCGATCATATAAAATCCAAGTAATCATACTTGTAGAAGAAGCAATATTGGTGTTAGCAAATGAAACAACTGCGTCAAAATTAGCTGCCAAAGCTGAGCCAGCGTTAAATCCAAACCAACCAAACCACAAAAGTCCTGTACCAAGAATTATAAATGGAATATTTGCTGGTTTAGTTCTAGTTATTTTTCTTTTACCTAAGTAAAATGCGCCACATAAAGCAGCTAAACCTGCTGACATATGAACAACAGTTCCTCCAGCATAATCAAGAACATGGAGATTTTCATATCCATTAATACCTATTATATTACCGAAGTTCGCAAACAAACCGTTAGAAGACCATGTCATATGAGCTAAAGGACAATAAATAAATATTGTAAATAATACCATAAATAACAGATAACTTCTAAAACGTATCCTTTCAGCAAAACTACCAGTAATTATTGCGGGTGTTATTATGGCAAACTTCAATTGAAATATTGCAAATAGTAAGTATGGAATATTACTATCATTTTGTCCAATATTATTTAAAAATAAATATTGAAAAGGATCACCTATTATACCTAACTTATCTAAGCTATCACCAAATGAAATGCTAAATCCAAAAAAAATCCAAACTAAAGAAATTACACCAAGAGAGATAAAACTTTGAAGCATTGTAGATATGACATTTTTTTTATTTACCATCCCCCCATAAAAAAAAAGCTAATCCAGGTGTCATTAATAATACTAAAGCGCTAGCAACAATCATCCATGCAGTATCAGCTTTATCTAAAAGATGTGAGTTTAATGTTACACTAAATTGTGAAAAGAAAAGAGATGATAATACAAGAGCAATCAATACAAGAAAAAAAATCTGTCTATTATGAAACTTCATATTATTTAGTTTTAGAATCGAATAATTTAATAATTGATTTATAGCTCAAATCATCTTTTCTATGAATATATGTTTTCTCCTTGTTTGTAGATAAAAATCTGTTTTCAGTAATTGTTTTGTTTAAATTTAAAATATATTCAGAAACTGAATATAGAGAGTGAACCGTAATTTTTTTCATAATAATTATTTTATGTCAAAATTAAACTATTAAATAAATTATATATAATATCTTATTTATTAATTACTTTTTTATTTAATTATTAAAAATAATAACATAATTTATTTTAATTTTGACACTTTAAAACACTTATTTTAATTAATAATTTTATTTATTACAATAATGAAAAGGTTAATTGACAGACTTGATCTTGATATTTTAAAAATTTTGTCTAAAGACTCGAAGACTACTTTTCAAGAGATTGCAAAAAAACTCATGGTTTCTAATACAACTATACATGTAAGAGTAAGGCGAATGCAAAAATTTGGAATTATTAAAAACTTCACTATTAGTATAGACTATTATAAATTAGGATTTAATTACGCTTGCTACATTGGAGTTTACTTGGATAAGGCTTCTCAATATGAAAATGTATTATCTCAATTAATTAAAATTGATAATATAACTGGTTTAGATTTTACAACAGGAAAATTTAGTTTGTTTTGCAAGATAAGAGCAATTGACTCAAATGATGCACGTAACGTAATTTCAAGAATACATAAGATAAATGGAGTTAATAGAACTGAAACTTTCTTATCACTCGAACAATTACTTAATCAAAAAGAAAGTTTGTTATCAAGTATTGACATGAATTAAAATGAAAAATCTTGCGTTAACAATGAGTCATATATAGAGTCACCAATCAAAATCTTCTCCTTCAATAATTTTCCACAAATAAAGTGATGCAATAGTTCTGTAAGGCATCCATCTTTCACTTAATAATTCTGCGTCTAAAAAAGATGGCCTGGAATCAAGGTCAAATACTATTTTTAATGCATTTAGCAAACCAATATCCTTAGACGAAAAAACATCCATTCTTTGCATTGTAAATATTAAAAACATTTCAGCAGTCCAACTACCTATTCCTTTGACACTTGTCAAAATCTGAATTATTTGATCGTTAGTTTTTTTGGAAAATTTTTGAAAATTATCATTATTAATAAATGATTTACTAAGTTCTTTTAAGTATTCAATTTTTCTGTAACTTAAACCTGTTTGCTTTAAAATTTCTTCATCTGTTTTTAATAATCTAATAGGATTTAGACTATCAAATAATAATAAAAATCTTGCGTGAGTTTTAGCTGCTGATTGAACACTTAATTGCTGATAAATAATATATTTACATAATGATGAAAAATAATCTGTTTCAATAGAATACTTTGGAACAGAAATAGATTTAATGTAAGAACCAAGTATTGCATCATTTTTCAAAAAAATTATAGCCTCCTTAAAATCTAAAACATCTATTTCTTTTTTCATCTACATAATTTATTTTATGGTATAGAATGTATGAGAATAGTGTCTAAAAACTAAAATTTATAGTTTTACGTTTTGTATGTGCCTATTTAATACAGTACTAAGTTTCCTTTCATTAGTTCCAGCCCAACCCTCTAAGACTTCATTATCTTTACGTAAATAGAAATAAGGGAAATATTTTGGTCGAATTTCTTCGGGCATATCTTCACCTTGAATTGTTCGAAATTGCAAATTATTTTTTATTGCAACTTCTTTTATTCTAGGCTCATACATTTTACAAGGACCGCATCCAAGCTTTTTGATCATTACAATTTCCATATTCTTCAGTGTAAAATTATTTTGTAATATATTTTTATTGATTTAAGGTCTCTCATTTTTTTATTGTATAAATATCAAAATTTTTAATATTTATTTTTCGTGATAAAATATATGCATTACGATTGCATGTGGCAATGTTATTGCTGATATAATTATAAGTGATAATAAAGGTATAGAAACTGAAATTATATCTTTAGAAGATAAAATAAAAAGAAACCCAGAAAAAAATAAACTTAATAATGTGTAAGGAGTTACTAATTTTACGAAAACAAACAAATTAAAATTATTTGATTCTTTCTTAAAAAAATCATATTCATATTTCATAACTCTGATAGAATGTAAAATCACAAAATATAAAGTGAAGCCAATAATAAATGGAAATAGAAAGAATGTTAAATGTATTAAACCAAATAAGAATAATTCGGATAACAGTTTATTCCAGTTTATGATTTTATTATGTAGCAAATTAAAAAGCAAGCCTATAGCTACTAAATTGAATGAAATAAAACCATATGTCACAAATTTATGATTGTATAAATAATAAAATGGCTCTGTGTCTTTAAACAAAGTTGTTAATACATTTAGTTCGTCAACATTATAAAAAATAAGATTTATTAAAAGTGACAATCCCCAAACTAAATACAACAATAAAGAGTTTGAATATTTTTTTATGTCAATGTCTTCAAATTGTGATTCACCAAAATGAAAGGCAGAAATGATTAAGAAAAGAGTCAAGCTAAGTGTTGGATAATAAATCCACAACAAAATAAAAAATAGCACTAGGCCGAGATATATACTGTAAAATTTAACTTGTGATGTGTTTCTTTTTTTAAAAAATAAAATATGATCTAAAGCCCCATGCGGAATACCAAATGCAATAATCAGCATTGAACAATAAAAAATTTGGTTTTCAATTTTTATACCTCCTATCGCCTCATAAATAAAGAATAAGGCATACAAACAGACTAGAAAAATGAAAGTAATTGAGTTCATAATAAAAAAATACAAGCTAATATTCATTAGCTTGTATTTTAATTTAATTAGACAAATCTTATTTTTTAGACTCGGTTATAGCAATATTGTATACAACTAGACCAAACCCAATCTTATTGATTGCATCTGCAATATTATACCATAAATCAACATTTTGTGAAGACCATCCAAGAGCTGAGTTTAACCAACCACCGTCCATACACATGTAGCCTATCGGGTAAATTGCCCATCCTACCAATACAAACCATGCAAGGGTTCTAACACCTTTTTTAACTACATCTGATTTACTTTCATCAGCTAACTTAGCAACTTCACCCATCCATACTGAATGTAAAATGTACAAGTATCCTAATGTAGATAACACTCCCCATGTTACGGAATGACTAGTACTACCTCCCGCAGGATTAAATGCTTCTCCAATGTATCCACATACAAGCATCCAGGTTGAAGCAAAAATCAATTTCCATAAGAGTGACTTTCTAGCTCCTGCTACTTTGGTTAACAAATAAAACTCCACACACATAAGTGGAACAGTTAATGTCCAATCCACATATCTAAAAAATGTAGGATTATCACCTGTAGCTAAGTAATAATCTCTCATGTAGAAATAATGTACTGCAGCGATTCCAGTAATTAAACCAGAAACTAACAGTGACATTTTCCATTTTGGATCTACGCTTCCTCGTTCAATGAAGAAGAATACTGCTGCTGCAGCCATGGCCATATATCCAATGAAAAATGTAAATCCAACATAATCATCAGGAGCCATTGTTGTAATATCTAATAACATAAATAAAAAAATTTGGTTCGGGACAAATGTAAAAAAATTTGTATAACATTGTCAAGTTTTAATTATACAATATTTCATTACTAGATTGAAATAATGTCATTTTAAACTAAAAAAAATGATTTTTATCTTAATTTTTAAGATTACAACAATAGGTTTTAGGAACTTTTAAGTTATTCTCTAGGCACAAATCAAACTAAATAGATTTTATATTATTATGATAAAGAAGCAATTATATTTTTGGAAAAATAACACAAATACAAGTTAAATTATTGTGTTATTTTTTGAAAATACGTTGTTATTAGATTGTTTAATTATGGTTTCCAAGTTCTTTCTAAAAAACGAACGAAATTTTAAGTTTTGTAATTATTATAATATTATATTAGCTGCGTTCTAAACACTTGTTTCCAAATCTATTAGAATATAAAAAAATAAAATACAAATCAAAATTATAAATGTATGATGAAATCTTTATTTAAATTAATTGTAATGTCAATCATTATCGTTTCTTGTTCAACAACACAAGAGATAGTTGATAAAACGATTTTAGGTTGCACAGATCAAACGGCAAAAAACTTTAACCCCGAAGCTACTAAGGACGACAAATCTTGTCTTTACTATACTGAAGGATGTACTGACGAATCTGCTTTAAATTATAATTCTGAAGCTGATAAAGATGATGGATCATGCACATACGATGAAGTTATTATTAACCATTTTGTCACCACATCTAAATTGTCAAATTTATCTTTAGGATTAAGCAAATCTGAAACAATTGCTTTATTAAACTCCACTCCTAATGATATACTACACAATAATGATTATTGTGAAATTTTATTTTACGAGTATAGAGATTTATCTAGAAATTATAAGTACGAAGGAAATAGAACTGTTAAAGAATTAATGTCTGGAAAAATTAAATTCTCAAATGAAAGTAAAGAAGCATTTTTAATTTTCAGGGATAATAAACTAGAAACTATTATAACAGATGACTCTAAAGAACTATTAGAATCTACAATTTGCTTTGAACAAAAATGCGAATCAACAACTAATTACATTGTATGTTTAGGCTGTACTGACAACACTGCAATAAACTATAATCCTAACGCAAACATTGACGATGGATCATGTGAATATCCTTTTGTTGAAATAAGAGGTTGTACTGATTCACTTTCTTTAAACTATGATGAAAAGGCAAACACAGATGATGGATCATGTCAATACTGTCCTTGCGATTACATTATGAATCCAGACTATGACCCTAACAAGCCTTGTAACGAACCATGTATTTTGAATCCTGAGCTAGATTTTGTTTTCGGATGCACAGACCCTAATGCTACGAACTACAATGAAAATGCCAATAGAGATGATGGTTCATGTATACATTGCCCATGTGATACTGATGAATATTATTATATCATAAATGAAAATAGAAATTGTCAAGGAGACCCATGTATAAAGGTTGAAAAAGACAAGAAAGAAAATCAAGCAAAGCCAGTTGAAGAAGATTGTGATTTATGTGATGTAATAGACTTATCGCAAGTTGAAGTTGAATTAAAAATTGAAAAAAATAATAAAAATGATAAATAATATTAAACTTTACATTTCGAAAATTGCTATTATTTGCTTTTCAATATTAGCATTTTCTAATAACGTTATAGCTCAAGAATTAACTGAGGAAAGACCGTATTACACATCCGTTGACAAAATTGTATTGATTGAAAAAGGGATGACATATGATAAGGTTTTAGATGTACTAAAATCTCAACCAAACAAACTACTTAGTTTTTCCGAATCTAAAGGAATGATATATGAATTCAAGTACTTGTTAAAATCAAAAAGATATAAGAATACTGAAGATACATTCGTATATGATAATTATCTAGCGCAAAAAGATCATTACAAAGAAGAAAAGTCACTTTATGTGTTTTTTAATAAAGATAAAGAGTTAGAGAAATATTATACTGATATAGGACAAGCTAGATCTAATGATGTTCTAAATTGGGAAAACACACTTAATTCTTTAAATGAGAAGAATACTGACTGTGTTGATTGTAAAATTGTAGCCCCTGAAATTGCAGAATAATATTGGAAAGATTTTTTAATCGAACTTTATTATCTTCAATTGTACTAATATTTTCTTTTTCATTTGAGTGTAAATCTCAAGAAAAGGAAAATATTAGTACTTTTTTTATTGACTCATTAAAGTCGACATCCTCCTTTTTCTTTCATGACTATACGAAGTATAACAACTACGATTACGCTTCAAAAAAGTTACATAAAAATTTATACCATCAATTAGGCATACATTTTTCAAAGGGCAAATATTTAGATAGAGACCTTAGTAACCACTATGAAAAAATTTTGAGAGAATTCGATATTGATATTGAAAAATCACTAATTAATGATAAATCTTCAAAATTTCTTCAGTTAATAGTTTCAATTGATGATTTAGAAGAAAAAAAAATTGAACAACTTATTTTTAAAGAATTAAATAGACTTTTAATCCCCCAGCAAATAAGTCAGATAAAAGATGGTTTGAATAATGACGAACTTGATTATTTACAAAACAACTTTCTTATTTGGAAACTACAAGAAAATCCTGATATAAAAATACAAAATTACTTTACCAACATTTTTAAAGAGTTAAGTAAAAGATTAAAAATATTAGAAGAAATTGATCAGTTAAATATTGAAAACGCAAGTATAGAACGTTTAACTTCGCTGAAAGACTCATTAACACATTATAAAAATACGCATCAAAATATTTATCAAGATTTCGATAAAAAAGCGTTAGAATACTCCAGAAGACTTAATTCCCTAATTATTTCAAAAAATAAATATTTAATTGAATTTTATTTGAAAACTAACGATAAAGTAAACGCATACAAATCTTATGATAATTACTGTAAAAAAATCAAATGTCAAGATTTTGAATTATTACAATTATCATCTTTAAAAGAAAAATATGATTCAATCATTAGTTTTAGAAATTATAGCTTAGCAAACAAGTATTATTTAAACAGTATTAACGCTTTTTCGAATAATAAGTTTTACGACTGTCTAACCTATATTTATAAAATTAAATCTCTAAAATTGAAGGATTTTGAACACGAAAGTAAAATACTTAAATATGAAAAAAAGTCCCTCAACAAAATAAAGAAAAAGGGATATGATTTTTTCTCAAATGACACTTACATGGATTCATTAAGAGTGGATTATTTTACTGGTGTTTCGACTGGAGCAAATACTTCGATTAAAGAATTAAAATTACAAGCCATAGAAGACTTAGTTGTTCAACTTAACGTAAATATAAAAACTGATACAAAGTTTATCATAAAAGAAACAAATAACGAATTTAACACTACATTCAATAATAACATAAGTACAACTTCAGATGGAGATTTTTCTAATTTATTTTTCATAGAACAAAAAACAAGCAATCAAACTAAAATAGTTGCATTGATAAATAAGGCTGATTATATCGAATTTCATGAAAAAAGAATGTTGAGTTATATTGACATATGCTCATCGTCTAATTACAACAATATTCCAGTAGAAATTAAAAATAAACTTCTCAAATCATACCTAATTTTTAGGAGATATTTGAATTACAAAAACGTAGATTTAGAAACCAAAATATATAAATGTTGTTTTGATTAACTATCTTTATTGAATTGTAATACTTAAGAAGTATCTAAACAATTAAACTAACTCCCCATACAAATCGTAATGATCAGCATGTATAATTTTTATTTGTGCAAAATCGCCTATACGAATGTAAGTGTCATCAGCTTTAACTAACACTTCATTATCAACATCTGGAGAATCAAATTCGGTACGACCTATGAAATAATCTCCTTCCTTTCTATCAAATAACACCTTGAAAGATTTCCCTATTTTCTCTTGATTTAAGTCAAAAGAAATTTGGCTTTGTACTTCCATAATTTCTTCTGCCCTTTGATGCTTAACCTCTTCAGAGACATCATCTTCTAAAATAAAAGCATGTGTATTTTCCTCATGAGAGTAAGTAAAGACACCTAACCTGTCAAATTTAGTTTCAAATACCCACTTTTTTAATTCTTGAAAATCTTCTTCAGTTTCACCTGGATAGCCCACTATTAAAGAGGTTCTGATTGCCATCCCTGGCACCTGTTCTCGAAATTTATGAAGCAGTGCATTTGTTTTTGCGTGAGATGTTCCTCTACGCATTGATTTCAAGACACTATCACTAATGTGCTGTAAAGGAATATCAATATAATGACACACTTTTGAATTTGTTCGAATAACTTCTAAAACATCCTCTGGAAATCCTGTGGGGAAAGCATAATGCAAACGAATCCAATCAATTCCTTCCACTTCTGATAAAGTAGTAAGCAAAGCAGCTAATTTACGTTCCTTATACAAATCCAATCCGTAATAAGTTAGGTCTTGTGCAATAAGAATCAACTCTTTAACACCATTGGCAGCTAAACCCTTTGCCTCTTTTACCAAATTTTCAATCGACTTAGATTTATGTTTTCCACGCATCAAAGGGATAGCGCAAAACGAACAAGGTCTGTCACAACCTTCAGCAATTTTTAAATACGCATAATGCTTTGGAGTTGTGGTCAATCGATCTCCTAACAACTCATGCTTATAATCAGCCCCTAGGGCTTGCAAAAGCTTCGGTAAATCAGTTGTACCAAAAAACTGATCTACATTAGGCATTTCCTTTTGTAAATCTTGCTTGTATCTTTCCGAAAGACAGCCTGTAACAAAAAGTTTATCAATTTCACCCAGTTCTTTTCTTTGCGCTTGTTCCAAAATAGTATTGATAGACTCTTCCTTGGCATTATCAATAAATCCACAGGTATTAACCACAACAATGTTCGAATCATCCTTTTCAGATTCATGTTCGACCTGCATATCATTCGCCTTGAGTTGCCCCATCAACACTTCCGAATCGTAAATATTTTTAGAACACCCTAAGGTGATGACATTAATTATATTTTTCTTGAGAGATTTAGTACGCATTAGTTGAATAATGAATCGACAAATTCGTGTTTATTAAAAACTTGCAAATCTTCCATTCCTTCCCCTACTCCAATATAACGAACCGGAATCTTAAATTGATCAGAAATACCTATCACAACTCCTCCTTTAGCTGTTCCATCCAGCTTAGTGAGTGCTAATGAATCTACCTCAGTAGATTTTGTAAACTGCTTGGCTTGCTCAATCGCATTTTGTCCTGTTGAAGCATCTAACACCAACATAACATCATGCGGAGCACTAGGTATAACTTTAGCCATTACATTGCGAATTTTTGACAACTCATTCATCAAGTTCACTTTGTTATGTAATCGGCCAGCGGTATCAATAATAACTACATCAGCATTATTAGCTTTAGCAGATTGTAAAGTATCAAAGCATACGGATGCAGGGTCCGAACCCATCTCTTGCTTTACAATATCCACCCCAACTCTTTCAGACCATATAACCAACTGATCTACAGCAGCAGCACGAAATGTATCAGCAGCACCCAACACAACTTTCTTTCCGGATTGCTTGAATTGATGAGCCAACTTTCCAATTGTAGTTGTCTTTCCTACCCCATTCACTCCAACCACCATGATTACATAGGGGCTATTAACATCCGGCAAAACAAAATCTTCAGCATTTGTATAACTGTCTTCAAGAAGCTTTGCTATCTCTTCTTTTAAAAACGCGTTAAGCTCAGTCGTAGTTAAGTACTTATCAGAAGCAACACGTCCCTCTAGTTTTTCAATGATTTTAAGTGTGGTTTCCACCCCTATATCAGATGTGATAAGCGCTTCTTCTATTTCATCCAAAGACTCATCATCTATCTTAGATTTACCTGCAACCGCACGAGATAATTTACCAAATACATTTTCTTTGGTTTTTTCTAAACCCTTATCTAGCTTGTCTTTTTTATCCTTGGAAAAAAATCCGAAAATACCCATTTATTTAAACTTAAAAATAGAAAAAGCTTCTTTCAAAGATAGAAAGAAGCTTTTGAAATATACTTTTTGAACGATTACTTTTTAGCCAAAAATTCGTTTACCTGATCTTTGTGAACAATTTCTTGCTTAAATGAATAAGCACCATTCTTTTTGTTTTTGGTCATCTTAATGACTTTAGTGAAATCTTTTGCTCCTCTTTTCTGTAAAGATGCTACTGCTTTCTTTGCCATAATACATTAGCTTTTAATTGCCTATTTAATCTCTTTGTGAATAGTCATTTTCTTAAGAATAGGGTTGTATTTTTTCAACTCCATTCTATCTGGTGTGTTCTTTTTATTTTTTGTCGTGATGTAACGAGATGTTCCTGGCACTCCGCTTGCTTTATGTTCGGTGCACTCTAAAATAACTTGAACCCTGTTTCCTTTCTTAGCCATTTTTCTCTCTTTTAATGGGCTGCAAATTTAAGCAAACTTCTCTTATCTACAAATACTATTTCAGCTTTTTCACATCCATTAAAAATAAATGAGTAGCAATTTCAAAATCTTCATAACTCAACTTAAGCATTTCCTCTTGCCATTCTTTACTAGGATAGACCCAACTCCACTCATTCGGTTTTAATCGGAGTTTAATTGGCATGTCGAACTTTTCGTTTGCCTCCCATCGGTATTGTAAATAATTTTTTCCTCTTTTACTTATAATCTTATATTGAAACTGGGGTAAATTAGCTGTGTAGAGGTATTGCTCATACAATTCATCAAGATTATAACCACTTTTCTCATTGATATAATTAAGCACATCTCTTCCATCAATGGTTTGGTGTTTGAAATGATCTGTCATTGACAACATTAAATCATACCAAAGAGAATCATTTTCTATAAGATTACGAATTGTATGCAAAACAGCACTGCCTTTATGATACATATCACTACTACTTCCTTTTCGATGTACGTGCGGTATTCCCACAATTGGCTTGTCATTACGTATCATTCTCATCTGATTTTCAACATATTTAATCATTGTATCATAACCATACATACATTCAACGAATAGAACTTCAGAATAAGTACAGAAAGTCTCCTGAATCCACATATCAGAAATATCGTTAGCAGTAATGCTATTCCCCCACCATTCGTGACCTGTTTCATGCACAATAATATAATCAAAATCTAAGCCAGCAATAAAATTTGTATTGCCTTTATAACCTGGTAAATAATTGTTACCGTAAGCAATCGCACTTTGATGTTCCATGCCTAGATAAGGGGTTTCCACCAAGGCATAACCATCTTCCCAAAATGGATATGGACCAAAAAACTTCTCATAACATTCAAGCATTGGCTTAACTTCTTGAAACTGTTCTCTTGCTTTCTCTTCATTATATCGAAGTACGTAATAATCTAAATCTAATGTATCTTGACCACTTACATACACATCCGAAAAATGAGTGTAATCACCAATATTTAAACTCACATCATAATTATTGATAGGGTTAGACACAAACCAATGGTAAGTATTATAATACATAGTAGACTTCCTCATATCATGAAATCGCAAATTACCATTCGCAATACATTGTAATCCTCCTGGCACTTGACAACTGATTAACATGCTATCTGGCTCATCCGACTGATGATCTTTATTAGGCCACCATGAACTCGCCCCTAACCCTTGACAAGAAACGCCTATCCAGTCTGTACCGTTTTTATCTTTTTCCCAGGAAAAACCACCATCCCATGGAGCATGTACAGCTACTCTTGGATTTCCTTCATAATAAACCTTAATACTTGTGTTTTCTCCTTTAAAAACTTTCCTATTAAAACTGATAAATACAGCGTTATATTCTCTAGTATAAGATAAGTTTTGATCCTCAAACTCAATACGGTTAATTTTTAAATTTTCAAATAAGTCAATCTGTAAAACATCAAAATCTGTTAGAGCATCAAAATGAATGTCTGTGAACCCTTTGATGAATTTCTCTTGAGGGTCTACTTTTAAACTTAAATGATAGTAAGTGACATCAAAGCAATTACGCTCTGGAAACAAAAAACCTCTTAAACTATCTGCTCTTCCAAAATCTTGCGCATTCAAGACAAAAAAGCTACAAATTAGAGTTATAAATAGGCCAATTTTTTTTGTTGAAAAATTCACTTTTAAAAGTGATTTTTATAAATTATTACCTTGGACCTAATGTTAAGACACAGTCATCATTTATGAGTAATGATGAAAAGTAAACATTAATAACTGCTGATGTTTCTGATTCTAATATTCCATTACCACTAACCGTAATGGAAAACATATCAAAACCAATATCTTGATTAGTGATTGTAATATTACCATCAATATCAATTGTTCCATAAATCATAATATCTGTGCCTAAATCTAACACCAAATCACCATCATTAGCACCTTCAGTAATTGTAATTTCAGTTGGTAACAAACCACCTATAAATTCACCCGAACACTCAGCGACAACACTCCAGGTGTTTAACATTAAAGAAGCCGCTGATTGACAAGATCCATCATCAATTAAAGCTGAGGAGTCATAATTAAATGCGTTAGCATCTGTACAACCTAAACATGAATCATAATCACAACTATTTGATATTTGATCTGTAGCATTAGGATCAAAATTACAAGCCAAAGAATCCATACATCCTAAAATTTCATTTTCATCACAAACTCCATCTCCATCTTGATCATTTAAACATCCCCCTGTACAATCAAAATTTTCTTCAGGATATGTACATGATCCATTATCCTCTGTTACTTCATCCGAATAATTACAAGCAACAGGGTCCATACATCCCAGTACTATTTTTTTACACGCAGGAGTAGATGTAATTAAAGAAGAAATAATAAGAAATCCAAAAATTTGAAATAATCTATTCTTTGTCATGTTCTGTATAATAAAAAAGTTGTCACCAAAGGTAACAACTTTTCTTATATCATAAATGAGCGATTGTTTCTAGAACAATACGTTGTCATTTTCTAAAGCTTCTTTTAACACAGCTGTAATGCCTTTTTTGTTGATTGTTCTCAAAGCATTAGCTGACACTTTTAATGTTACCCATTCGCCAGTTTCTGGAATGAAAAACTTTTTTGTCTGTAAGTTTGGGTAGAATCTTCTCTTGGTCTTTCTGTTAGAGTGAGAAACATTGTTTCCAACCATTACTTTTTTTCCTGTAATATCGCAAACTCTTGCCATCGTTTGTATTCTTTAGTTTTTCGGGCTGCAAATATAGAATTATTTCTTTTTGCAAAAAATAGATTTTTAATTATTTTCAAGAGTTTTTTTAAGCATCAATAGTGCTTTTTCTGTTGCTTTGTCAATTACTTTTAGCCTAGATCCTTCAATATAAAAAGTTTCCGCTATGGTATTATTCGGAGTTGCTAAAGCTACACAAACCGTTCCTATTGGTATATTTTCTTCAGCTCCACTTGGACCTGCTATTCCAGAAGTTGCTAATGCATAATCTACATTTAGTTTGTTCCTTACTCCCTGAGCCATCTCTACTACAACCTCCTTACTAACAATGTGATTACGAGCAATTGTTGTTGACTCAACTCCTAACTCAGTTATTTTAATCTCTTCAGAATAAGCTACCACAGCCCCTTTAAAATAATTAGAACTTCCTGGTACAGAAGTGATACGATGTGCTATTTTTCCTCCAGTACAACTTTCCGCTGTTCCTAAAGTTTGTTTATTAATTTTTAACAACTCACCAATAATCAACTCAATTTTTAATTCTTGAAAGGGACAAAAATAATTACCTGCAATTTCTCGTAATTTTTCAATTTGATCGTTAATTATGTCATGTAAAAGGCTTTTATCATCGCCCCTAGCTGTGAACCTTAGTCTGATTACACCTTTTGAGGGTAAATAGGCTAATTTGATTAATTTAGGAAGAGCTTTCTCCCAAGGCTCTATCAACTCTGCTAAATGAGACTCTACAATCCCTCTCAACAATACTACTTTGTGGATGATAAATGGTAATTGAAACTGTTGCTTCAACAAGGGTAGAAATTCCCGCATCAAATGTTTCATCTCATAAGGAACACCAGGAAGCGATAAAACTAACTTTCTGTTTTTCTCAAAACACATTCCTGGCGCTGTTCCTATCGAATTTCGAAACAATTGACACTGACTGGGAACCATTGCTTGCTTTTTGTTATAAAAATTTATCCTTCTATCACGCTTAACAAACAGTGCTTTTATATCTTCAAATACTTCACTTCTAAATACTAATTCATCTTGAAAAAACTCACATAAAGCATATTTTGTAACATCATCATTGGTTGGACCCAAACCACCTGTTAAAATCACTAAGTCGCTAGAAATAAGGGCGGAATCAAGGCTTGATAAGATATGCTTTTTCTCATCCGAAACAGAGGTAATTTGACGCACTTTTACACCTGCTTCTTCTAATTGATTAGCAATCCATTTAGAATTGGTATCAACAATTTGACCAATCAAAATCTCGTCTCCTATGGTAATGATATCTGCCTGCATAAAAAACAGCTATCGCTGTTTTTGTTTTATTCGTAAATAAAAAAGTATTGACTTTCACTACTTTCTAATAAATCAACATCCTGGACAATAATATCCAAACGATATCTACCTTGTTCTAAATCTGGATAAGGAAGTTCTATTACCTGATTCTCTGAGACACTCAAACCATTTATCTCAAAATCTTCCTCGAAATACCAAGGCGCATCATTT
>CACHMF010000011.1 GCA_902580855.1 uncultured Bacteroidota bacterium | reverse complement strand
AATATTAAGCAGGCCGCAAATTAAGATTAAAGACTTTTTAAAAATTAATTCCGTGAAAATAAGGCTAAGTAAATTTGAACAAGAAGCTGTTGAACAGGCTGAAATTAAAATCAAATACAACGGATATATTGCAAGAGAAGAGGAGACCGTTCAAAAAATAAACAAGCTAGAAGGAATCAAAATTCCTGAAAACTTTAACTACAGTAAGCTAGGGGCCATCTCTTCTGAATCCAGAGAAAAACTAAGCGCCATACAGCCAGAATCTATTGGCCAAGCATCTAGAATAAGCGGCGTTTCTCCTTCTGATATTAACATACTTCTTGTCTACATGGGGCGCTAATGTTCCACGTGAAACAATCGAAAAATGAACACTATTAAAAAATGCCCTGTTTGTCAATCAGAAAAAATTTTTTTGCGCTTTGATTGTATGGACAATACTGTTTCACGTGAAACATTTCCTGTATACAAGTGCGAAGAGTGCACTTTTCTTTTCACCAACAACACGCCAAATAAGGAAGACCTTGGGAAATATTATCAGTCAGATGAATATATTTCTCACACTAATTCTAACAAAGGATTATTTAATAAATTATATAAACTTGTCAGATCTATAACCTTAAAACAAAAAGTAAAATTATTAGGAAAAAAAACCGGCGTGGTTTTAGAGTTTGGGTCTGGAACAGGGGAGTTATTAGCAGCTTGTCGTGAAAAAGGATGGAAATGTATAGGTGTTGAGCCTGAAGAAAAAGCTCGTAAACTAGCCTATGAAAACCACAAGCTAGAACTTGTCGAGACAAGCGAGAGGGTTAGGCTTGACGAGAATAGTATAGATAGAATTATGTTGTGGCATGTATTAGAACATATACCAAACCTTTATGAATCTATTGGGAGAATTAAAAGTTGGTTAAAAAATGAGGGGGAGCTTCTAATAGCGGTTCCAAACCATAAGTCATGGGACGCCAAGTATTACGAAGATAGTTGGGCCGCTTATGATGTGCCTAGACACCTATATCATTTCAACAAAGACAGCATGAACATTCTTTTAAGTCAACATAATTTAGTAATTACTGAAATCAAACCTATGTGGTTTGACTCTTTTTACGTTTCTATTTTAAGCGAAAAAATTAAAAGCGGACAAAAAAAAATGTTCAAGGGAGCAATGATTGGACTCTTTTCAAATTTACGTGCGTTTTTCGGAAATCAAGAGTTTTCAAGTCAAATCTTCATTATTCGGCATAAAAGGCCATAGGAGCTTTTTTAAGGCTATTACGCATCTCTGTGGTTGACACCCCTTCACAACGAAAGTTTTTTCGCTAGAAGCCTTAATATCAAAAAGTGTTTAACTAGCTGATTTTCTGCATATTAACATATGCCGCATATAAGATAATATTAATTTGCAAGTATCAGGGCATGTCATGGGGGTGAAAGACCTCATCAAACAATCAATCTTTACAATAAGTTTGTTTTAAATTTGTTTGGTATAAGTTGTTTCTTTGTGGTAATGAAAAAAATATTATTGTTTGTTTTCCTATGTATTGTTATGACTGCCTCCGGGCAAATGATTGGTACTTGGAAAGACTACCTGCCCTATAAAAACGCTATTGCTTTGTGTGAACAAAATCGACAACTTTTAGTTGCTACAGAAAACGCTCTTTTTATTGCTAACAAAAAAGACAATAAACTGGAAAGGTTAAGCAAGGTTCAAGGGCTTAGCGATGTAGGGATTTCTTCGTTAAATAGTAATGAATCATGCGCTGTTGTAGGCTACACTAATGGGAACATAGATTTGCTGGATGGAAATATTATACACAATATTCCTCATTTAAAAAACGAGAATATACTTGGCAATAAACGCATAAATGCCATTTTTTTTCAGCAGGAACTCGCCTATTTATCATGTGCTTTTGGAATTATCGAAATAAACCTAAATGAAAAAGAGATAAGCAACACATTTATACTTAATGCTGCTGGTAACCTTGGTGTTAACAACTTAGCATTTTACAATGATAGCTTATTTGCCGCCACTGATTCGGGTTTGTATAAGGCTTCAACTAAAGATAATTTGTCCGACTTTCACAGTTGGATAGCTCATGGAAACTCCTTTAAAGTAAAGGACCTTGCCTCTGATCAGTCAGGACTGTTCTACACTACAGAGGATTCTTTACATGTGTATGGTGCAAAAAAACCTATTTGTCCAATCAACACTCGTTCGTTTTTAGAAACAACATCAAGTGGACTGTTTTTGCTTTCACCTAGCAAAGGGTATCTAGTAAATGAAAAGGGAGTAACCGAAAAATACAGTAACGATCTGATCCGTTATGTAAGCGATATATTTACCTCGGGAGACACCGCGTGGTTTGCAGATAATGCCAGCGGACTAGTAAAAAATGTATCTTTAGATTGGGAACAATTCTATCCAGCGGGACCTGTAACTAGTGATGTTTTTTCAATTGATGTAAACAACGAGCATTTTTGGGTAGCTACTGGAGGAATTGATTCTTGGAATAACGCAAATGTAAAAGAGGGTGTTTTTTGGAGCGACTACCACACGTGGACAAAATTATCAGACGCTTATTTAGAAACCAAAGATGTAGTAGATGTTACTTCAAGTCCATACAACAGCAATGATATCTTTTTAGCTACCTGGAATGATGGTTTGATACAACTTAGTTGGTCAGACGAAAACACACGTTTTGAAAAGACAGCACAATATAATCACTTAAACACGAGCGGTCATTTAGCAACGCTCAACACCGACACCAGCTCTGGGACATATGGATGGATTCGAGTAAAATCAATCACGTTTGATAATGAAGGAAATTTATGGGGGGCTAACTCTCAAGTAAATAATCCACTCTTTGTGCGCAAAAACAATGGTGATTGGCACTCTTTTATGTTTACAAGCACAAACACCACTAATACACATTTAGGAGATATTGTAATTGATGATCTTGGTCAAAAATGGGTGATAGTTCCCGGAGGTATTGGTTTGGTTGTTTACAACGACAACAACACTATAGAGAACGCACAAGACGATAAAGACAGAATTGTAAATAGCGGTTTGGGCACCGGAAACCTACCCTCAACCAGTGTTTACTCTTTAGCAAAAGATAGAGATGGTGAAGTTTGGGTTGGGACCAATAAAGGAATCGCTGTGTTTTACAGTCCTGAAAATGTGTTTTCTGGATATGATTTTGATGCACAGCAAATTTTAGTAGAAATCGATGGGTATGTGGAATATTTACTTGCTAATGAAACAGTAACAGCTATTGCTGTAGATGGGGCAAACAGAAAGTGGCTCGGCACACAAAATGCAGGTGTGTTTTTGGTTTCTCCGAACGGAACAGAACAAATTCATCACTTCACAAAAGAAAATAGTCCGCTATTCTCCAATACAATCACTGATATTGATTTAAACCATCAAACAGGAGAGGTGTTTATTGGTACAAGTAAGGGGTTAATTTCTTATTTATCGGATGCAACACACGGGCACGAGACACATAAAAATGTAAGCGTTTACCCTAACCCAGTGCGCCCAGAATTTAACGGATTTATAGCTATTAAGGGTCTTGTAGAAGATGCTGATGTGAAGATCACTGATCTTAACGGAACACTAGTGTATGAAACTACAGCCTTAGGCGGACAAGCTGTCTGGGATGGTAAAAACGGTTACGGTGTGCGTGTGAATACAGGTGTATATCTAATCTTTAGCAGTAATTCTTTTGGTACGGAAACCAATGTTGCTAAAATCCTATTCGTGCAATAATGATTCAACAAACTAAAGGAATTGTTTTAAGCAGTATCAAGTATGCTGAAAGCAGCATTATTTGCCGCATTTATACAGAATCTTTAGGAATACAATCATATCTAGTAAATGGAGTAAGAAAAAGGAAAGGTAAAAACACCTATTACCAGCCCTTAAACATTCTAGATCTGGAAGTCTTTCACAAAGAAAAATCTGGGTTACAACGAATTAAAGAGTGTAAGATCGACTACCAATATCAAGAGGCCCCTTTTCATATTTACAAAAGTTCTGTTTTGCTTTTTTTAGCAGAGGTGTTGAGCAAGTGTCTGAAAGAAGAGTCAGCTAACGTAAGTTTATTTTCTTTTTTAGAGAGCTCTCTCATTGATTTTGACATAAAAGAATTTGACAGTACCTTTCATTTGCATTTCTTAGTTGGCTTAAGTGATTTTTTAGGTTTTTGCCCTGAAAAGAACTATAATAATTGGCCTTTTTTCGATTTAACAGAGGGTTGTTTTTGCGCTATAAGGCCTACACATCAACACTTCATTCAGGAGCCTTTAATTACTACTTTTGCGCAACTTTTAAGCGGGCAAGCAATAGCACACAACAAAAAAGATGTTTTAGGCGTTTTGTTAGATTATTATTCCCTGCATATTGAAGGGTTTAGAAAAGTGCAATCACTTGAAGTGTTGCAAACAGTTTTGAATGCATGAGGTTAACACTTTTTTTAATTGGTCTGATTTTGATCGCTGCAAAAAGCAATGCAAAAGATACTTTATTGCTGGGTCACACCATTCCTGAAATTGTTTTTGAAGATGAAAAAGAGGAAAGGGAGCGCCTCTTCACGCCTCAACAAATCACTTCTGTTAGCGCTGAGGATGTTCTGCAATCAAACCCTAGTAATACAGCTGACATTCTTCAAAAAAATGGTGCCGTAATGGTGCAAATGAGCCAATCAGGAGGGGGGAGTCCTATCGTACGTGGCTTCGAGGCAAACCGTATCCTTTTAGTAGTAGACGGGGTTCGTTTAAACAATGCTATTTTTCGCAGCGGGCACATTCAGAATATCATCAGTACAAGCCCATATATGCTTAACAAAATGGATGTAATTTTCGGCCCTGCTTCTGTTAAATACGGAAGTGACGCTCTAGGTGGTGTCATCCATATCCACACCAAATCGCCAGAAGCGCGTCAAGCAACAAAAAGGCAGTTTGTACAAAAAATCAACACCGCTAACAATGGTGTTTCTTCTCATTTTGATATTGCTTGGTCTAAAGGAAAATGGTCTTATCTACATGCGTTAAGCGTGCATCATTACGGTAATCTTAAAATGGGAGGTAATCGTTTACACGGCTATGATGATTGGGGTAGGGAGACGCATATCACTGATGGGGTGGAACAACTCAACACAAGTTATAGCCAGGCGGATTTCATGCAAAAAATTCGTTTTGATGCAAATCAAAATTGGAGTTTCATGCTCAACACACAAGCCTCTAGTAGCACTAACATTCCTAGATTTGACAAGCTGAATGATGTAAGTGATAAAGGGGAAGGGAAATTTGCTGTTTGGGAGTATGGACCTCAAAAAAGATTCATGAACACCTTAAGCATGCATCACTCTAAAGAAAAGCAATTGTTTGATGAATTCAACACACACTTTGCTGTACAGCAATTATCAGAAAGCAGGTATTCTCAAAAAATAGGAGGACTCCTATTTGAACGATTTGAAAAAGTGTGGGTTTATTCGTTAGCAACCGACTTCAACAAGTCTATTGGACACAACAACCTTAACTATGGTTTTGATGTTCAACACAACTTGGTTCACTCTACTGCTAACGAAGGGTCTCCTAGCCGATATGCTGATGGGGGAAGTGATATGAGTAACTTCAGTATATTTGTACAATACAAGCATCCGATTGCAAAATCCTCTTATTTAAGTGGGGGTATTCGATATAGCAATAGCATATTAAATGCTGATTTTCTAGATACAGAAACTTACAATCTTCCTTTTGAGAGTATTCAATTAGACAATGATGCAACCACGGGGAGTTTAGGTATTTTTCATCAATTGCAAAAAGGATGGGAGGGAAGCGCTTCTATATCTTCTGGATTTAGAAGTCCTAATGTGGATGATGTAACTAAAGTGTTTGCAAAAAGCGGAACGGTTACGGTCCCTAACAAATACTTAACTCCTGAATACTCGAGCAACGTAGAGTTTACAATTAGCAAAAAATGGAATCAAGGACATTTTATTTCCGGCACTGCTTTTTACACCATTTTACAGGATGCTATTATTAAAGAAGTGTTCTCACTTAATGGACAAGACAGCTTATGGTATGACGGGGAGTACTTACCAATTGTTGCCAACCAAAACACACAAGAAGCGTCTATTTGGGGAGGGCATTTAAAGGCGCATGCGGTATTAAATGATTTTTGGGCTACCACACATTCTTTTAACTACACTTTTGGGCAAGATAGCGATGGAAACTACATGGATCATATTCCGCCAGTGTATGGAAAGAGCGAGCTGAGTTGGCAAAAAGATAAACACGCTTTACAAGGTTTTGCATTGTATAATGGTTGGAAATACATAGAAAATTACAGCCCTAATGGTAGTGACAACCCGCAAGAAGCTACAATAGACGGGACGCCTGCTTGGTGGACTTTGAATCTAAATTATCAATATAGATTAAACGAGATGTTGTTAGCTCAAGTCGGCTTAGAAAACATTTTGGACGTTCACTACAAAACATACTCTAGTGGCATTAGCGCTCCTGGAAGAAATCTTATTCTTACTTTGCAGGCCTCATTTTAGCGCTTTCTAGCACTAATTGCAACAATTGCATTTTGTCCCTTTTGTCCTTTCCAGGATTGAACAAAAACCCTTCTATAGCAAGAATTCTATTACTTGTTGTGTCTTGAATAAAATGAGCAATAAAAGGACCTCCCATAAATGCATTTTGCATTTTCCACAGCCCTTTAATTTCCAATGCATTGCAGCCCATGCTTTCTATGTGTTTAATCCAAGGTTGGTAGTGTTGTGTTTCTACAGCCATGTAGCTTCCTGTTGTTTCTCCTTGCACATACTGCTTCGCCAAAGAGTCTCTTTGTGCTAAAAGTTGCCATGTTGTAAAGGGTGTTTCAGGCTTTATTTCGTAAATAAGAACACCTTGAATAATTTCTTTGTCTTTAGGGCTATACTCTATCCAGCTGAAATCTGTAGTGTCTAGCACAAGGGTGAAATCTTTTGGAACGTTTAGGTC
The DNA here is from genome assembly GCA_902580855.1 of uncultured Bacteroidota bacterium. Classification (GTDB taxonomy): domain Bacteria; phylum Bacteroidota; class Bacteroidia; order Flavobacteriales; family UBA7312; genus UBA7312. The sequence continues at coordinate 39,651 of CACHMF010000011.1, read as the reverse complement.
GACTTTATGTTTTTGAAAAACTTTCTCTAAACCTGTTTGTAACACCATTTGCGCTCTTAAACGCTCCTTCTCATATTCTTGAAATCTATACGCTATTACGGAAGCATATTGCTTTAGTAAAACCTTTAATTCTTCCGTATTTTGATAGGTGACTAAAGCCATCAGCTGCCCTTTAGCATTGGTGTTTTCTTGAAAGCCAACAGACGCTTTATTTCCTTTTTCGAAAAAGAGAAGATTTCTATGTGTTTCAAAAATTCTCGTAAATGCTTTGGGTGGTATTTGCACTAAATCAAAAATAGATTCTTGCCAAGGGATTCCTTGCACCTCTGCGCCCAACACAGCTCGTAATGAATCTCCTACAGCTCCCTGCCACAAATGTTCTTCTAAAACAATAACAAGCTCATTAATACCGCCTGTCATACTTGGCAATGTACTCACATCTTTCTGACCATTTTCTTGACATGAATAAAACGTAAAAAGTAAGATTATACAAGCGTATCGCATCAAGTTTTTGGTATCTGAATTTTAATTCCCGGCTTTAAGTCGCTGGCTGAAATATTGTTTAACTTTTCTATTTGACTCACAGAAACTCCAGAGTATTTTTTAGCAATTCCCCACAATGTATCTCCTGATTTAACAGTGTATTCTATCGTTCCCTTGGATGAGTTTGTTGTTTTTGTGGCAGGAGCAGCATCAGGATTGATGTACACAACTAGCTTTTGTCCTACTCGCAAATTTGAGTTTTTCAAGTTATTCCAGCTCATTAAACGGCTAACCGAAGTATTGTATTGTTTTGCTATTTTACCTAAATACTCTCCTTTTTTAACTCGATGAATTGTTGGCGCATCTTCTTCTACATAAGGTTTTTGCTTCTCTGTACTGATAGCATAAATTTGTTCTTCATTGGTGATGAAATCACCCATTTTTGCTCGTGGTAATTTCAATAAAGCAGTTTTATTTTTTCCTACCGGAATTAAGTCTTTTTTATACATAGGGTTTAACTCTTGTAATACCGCTAAAGGTATGTCTAAGGTCTCTGAGATTGTTTCAAAAGCCATGCTTTGCGTAATGCTAATCGTATCTGTTTCTGCTTGGGTATAAGGATAAGGTGTAGGGTATATGTTATGTGCAGAAGCATAGTTCATAATATAATTGACAGCTATAAACTTTGGCACATAACGCTGTGTTTCTGTTCTTAAAAAAGGGCGTACAGACCAATAATCAGTAGCTCCTGTTCTTCGCATAGCTCTCGACACATATCCTGGTCCACCATTGTACGCCGCTAAAACCAATTCCCAATCATTAAACATTTTGTAGAGGAAAGTAAAATACTCGCAAGCCGCAATAGTAGATTGTATTGGGTCTGAACGTTCGTCAATGTAGGAGGTTACTTTCAAGTCGTAAATTTTACCCGTATTATACATGAATTGCCAAAGACCGGTTGCTGCAGATCGAGAGCGTGCGTGTGGTTTAAGAGCTGACTCAACTATTGCCAAATATTTAAATTCTAGCGGCAAATCGTACTCATCCAGAACTTCTTCAAATAATGGAAAATAATACTGAGCTTTTCCTAGCATTTGCGACACATGCTTTCGGTAAGTGTTTGCATAACGATTGATTTCTATTTGCACCGCTTGATTGTAGTGCAGGTTAAAAGGTGTGTGCTTGTTCATTTCTAGCAGTCGTTCTTGATAAATGCTGTCCTCAAAAAAAGGAACGCTGTCTGGCGTATAATTCCATGTGTTTAACACCTGTGTGTCTGCTTCCAACAATTGATACGAACGCATTTCTAAAGCTAATAAAGAATCGTGTCTTGCAAATTTTGGATTGTCGTTTTGCCAACTTACAACAGTGTCTGCTTTTATAGTTTCGTTCAACTCACATGCTGCAGGATTTTGCACAGCAAAGGCGTCGTTGGCAAATGCTAAAATTGAGCAAAACAAAAATATCTTAAACCATCTCATAATCAGAATTATCCCCTTTAATGTGGATGTTACAAATTTGCTATAAATGATTGTTATCTCGAGAAGATTGCTCCTCAAATTATGAACGATTATTTGTTCATTATCTGATGCGAAAAAGCCAATAATTCTTTGTCATTGAAATTTGGCCCCATTAGTTGAATGCCAAACGGCAATCCGTTAGAATGCCTGCCTGTTGGCAAAGAGACTGCGCAACAACCAACAATGTTTGCTTGTACAGTAAAGATGTCTTCAAGATACATTATTGTTGGGTCTGCTGTTTCTCTATCTATTTCAAAAGCGGTGTGTGGGGTAGTTGGTGACAATATAAAATCGTAAGATTTGAAAATATTATTAGTCTTATCTTGAAGTATACGCCTTACTTTCTGTCCTTTGTTATAATATGCATCATAATATCCTGAACTAAGCACAAAGGTTCCGAGCATAATTCTACGCTTTACCTCATCTCCAAAACCTTCGGACCTAGATTTAGTATATGTACTAGGAATGTCTGTGGCTAATAAACTTCTATGCCCATAGTGAACACCATCAAAACGGGCTAAATTAGAAGATGCTTCTGCGGTTGTTAAAATATAATATACCGGAACCATATGGTCTAAATATGGAAAATCTATCGGGTCAACAGTATGTCCTTCGGCTCTAAGTTGATCTATTTTTTCTTCAATATGTTTTTTAATTTCAGGGTCTAATCCTGGGCTCTCCATACAATCTTTGATGTATGCAATTTTAACACCTTTTTTATGTTTTAATAATTTAGAGTATGTTGGTACTTCTTTTTGTGAAGCTGTGCTGTCCTGAGCGTCTGCGCCAGCCATTACCTCCATTAGTAAGGCGGCATCCTGAACGTTGTGTGTAAAAGGTCCTATTTGATCAAATGAAGAAGCATAGGCAATAAGTCCCCAGCGTGACACTCTTCCATACGTCGGTTTATATCCTACCACACCACAAAAAGATGCTGGCTGACGAATAGAACCTCCAGTATCACTACCTAAAGTTGCTAAACACAAGTCGGCTGCTACAGCTACCGCGGAACCTCCCGAAGAACCTCCTGGAACTTTAGTGCTATCTATATGATGCAACACGTTTCCATAAGCAGAATTTTCGTTGGAGCTTCCCATCGCAAACTCGTCACAGTTTGTGCGACCAATGATGATGGCATCTTCAGCCAATATACGCTCTACAACTGTAGCGCTGAACAAACTTTCAAAACCATCTAAAATTTTAGAGGATGCTGACAAAGCGTGCCCTTTGTAACAAATGTTGTCTTTTATCCCTATTACCATTCCCGCTAAGCGGCCTGCAGTGCCGGATTGAAGCTTCTTGTCAATAGTTTTGGCACGTGATAAGGCTTCTGCTTCAAAAACCTCTAAAAAAGCATTTAAATACTTTTTTTCTGCAATACGATTAAGATATGCTTGCGTGAGAGAATGGCAGCTTAAAGAACCGTTCTTCAGGTCTTCCTGTACAGCTACTAAAGAGCGATAGGTTTTCATATAGATGGAAATTTATTTTTCCTCTTTATTGTCGTTGTTTAGGTCTTTTGAAGCGTTTTTAAACTCCTTCATCCCTTCACCTAATCCTTTCATTAATTGGGGTAATTTTTTGCCGCCAAAAAGAATTAAGACTACCACAATAATCAAAACTATTTGTGGCCATCCTATCATTAAAAATGTTGTTGAAATCATGTTTGAATCAATGTTCAATTAAATAAACAAAAGTAGCTAAATTTTACTTAATACGCTCGATACAGCCATTGTGAAGGATTTAACTTTTTATTGCCGTTCCAAATTTGTAACTCTGTTATTGTTTCGTTGTTGCTGGAGTTGGTAAAAACCAACCCTATTTCCTGTTTGGTTTTTAAGGATTGGCCTACAGTTACAAATACATCGGAAAGATTGTTGTAAACACTAAAATAATCGCCATGACTAACAATAATTGCTTTTCCTGCTCCCGGGATATTTAGGATGCGACTTACTGTACCGTCAAAAATAGCTCGAACAGAAGAGCCTTTTTCTGTTGTTATTTTAATCCCGTTGTTATAGGTTTCAATGCCTGCTAATACAGGGTGTTTTTGTTTTCCAAAACGTTCTATGATCACACCTCTTTCAACTGGCCAAGGAAGTGTTCCTTTATTGTTTGTAAATTTTTCAGCTAAATCTTTTTGTTCTGGGGTCATGCTAAAAGAAGGTGTTCCTGTAGAGGCTGCTACCTCTTTTGCTTTTCTAATTTCTTCTTCTATGATTTTTCTAATCTGAGCGTCTAATGTTTTAGACTGCTGTTCTTTGGTTTTTAGCTCAGTTTTTAAGTGTTTCTCTTTTTTAGCTAATTCATTAACAAGAGATTGTTGTTCATCTTTTTCCGAATCTAGCTGTTGTTTTTCACTTTCTGTATTTACTAACGCTTTTGTTTTTTTATTTTTCTCCACTAAAAGCATTGCCTTGCTCTGTTTCAAAGAAAGTAACTCCCTTTCTAGCTCAGCCTCTTTTTCTTCAATCAACTTTACTTGTTGCTGTCTAAATTGACTGTATTGCTGGAAATATTTAATGCGCTTGTACGCTTGGTGAAAACTATGTGCTGAAAAAATAAACGCTAAACGATCATAGGCCCCTCTGTTGTGATAAGCATAATAAACTAATTTAGCATACTCTTCTTTTAAGGATTGTAATTCTACTTGCTTCTGCTTAATGCTTTCTTCCGTGACAAAGACCTCTTGTTCGAGTTGTTGAATCTGTTTTGAGTACAGCCCGATCTCAATTCCTAAAGTAGTGATCATTTCATTTCGAGAGGTAATTTTTCGCTTCAAAGTTGAAAGGGTGTTGATGGAGGAGTTTTTTTCTTTCTTCGCTTCGTTTAACAACTCGTTTGTTAACTTAATTTCATTTTGAAGCTGCTCCTTTTTGTTTTGTAATTCCTCCTTGCTTTGAGCAAACACAATCGCTGAGAAAGTACAAAGCAGCACACAAATGATATGTTTAGTCCATTGGAACATAACTGTCAGGAATATTGAAGTTTACTTTTTTAGGGGTATTGATATTCACTTTTGAGTAAGTGAAATTGGCTTCTGTTTGTTGATCAATGTTAGATAACAAAAAATTGAGTTTTAGAGGAACCCATCTTTGCGCGTACTTCTCGTACTCTAAATAACGAATTGTAAGAGATTGTTCCAACACATCTTCTAGTAAATATGTGTCTATCAAAAATCGACTATCAATCCATGCTTTAGATTGGGGGGTTTGTTTTTTGCTTTTATTAAAGAGTAAATATTTGTTCTCTGAAATTATAGACCTCATTTTTTGGTTTTCAAGTGAAATTTGTCCCACCAAAATACCCTCCAATTGTTTGTAATTTGCAGGTATTCCATAAACGCTTTCAATGTCCTCAAAATCTCCTGTCCAATATGTTTTATTGATTCTGCTTATTAGTTTCACGCTGTCTGGAGTAATTTGAATGCGCGCCACCTCAATACCTAAAAGCGCAGATACCGAAAGCCAAATAATGCTGTCTTTTCTAATTCTTAAATTAGCTGAAACAGGAGTGTCCGCTCCGTTTTTTTCTATCTTTCCGCTGAGTTTGGCCGTAAACCAATTGTAATCTAAATGATTTTGATTTACTTTTTTAACAATCAATTTAGACGAGTGATTTTCTAGAGAAGAAGAAGTAACAACATCTTTATTGCTTCCACAAGCAAAAAGAAACAAGGTTAAAGCAATAATCCAAAGCTTATTCATAGAGTTTTCGCTCGTTTATTTTTTGTTCAATGAAGGGTGTTTCAGATCCTAATTCTTTCGCTTTTTTCCATTGCTCTACCGCCCTAGCGACTTTACCAAGCTGATACAAAACATCACCATAATGCTCTACAATTACAGCGCTTTGATTACCCCCGCTTGTCAATGCGCGTTCTAACCACTCTTGGGCATTATCGTATTGTCCTTTTTGATAAAACACCCACGCATAGGTGTCTTCGTAAGATGCTATTCCCGGATTTAATGCTACACACACCTCCATCATTTCTAGCGCCTTATCTAAATTCTTTTTTCGAAGTGATAAGTAATAACTGTAATTATTTAGCACATAAGTATTAAGTGGTGATAATTCTAACGACTTGTCATACGAATCATCTGACATCATATGATTCTTTTGAGCATGATAAGCATCCCCTAAGGATGAGTAGAATTGTGCTAATAATTCGTTGTTTCCAAAAACCATAATTTTACCTGTGTTCAAAACAGTAATGGCGTTATCATACAATTTGATTTGAATGTACGACATCCCACTCAGCAAGTAAGTGATAGGTTGACTGGGAAATAACTCCATTGCTTTTTGCGCATAGGAAGCAACAAGTTCATATTCTTTTAAGTCAAAACAAATAATAAGCAATTGCTGCCAAATAGGAAATCTACTTTGATCAAACTGAAGCGCTGTTTCAAAAGCTTCTTTTGCAGCTTTTAAATCTCCTTCTCTGAAATGGTAATCTCCGGCAATAGTATGTGGCTTAGCATCGTTTGGGTGACTCTCCTTTAGAATTTCTACTAAATCGAAGGCGTCCTTTTTTAGCGTGCTGTCTATCTGAGTGATATCATAATACGTTATAAGTATTCTCATTTTTGAATCAATACTTAGGCCGCTACTTGAAAAGGCGATTTTTAATGAGTTAAATGCTTTTTTAGTTTCTCCATTATTTCTGTATAAGTCCGAGAGCGTGAGATGAGCTTTTCCGTTATTTGGAGCTATTTCTAGGATACGCTCCAATGCTTCAATCGCTTTTTTTTGGTTTCCTTCTAGCAAATATATTTCAGCAAGTAAGCTGTAGGGCTTGGGGTTTTTAGGTTCAGATACAATCCATTTCTCCAATTCTGTTTTTGCTCCTTTTTTATCTTTTAATTCAAGGTAAATTCGATGTTTTTGCATAATCAGTATTTCATCAACACCTATATATTGTTCCATATCGTTATATACCTCTATTGCTTTTCGTAACTGTTTATCCAACAAATAAGCGCTTGCCAACTGAAAATGCCATTCTTCGTTCCCCGGATGTTCTTTTAATAATTTTTTATAGGTGATAATAGCTGCTTTATATTTTTGATTTCTGACATACACATCTGCTAATAGTTGCTGGTACCAGATGTTTTCCTGCTCTATTTCGCTAGCGCTTTGAATAAAAAATAGAGCGTCAGAATACTGACTAAATTCACAATAAATCATAGCTAGCTCGTACATAGGAGCAGCCTTACTTCCGTCTAGCTTTATGCATTTCAGAAATTCTTCTGCTGCAGACTCTAGATTTCCAAGTGCTTTTTGTCGAAGACCATTAAAAAATGCCATCTCATAATTCAATTTTTCTCGATCGCTAGGCTGGCTTTTCTGCGTACTAACTTTTCCTTTTGTTCTTGGTCTTTTTTGCGCTTCTGCTACAAAAGAAAACCCAAGCAAAATCACTAATATAAATATGATACTGCGTCTCATAAAAAATCACTTTACTCCTGTTGAGCCAAACCCACCAGACCCTCTTTCTGTTTCTATCAATTCTTCAACTTTCTCCCAAGAAGGTTGTTCGTGTTTAGCAATCACCATCTGAGCAACACGTTCTCCGTCTTCCACTACAAAATCTTCATTGGAAAGATTCACTAATATAACGCCCACTTCCCCTCTATAGTCTGCATCAATGGTTCCTGGCGTGTTTAATACCGTTATTCCTTTTTTAAATGCCAATCCGCTTCTTGGCCTAACTTGGGCTTCATAACCCGCAGGAAGCTCCATAAAAATGCCCGTTTTCACCAATGTTCGGTCTAATGGCTTTAAAATTATTGGCTCATCTAAATTGGCTCTTAAGTCCATTCCTGCAGATTGGGTGGTTGCGTAATTTGGTAATGGGTGCTTCGATTTATTGACAACTTTTATTTTCATCACTAATCAAATAATTCTGGTGTTGAATTTAATCTTTTTTTAGGTCGTTCCAAGATGTAGGCTACGCTAATAAAAATAAGGAGGTATAGTGTGTTTGCCGACATCCCTAAATCAACATAAACACTTAGTGAAAAGAGGAGTAAGGATGTGCCTAGATATAGAACTATTCGTTTTAAATCGTAGGGAATAGGGTAGTATTTTTTTCCTAAAAAATATGAGGCAACCGTCATAGATAAATAGCATAGAAGTGTTGTCCAAGCTGATCCTTCAAAGCCTAAAATAGGAATAAGTGCAAAATTGAGCGCCAGGGTGATGACTGCTCCAAATAACGCTAAGTAAGCTCCAAATCTTGTTTTTTCCGTTAGCTTAAACCAAACTGCTAGATTGTAGTAGATCCCTAAAAAAAGATTAGCAAATAATAGAACCGGTACTACTACCAACCCTCTGGAATCGTGAAACTCTTCGCCAATAAATTGCTGTACAAGATCATAATAAATCATTACCCCTAAAAAAATGCTTGATGTAATAATGGTGAAATACTTCATAACATCTGCATATACCTTTTTTGCGTTGAGTTCTTTTTCTTGTGCAAAGAAGAAAGGTTCTGCTGCAAATCTGAAGGTCTGGATGAATAACGTCATAATAATTGACAACTTATAATACGCTCCATAAATACCAACCTCGGAGGTGGCAATACTAGATGGTAGAAGGTGTGACAATAAAATGCGGTCAATTGTTTCATTGGTAATTCCTGCTAGCCCTGCTACCATTAGTGGAAGCGCAAAAACCATCATCTTTTTCCAAAGCTGTGGCTTGAACCTCCAAGAAGAAGACAACATTTCTGGTAGCAGAAGCAGAATCGTAACGACACTTGATACTAAATTGGCAATAAAAATATAACCTATTCCTATAACATCACTGTATATACTTTGTACAAATTCTGCAGAAGGTAAATTGTTTTTTATTGCAAAAGGGCAGTAAATAATAAAGAAAAGATTTAATCCGATATTGATAAATATGTTAAGTAGTCGAATTAAAGCAAAACGAGCTGCTTTACCTTGTTCTCTTAGTTTCGCAAAAGAGATTGAAGAAACAGCGTCTAGACCAATAATAAGCGCAAACCACTGTATATATTCCGGGTGCCCATTAAAGTTTAATGCGATTGCCACACTGTCGGCATTCACAAACATCAACACGATAAATATTGTTGAAGAAATCAACAAAGAAATTAAGGTGGTGCTATAAACCGATTTCTTATCTTGTTCCTTTTGTGAAAAACGGAAAAAAGCGGTTTCCATGCCGTAGGTAAGAATGATAACTAAAAAAGCAACATATGCATAGAGAGTGGTTACCTCTCCGTATTCTGAGGTGGTGAAATAACGTGTATATAAAGGAACTAATAAGTAATTCAGTAAGCGGCCAATAATGCTACTTAACCCATAAATGGCGGTTTGCCCTGCTAATTTCTTTAATGGATTCAATCTTTAATTTCCCGGAAATTCTGCTTTTCTTTTTTCGATAAAAGCGGTTGTTCCTTCTTTAAAATCGTTTGTGCCAAAACATGCCCCAAAGGCATCAATCTCTGCTTGGTAACCCATTGAACTAAAACCCGCATTTACGGCTTTTATTGCGTAGCCAATTGCTATAGATGAGTTGCGAGCTATCTTAGATGCTATTTTTTCACAAGTAGGAATCAGTTCATCTTGCGAACAAACATGATTTACCAAACCCCATTCCTTCGCCTCTTCAGCAGTTAGCATGCCCGCCGTGGAAATTAATTCCATAGCTTTTCCTTTTCCAACAAGTTGAGCTAAGCGCTGTGTACCTCCATAACCAGGAATTACCCCTAAAGAAACTTCTGGGAGACCCATCTTAGCATTATTGGAAGCAACGCGCATGTGGCAAGCCATTGCAAGCTCTAGACCTCCTCCTAAAGCAAATCCGTTAACTGCTGCAATCGTTGGTGTAGAAAGATTTTCTAATAAATTAAATAACATGTATTGGCCATCTTTTGCAAGATTTGCCCCCTCTTCTTCATTAAAGTGGGCAAACTCTTTAATATCGGCGCCCGCTACAAAAGCTTTAGTTTCGGCTCCTGTGAGTATCAGACATTTTACTGCTTTATTTTGATCAGCTTTTATAATAACGTCATTCAACTCTTCAATCGTTTCTTTGTTTAAAGCATTTAACTGCTTTGGACGGTTGATTGTGATATAAGAAACACCGTCTTTTACTTCTGATAATACATTTTGATAGCTCATCTTTGATAAGTTTTGTCTAGTTTACAAATATAGTTTTTAGATGCAATAGGCCATAAAAAAGCCCCTCCAAAAGGAAGGGCTTTAAAATATTTATTTTTTAACCAGATTATGCGTTCAACGCTTCCGCACCACCTACAATCTCCAAAATCTCACCAGTAATTGCTGCCTGACGGGCTTTGTTGTATGTTAGGGTTAGGTCTTTCTTCAACTCTCCTGCATTATCAGTTGCTTTATGCATGGCTGTCATTCGTGCTCCATGTTCAGAAGCATGAGAGTCCAAAACTCCTTTAAATAATTGTATTTTCAAAGACTTAGGAATTAAATCTGTTACAATTTCTTCCTTCGATGGTTCAAAGATGTAATCGCCAATTGTAGCACCTTCTTCTGTTGGTGTTTCAACAGGTAAAAACTGCTCTGCTTGCACTAATTGTGTAGCGGCATTTTTAAACTGGCTGTACACAAGAATCACCTTATCGAATTCACCACTCAAAAAGTTTTGCATGATGTCTTCTGCAATTGCAGAGGTGTTTTCAAAAGTTAGTTCATCATATAAACTGTCGTGCGATGAACGCACTGTAAAGCCGTTTTTAGCAAAGAATTCTGATCCTTTTTTACCAATTGTCAAGAAAGACACATCGGCATCGGTATAGTCGTTCTCTGCTAAGCTTTTCGCTTTTTTAATGATGTTTGAGTTAAATGCTCCACATAAACCTCTATTGGAAGTAATCGCTACCAATAACACCTTTTTTACTTCGCGTTCTTGAGCGAAAGCTCCGCCATCAGACCCTTCTAAAGTAGAGCTTAGGTTTACCAACAACTCACGAAGTTTATTAGCGTAAGGACGCATTTGAGTAATGGCGTCTTGGGCGCGTTTCAACTTTGCAGCCGATACCATTTTCATGGCACTGGTAATCTGCATGGTTGAACCAACAGAAGAGATACGGGCGCGTATTTCTTTTAAGTTCGCCATTTGTTATGCTGCGTATTTTTTAGATAAATCAGCCGCTACTGTTTCTAGCGTATTCTTGATTTCATCTGTTAATTTTCCTGCCGCCAAAGCATCTAAAACATCTTGGTGTTTTTGGTGCATAAATGAAATAAACTCTGTTTCGAATTCTTTCACTTTGTTTACAGGAACATCCATTAATAAGCCATTAGTACCGCAGTAAATGATTGCTGCCTGCTCCTCTACTCGTAGTGGAGAGTATTGGCCTTGCTTCAAGATTTCTACGTTACGAACACCTTTGTCGATAACAGCTTTAGTTGCTGCATCTAGGTCAGAACCAAACTTCGCAAAAGCTTCTAATTCACGGAATTGTGCCTGATCTAATTTAAGTGTTCCTGAAATTTTCTTCATTGATTTAATCTGAGCAGAACCTCCAACACGAGATACCGAAATACCTACGTTAATTGCGGGACGAACACCTGAGTTGAATAAATCACCATCTAAGAATATCTGACCGTCAGTAATGGAGATTACATTGGTTGGAATATAAGCAGATACATCACCCGCCTGTGTTTCAATAATTGGTAATGCTGTTAATGAACCGCCACCTTTTACCTTGCCTTTTAAAGACTCTGGAAGGTCATTCATTTGCGCTGCAATTGTATCATCGTTAATAACCTTTGCTGCACGCTCTAATAATCTTGAGTGTAAGTAGAATACATCTCCTGGGTATGCTTCACGACCTGGAGGTCTTCTTAATAGAAGAGATACCTCACGGTAAGCAACTGCTTGCTTTGATAAATCATCAAATACAATCAATGCTGGACGACCAGTATCACGGAAGTACTCACCAATTGCCGCTCCTGCTAATGGTGCGTAGAACTGCATTGGAGCAGGATCAGAAGCGTTAGACGCTACAATCACTGTATATGGAAGCGCTCCAGCTTCTTCTAATGTTTTAGCAATAGCTGCTACTGTAGATCCTTTTTGACCAACAGCTACATAAATACAGAATACAGGCTCTCCTTTATCGTAAAATTCTTTTTGGTTGATGATGGTGTCAATCGCTACTGCTGTTTTACCAGTCTGACGGTCACCAATAATCAACTCACGCTGTCCTCTACCTACTGGAATCATCGCATCAATCGCTTTGATACCTGTTTGTAGTGGCTCATTTACAGGCTGACGGTAAATAACACCTGGCGCCTTACGCTCGATAGGCATTTCAAATGTTTCGCCTTCGATTGGTCCTTTGCCATCAATTGGGATACCCAGAGGATCTACTACGCGACCCAACATCCCTTCACCTACATTGATAGAAGCAATACGGTTTGTTCTTTTTACCACATCACCTTCTTTAATTCCTTTAGAAGGCCCTAACAATACTGCACCTACATTGTCTTCCTCAAGGTTCAAAACGATTGCTTGTAAGCCGTTTTCAAACTCAATAAGCTCTCCTGATTGAACATTGGTTAGTCCGTAGATACGGGCAATACCGTCACCCACTTGAAGAACGGTACCTACTTCTTGTAGCTCGGCCTCAGATTTAACGCCTGCTAATTGTTGTCTTAAGATTGCTGATACTTCAGCTGGTTTTACTTCTGCCATTGTATTCGGTTTTTAGAAGTCCTTTATGTAAAGGTTTTTATTAAATGTTTGTTTTAAATCATTGATTTGACGAAGCACACTCGCGTCTAGTTGCTTATCACCCATTCGGATAACGGCTCCACCAATAAGTTTTTCATCTACTTTTTCTGTTAGCTCTACTTGGCCTCTTCCATGCTTTTCAACAAACGCTTGGATAGCTGCTCTTAGGTCATTGTCTAACGGAATAGCAGTAGTGACTACAGCAGATTCAATTCCTTTGTGTTGTTTGTAAACAATTAAGAATCGTTCTGCGATTTCTTCTAATAACATCTCACGCTTTTTATTGGTGATGATGTTGATGAAAGATTTGCTTAATGTGCCGAGATTTGCAAATACTTCATTTAAAATCGCCACTTTTTTATCGGTCTTTACCACTGGGCTTTTTAGCAATAAAGAAAGGTCTTTGCTCTCTTTACACGCTGCCACAACAGCCTCCATGTCCGCTTTACAAGCGTCCAATTGGCTTTGCTCTACAGCAAGCTCCAATAATGATTTGGCGTATCGTAATGTTACTCTTGTGTTTCTCATCTTAGTTAAGTTCTGCTTCCTTCAAGGCAGCTCCTACTAATTCTTTTTGCTTATCTGCGTCTTTCAATTCGCTTTTCAATACTTTCTCAGCGATTTCGATTGACAAGCTCGCTACATGATTTTTCAATTCAGTAACAGCTTTTTGTTTTTCGTTATTGATTTGCTCTTTTGCTGAAGCCATCACTTTATCTGCTTCCAAAGAAGCTTTTTCTTTTGCTTCTGTAATGATGTTTTCTTTCATTTCGCGAGCTTCTTTTAATAAGGAATCACGCTCTGCTTTTGCTTCTGCTAAAATACGCTCGTTGTCTGCGTTTAACACTTCCATATCAGCTTTTGCTTTATCAGCTGCGTCTAAGGCGTTTTTAATTCCTTCTTCTCTTCCTTCAACCGCTTCTAAAATTGGTTTCCAAGCAAATTTTCTTAGGAAGAAAACTAATACTAGAAACAATAATGTTTGCCAGAAGAATAAGCCTACCGAAAAGTCATTAATTAATTTCTCCATTATCTCTTTTTTTCTTCAGTTTAATTTTAAAAATCAAGACCGTGACCAACCGTCACAGTCTTGATTTGTGGTTTAATTAAGCAGCGAATAAAGCCGCGAATCCAATACCTTCAATAAGTGCTGCTGCAATAAGCATAGCTGTTTGGATTTTTCCAGAAGCTTCTGGTTGACGAGCGATGGCGTCCATTGCTGATCCACCAATCTTACCGATACCTAAACCAGCACCGATTACGATTAAACCTGCTCCTACAATGTTTGGAATAGTCATAATTATATTAATTAAAATTAAACATTCATTCTTAGTGGTCGTGATGTTCTTCTACTGCGGAACCGAAGTATAATGCCGATAACATTGTAAAGATGTATGCCTGAAGAGCTGCCACTAATAATTCTAGTAAGGCAAGCGCAAAGGCTAATCCAAATGATAACGGACTTCCAATCCAGCTTTTAAAGATGAACATTAAACCGATAATACTCATTAATACTACGTGTCCCGCAGTAATGTTTGCATACAAACGAATCATTAAAGAGAACGGCTTAATAATTGTTCCTAATAATTCGATTGGTGCTAAAATCACCTTCATTGGAGTTGGCACGCCAGGCATCCAAAAAATGTGTTTCCAATAATGCTTGTTACCAGTAAATGTGGTAATCAAGTATGTCATAATTGCTAAAGAAAATGTTACTGCAATGTTATTGGTAACATTTACTCCTAATGGTGTTAGCCCTAATAAGTTGATAATCCAAACGAAAAAGAAAACCGTTAACAAGAAACTCATGTATCTTTTGTAGTGTTTTTCTCCAATGTTTGGTCTAGCAATATCATCTCTTACATACACAATGATTGGCTCTAAAAAACGACCAATTCCTGTTGGAATAGGGTTTGTTTTATACGACTTAGCCATGCGGCTAAACATCCACATCATTAGTACAGAAACGATTAAGATAAAGCTTACATTCTTTGTGATAGAGAAGTCCAATGGCTTCTCATTAACTGCATGATGGTAATCATCATAAGTGATGGTTCCTTCTGCGTCTGTTTTGTAAACCTTTCCGTGATATAATTTGTAAAAGTTTCCGTTATGCTCAGCAACAGTTTCTCCATGATGAAATTTTGATGAAGAAAACACTTGAAAACCATTATCCCATAGAATTACAGGTAATGGGAAAGAAACACCTTTTGTTAAGTGGAAATCGTGTGTATCCTGAAGGTGGTGAGCGATAAACTCTTTTATCTCAGCTTTGATGTCTTTTTCAGGGTCTGCATGTGTATCATGGTTTGCATCATGATGCTCTGCCCAAGAAGCCGTACTTAGCAATACTGTAAATACGAATGTTAATAGCGTTGATTTTACTCTCATCTGTTGCAACTAAAAATGCCTTGTCTAAAATCGCGGCAAAATTAACGAATTATGTGAACGGACAAAAAACTTTTTACTCTTTTTAAATAAATGATTTTTTTGAATATTAATTTTATGCTTTATTCCTCTATGTTTTTTTGGTTCAGCAACTTAACTAAAATATACACTTCATATATAGAGCAAATAGCGTATGGAACAAAAAATGATAAAAAAAGTGCTTTTTTTTCTAATAATGTAATTGAGAATGGTCTGTACAATAGAAAGAAAAAAAGAAACTTAACACCGCTAATAGCTAAAAAAACAAAACCAAGGGTTTCGCTTTTATTTCTGCTTCTTATCAAAAGCCAGAGAAAAGAAACAATGGTGATTAGGTAATTGAAGCCATAACCCAAATAAAGTTCTTTTGGTTTGGTAAAAAACACATGTATACCAAAAACAAGAAACAATATTCCTCCCAGATAGATGGTAAAACGCCAAAAACTCAACATTTAATCCTTTTTATTTATTCTATTTAGTTGTTGAACTAAGCTATATAAGGAAATAATAAGCGCTAAAAAAACACAGGAAATAGTGAGCCAGGGTTTTTCTGTTTGGTATTTTTGATCTAAGTATTTACCAAAATTAGCACCTAAATAAATGGTAACCCCCATTTGGAAGGGAAGAGATGACAACGCTAAAAGCCGATTACGCTGATTTTTCTTGTTTTTGGACTTCTTGTTTTCCGGCATCTTTGATATCTTTAATCACTGCGCCCATGCTACAAGAACCAGAGAATGTTGCGCCTGGCTCAATAGCTAATTTGTTTGTTACGATATCACCATCTAGTTTTGCAGTTGATTTTAACGCCAACAACTCTGAAACACTAATTTTTGCTTTTAGCTCCCCAGAAATGTCTGCGTTTTGACAAACAACATCTCCTTCAACGATGCCTGTTGATCCCACAACAACCTTCCCTTTAGTGTTGATTGACCCCTTTAAGGTCCCGTCAACACGGATGTCACCCGAAGATGTAACGTCTCCTGAAATTGTTGTTCCTACACCAATTAAATTTACTACGCCTGAGTTTTCGCTTGGTCTTGCCATATTTTTGTCTTTGGTTGTGAACATTATAGTGTTCTTTATTGCAAATGTATAAAAACCTAAATAGCTTACTGTCCTCTCAAATACATTTCGTTAAACTTTTTTTGATATCCTTCTACATCTTTATTTTTAAAGAATGTTGGAAAGTTTGGGGCTGCTATTACAAAAGCATCAAAATCCGAACCAAAGGGGCCCCTTGCATCAGCAATTAAAAATGCGTTATAATACTCCATTGCCTTTGAAGCGTTTTCAAATTCTCGTACGGTAATCATGTGTGTTTGCTCATCTAATAATATACTGCTAATATTGAGTTTTTCTAAACTATAGTACTCAGAGTGATAATTAGAAAATATTGCTTTTGCGGTGTTTAAATTCAAATCAAAATCTTTAAATAAAATTAAGAAGTAATGTGGTGAATTATTCTTAAATGCGTATTCTACCAATGTTTCTTCATTAGAATCTATCGTGTTTTCTTGAATTTCTGTGCTATTTTGATTTGTTTGATTATTTGTTTTTAGGTGGTCTAACAACTCTTTCGCGGTTATAGAAACAATGTGTCCTGTGTGTGTTTTTTTGACTTTTTCTAACTCAAATATTAATCTTTGTTCTCCATTAATAAACCCTATACATACCGCGGCTAATAATTCAAAGTGTGGCTTTAAAAGATTTGTTGGGTTTTTTTCACTTATTTCTAAACATATTTCAAGCGCTTGTTTATATTTTTTTGAAATATAGAGATTATGTGCTTGTTCATATGTTTGCTCAATTACCGACTTACTCGCTAGTGCTTCTTGCAAAAACTCAGGATTAGAAATAATTTTTGAGTATTCAGAATTTGGATATTCTGCTAATAGTGATTGTTTATAATTTTCTGCTTTTTGGTGATGTCCCAAATCTGTATTTAGGATATATAAATAATATAACACCATAACTCGGTTGTCGTTTTTTGGAAATCTTTGGTTTAATTCATCAAACATTTCTTCTGACCTCGAAAGGTCGTCTAACTCTTCTTTGTAAATTACTCCGGCATTATAGTATGCTTCAATTATTTTTTTGTTAGAGGCTTGTATTTCTTCTATTGTTAGTGGTAATCCTTTTAAATATGAGTCCCTACTTTTTGGGTCAAAAAATTCTTCTGTTGCAGTGTCAGATTCTAACGCTTGAATTGTGAGGGATGTTTTATTCACTCTTCGCCAATCATCTTCTAACTTTCTCTTTCCCCATTTTCTTGTAAACTCTGAATATCCAAAACTTAAGGTTATGGAATTGTAAAAATACCACTTACCACCCTGTACTTGATTGTTTTGATTAAATCGATTGTTATTTATCCCCCCTCTTCCATTCTGATCGTTTAAAAACATGGATTCTGCTTTATTGTTAGCTTCTAGTTCTCTTTCTTTACGTTCTTTTTCTTCTAGTTTACTAATAATCGCATCAATAAAACTATTTCTTTCATTTTCAGACATCATAGCAACCATTTGAAGGCTATCATGATGCGTTATAACATCTAGATTTTTGATCAATCCGCTTAAAGTAGTTTGTTTTTGTAGGGCAGGTTTGTAAGAGTTGTGTTTTATACTTAAAAAAGCAATTGTTGTGTCGTAATACGCTTGTGCATTCCTGTAATTTTTTCTTTCGTAAAAGATTTTTCCCAACTGAAGACTGGAGATGGCTTTTTGAGCATCGTTTACTACGCTTTTAGCAACAGATTTTTTGTATAATGGGATTGCTTCTTCAATCCTGTTTTCTCTAACACTAAGCTCTGCTAAACCATAATAAATCACATCAAGATATTCGGTGTTTTTGTCATCCTTCAACATTTTTTGAAGCTCTTCTCTCACTGATTCAATGTTTCCAGTAGTCACATCATATGCTCTAGCTCTATTAATTTTAGCATTAAATGCCATTTCGTAGTTAGGGCTTTTTCTTAAAACAATTTCATAATGCTTTGTTGCCTCTATGTAATTTTCCTGCTGGTGATAAATTTGAGCAAGTATGAAATGATATCTGATTTTTTCTTTTGATTTTTTTGTTTCCTCTATCGCCGCTAATAGTTCTTCTGAGGCGGAAAAGAAATCTTGATTTTTAATGTGGTAGTGTGCGTAAACAAGCGCGAAATCTTTGTTAAATTTTTCTGGAAAGCTTTCTTCTACTAGTATGGTGTTGAATACAAATTCAGCGGATGATAAATCTCCTTTATCGATATAAGATCTACACAACCAAAGTTGTGCTTCAAAATCTATTTCAGTTCCTTTAAATTGACGGCTTATGAAGCGGAATGCTTCTATTGCTTTTACGTACTCTCTTTGAAAAAAATATGATTTTGCAATCATTAAATAACAATCATCAACCCATCTATTATGCTCCTCACCTTTAATAAATATTGAATGCCTACTTATTGCTTTTGCTCCTTTCTTTATCGCTTTGTCTAATGAAGGAGTGACGCTCTGTGCGTCTTTCTCTGTTCCAATAGGAAATATTGGTAATAATTGGTTGTAGTCTTCTTGGTGTTTTTCTTCAAGTTTTTTTATTGTTTTTTTCAGGGTTTCCTCTCCATTAAAATACCAATTATAATGTGTTGTTGTGTTATGGAACGCTCGTGTAAAAAAGGTGTTTTTCTTTGTAGAGCACGCATTAAAAACACATGGTATAATAAGAAAGAATAAATATTTAAGCGATTTTCGCATGAAGGTTAAACTGATTGACTACAAAATTATTTTATTTTGCCATATAAAATAACGATTTATAAAATGTTAAATTTTTGGATATTTGCAGAAGTATGTCTAAAGAAGAAAAAAGAGGTTTTTGGGAAAAGTGGCGCTACAAATATCGCTTTGTTATTTTGAATAGTGATAATTTTGAAGAACGTTTGTCTTTTAAATTGTCTAGGCTTAATGTTTTTGTGTTATGTAGTTTTGCTTTGGTGTTTTTGATAGGAGGAACAACTCTTTTAATTTCTTTAACTCCTCTTCGAGAATATATACCGGGTTATACCTCAACAAATATGCGAAGACATGTGGTTGAGTTAAACCACTTATCTGATTCACTTTTAACAGCTATCGAAAGTAAAGATAGGTACCTTGAAAACATTAAGTTGATTATTGATGGTAAAACACCTTCGGATGTTGAGGGTTTGAATTCTGTAGAAAATAGGTCGATTGATGATGTTGTTTTTGAAACAATTTCTGAAGATTCAGTATTAAGAAAACAAATAGAGGAGGAGGAGCGATTTAGTTTGTTTGCTTCAGCGAACAATAACACTCAAAGCGTTGATGATTTGTTGTTTTTCACACCTATAAAAGGTGTTGTGACACAGTCTTTCAACCCTAAAACACGACATTTTGGTATAGATGTTGTGGCTCAAGAAAATGAAGCTATTAAAGCTATTCTTGATGGAACTGTTGCCTTATCTTCTTGGACGTCCGAAACAGGTTATGTTATTGCGATTTTACACGATAATAATTTATTTTCGGTTTACAAACACAACTCTGTTTTACTGAAAAAACAAGGCGCTAAAGTAAATGTTGGCGAAGCAATTGCTATAATTGGAAACTCAGGAGAATTTTCTAGTGGCCCTCATCTTCACTTTGAATTATGGCACAACAACAAGCCTATTGACCCTGAACAATATATAGTATTTTAATGGGTTTAAAATCAAAACTTGGAAGGCCTTACGCTAAGATTGTTGGTAATTCCAATAAAAAATGGATTAAAAATCCTATTAATGCACAAAATCGTATTTTTCAGTCCCTAATAAAATCTGCACAAAACACTGCTTTCGGAATAGATCATTGTTTTGAGAAAATCAAATCTTATGAAGATTTTCAAACGAGTGTTCCTGTAGTTGATTATGAAAAAATCAAGCCCTATATTGAGCGTATTCAAAAAGGTGAGGAAGGTGTTTTGTGGCCGGGGACTCCATTGTATTTTTGTAAAACTTCAGGCACAACATCGGGGGTTAAGTATATACCTATTTCTAAAGAGTCTATGCCGTTCCACATCAAGTGTGCTAAGGACGCTATACTAAGCTACGTTGCAGAAACCGCCAACACAAACGCCTTAAAAGGGGGTAATATTTTTATTCAAGGAAGTCCGGAGCTAGACGAAACAAGCCTAATTCCTGTTGGAAGACTTTCTGGAATTGTTGCGCACTACATTCCTTGGTATTTGAAGTCATCTAACTTTCCTTCTTTCGAAACTAATTGTATTGAAGATTGGGAGGAAAAGTTAGATGTCATTATTGAAGAAACGCTTTGTCAAAACATGACTCTCATCAGCGGAATCCCTCCTTGGGTTCAAATGTATTTTGAAAGAATCGTTGCCAAAACAGGTAAACAGGTTTCTGAGGTTTTTCCAAACTTCTCTCTTCTCATTTTTGGAGGTGTTGCTTTTGAGCCTTACAGAAAAAATTTCAAGCAATTGATTGGAAAAGATATCCCTAGCATTGAAACATACCCAAGCTCTGAAGGGTTTATAGCTTATCAGGACACACAAACTGAGGAGGGAATGCTTTTATGTGTTAACCATGGTATCTTTTATGAATTTATACCCGCTGAAGAGTATTTCGATAAAAAACCAAGAAGACTTTCTTTACAAGATGTTGAAATTGGTGTAGATTACGCATTGATTTTAAATACAAACGCAGGGCTTTGGGGTTATAGTATTGGCGATACTGTTCGCTTTGTGTCAAAAAATCCTTATCGTTTGGTGGTTACTGGAAGGATTAAACATTTCACCTCTGCTTTTGGTGAGCACGTAATTGGAAAAGAGGTTGAAAACGCTCTTCAAATAGCTCTAGATAAATACCCAGCAGAAGTGAATGAATTTCATGTGGCTCCACAGGTAAACCCCGAACAAGGGCTGCCTTATCATGAATGGTTTGTCGAGTTTAAAAAAGAACCGAAAAATGTGGATGATTTTGTGTTTTGCTTGGACAAAAACATGCAGTCTCAAAACACATATTACAAGGATTTGATTGATGGTTGTGTTTTGCAACCTTTGGTAGTTTCTAAAGTAATAAATGGTGGCTTTATCCAGTACATGAAATCTGTTGGAAAACTAGGAGGTCAAAATAAGGTTCCGCGCTTAGCTAATAATAGAGATATTGCGGATAAACTGAGAGAATTTTTATATGAAAAATAAGAAAAAGCATATTGCCATACTAGGGTCGACAGGCTCTATTGGAACACAAGCATTAGAGGTGATTTCTGAGCAGTCAAACTTTTTTGAGATAGAGGTTTTAACCGCCAACAGTAATAGTAATTTACTTATCCAGCAAGCCATTGAGCACAAGCCAAATACGGTTGTTATCGCTGATGAAGAAAAATTTCAAGAGGTAAACGACTCTTTATGTCCACACAATATAAAGGTTTATGCTGGAGCAGATGCTTTGGCGCAAGTGGTAGAAATGGACACGATCGATATGGTTTTGACCGCTTTAGTTGGTTATGCTGGACTTAGGCCAACTATCAACGCTATCAAATCTAAAAAAAACATTGCTTTAGCAAACAAGGAAACACTTGTTGTGGCGGGAGCCCTCATCACTAATCTTGCTAAAGAGTTTGGTGTAAACATTCTTCCTGTCGATTCAGAACACTCTGCTTTGTTTCAATGTTTGGTGGGTGAAGTTTATAATCCAATTGAAAAGATATATTTGACAGCCTCTGGTGGGCCGTTTAGAGGGATGAATAGAGAACAATTGGCAAATGTTACTCGAGCGCAGGCCCTTAAACATCCTAACTGGGATATGGGCGCTAAAATCACGATTGATTCCGCCTCTTTAATGAATAAAGGGTTGGAGGTTATTGAAGCGAAATGGTTGTTTGGGTTGGCTCCTGAACAGATTGATGTAATTGTACACCCGCAATCAATCATACATTCGGTAGTTCAGTTTAATGATGGCTCTATGAAGGCTCAAATGGGGCTTCCAGATATGAAGCTTCCTATTCAATACGCTTTGGCTTACCCGCAACGGTTAAACGCAAGTTTTCCTAGATTTAACTTTATGGACTATCCTAATTTAACGTTTGAAAAACCCGACACACATACTTTTCAGAACCTTGCTTTGGCTTACGACTCTATGCGGAAAGGTGGTAATTCTCCTTGTGTTTTAAACGCTGCTAACGAAGTGGTTGTTGATGCGTTCTTGAAAGAGAAAATTGGTTTTTTAGAAATGTCTGATGTGGTTGCTACTTGTATAGAAAAAGCTACATTTGTGGCGAATCCGTCTTATGAAGATTATGTGGGTTCTGATTTAGAAAGTCGTCAAATAGCTAACGATTTAATTAAATAATGGAAATTCTTATCAAAGCGGCTCAGCTTTTATTGAGCTTATCTATACTGGTTATATTACATGAGTTGGGGCATTTTATTCCCGCTAAGCTTTTCAAAACACGAGTAGAAAAATTCTATCTGTTTTTTGATCCTTGGTTTTCTTTGGTAAAAAAGAAAGTTGGAGGTACAGAGTATGGTATCGGTTGGCTGCCTCTTGGTGGGTATGTGAAAATCTCGGGGATGATTGATGAGTCGATGGACACTAATCAAATGTCAAAAGAGCCTGAACCGTGGGAGTTTCGAGCAAAACCTGCATGGCAACGATTAATTATCATGTTAGGAGGTGTTACTGTAAATGTCATTTTAGCCTTCTTTATTTATGTCTTTGCATTTATGACTTGGGGAGATCAATATCTTCCCACACAAAATACAACTTATGGTATTTATTGCGACTCTTTAGGCTTGGTTGCAGGGTTCGAAAATGGAGATAAAATCATCTCTGTAGGCGGAAAAAAGATGGAACGCTTCAATGAGGTTGTTCCAGAAATTATTTTAAATGATGTGAAAACAGTTCGTGTTAAAAGAGGGGGAGAGAGTGTCGATGTTTCTTTATCTGAAGAAGTAAAGTTAGCTATGTTGAGTAAGAAGAATTTGTTTGAGCTTGGGCTTCCTTTTATTATTGAGGGGTTTAGCGATAACTCTGCAATTGAAGCTGTTGGTGCTAAAAAAGGAGATCAAATCATCTCTATCAATAATCAAGACATGGGTTTTGCTCAAGATGTGTTTAAATATGTTCCAACGTTAAAAGGAGATTCTGCATCTATTGTTGTAGATAGGGGTGGGGAGTTGGTTACTCTTGATGTGTATCTTGCTGAAGGTGTGATGGGCGCTCAATTAAAAAGCCCGAGAGATTTATTTGTGTTTGAAAAAGCAGAGCACACTTTCTTGTCTGCTGTTCCTGCTAGCTTAAATAAAACAAAAAACACTCTTAACAATTACCTTAAGCAGTTTAAGTTGATAAAAAAATCTCCTGATTCTGTGGGTGGTTTTATCACTATCGGAAATATCTTTCCCGCGGTTTGGGATTGGCAACGGTTTTGGGAACTTACTGCATTTCTGTCTATTATGTTAGCGGTACTAAACGTATTGCCTATTCCTGCTTTAGATGGGGGTCATGTTATTTTTTTAATGTATGAAATATTTACAGGAAGAAAACCACACGAAAAAGTATTAGAGTACGCTCAAATAACAGGAATGATTTTATTGTTTGCCTTGCTTATTTATGCGAATGGAAACGACATAATTCGCTTATTTTCGTAAATAGATATATTTTTGTCGCTTGTTTATAAAACTAAGATATGGCTGATAAATTTGGAATGCAAGCAGCGCTAGAGCAACTAGGGCTTAAAGAAATTAATGAAGGAACCTCCACTGGTTCTAATAATTTTTCAAGTGGAGATGTTTTAGAGTCTTACTCTCCGGTAGATGGAAAGTTAATCGGAAAAGTAAAGTGTTCAAGCGCTGAAGATTACGAAAGGGTGATCGTGTCAGCTGTTAATGCTTTTAAAAGCTGGAGAACAGTTCCCGCCCCTAAAAGAGGTGAGGTTGTTCGTCAGTTTGGAGATAAATTAAGAATACATAAAGAGGCGCTTGGAAAATTGGTTTCTTACGAAATGGGTAAATCTTACCAAGAAGGGTTGGGAGAGGTTCAGGAGATGATTGATATCTGTGATTTTGCGGTGGGTCTTTCTCGCCAATTACACGGCTTAACTATGCACTCTGAGCGCCCCGGCCATAGAATGTATGAACAATATCATCCATTAGGGATTGTTGGTATTATTTCTGCTTTCAACTTTCCTGTTGCTGTTTGGTGTTGGAACACTGCTTTAGCTTGGATTTGTGGGGATGTGTGTGTGTGGAAGGGATCGGAAAAAACTCCTTTGTGCTCAGTGGCGTGTCAAAACTTATTCACTGAGGTAGCTAAAGAAAACAACCTTCCAGAAGGGATTTCTTGTATTGTTACTGGTGATTATAGGGTTGGTGAAATGATAACTACGGATAGGCGTGTTCCTTTGGTTTCTGCAACAGGGTCATCAAGAATGGGAAGAATTGTTGGAGCAAATGTTGCAGAGCGTTTTGGTAAATCTTTATTAGAGCTTGGTGGAAACAATGCTATCATAATCACTCCGGATGCTGATTTAAAAATGGTTGTTCCTGGTGCTGTGTTTGGTGCTGTGGGTACAGCTGGACAAAGGTGTACTTCTACAAGAAGATTGATTATTCATGAATCTGTATATGATAAGGTTCGCAATGCAATTGTAAACGCTTACAAGCAGATTAAGATTGGAAATCCGCTTGACGAGAACAACCACGTCGGGCCGCTTATTGACGCTGCTGCTGTTGATATGTATAATGTTGCCTTAGAAAAAGTTGTTGCAGAGGGTGGTCAGGTGTTGGTTGAGGGTGGTGTTTTAAGTGGGGAGGGGTATGAAAGCGGTTGTTATGTAAAGCCTGCAATTGCTGAAGCAAAAAATAATTTCGAAATCGTTCAGCATGAAACATTTGCTCCGGTATTGTATTTACTAAAATATAGCGGTGGTATAGAAAACGCTATTGAAATCCAGAATGATGTTCCTCAAGGGCTTTCCTCAGCAATCATGACTTCTAACCTAAAAGACGCTGAAAAGTTCTTGTCTGCAGCGGGGTCTGATTGTGGTATTGCTAATGTAAACATTGGCACCTCAGGAGCTGAGATTGGTGGTGCTTTTGGTGGTGAAAAAGAAACAGGAGGTGGCAGGGAGTCTGGTTCTGATGCTTGGAAAATTTATATGCGTAGACAAACCAACACTATTAATTACTCTGATGAACTTCCGTTGGCGCAGGGTATTAAGTTTGATTTATAAATTGAACTCGTAATAAATTTAAAGCTGCTCTTAGGAGCGGCTTTTTTTGTATGCTGATATCTTTTATCTTTGCAGTGGTTTCCAGCGGTTATTATGAAACAGTCTCTTTTTTATTGTTTTTGTTTAATGAGTTTTTGTGTTTTTGCACAAGATAACTGGGTGGCCCCTCTTGAGGCTAAAGAAATTGTTAACCCCTACGATGGTAATCAAATTGCTGCTCAAAAAGGAGAGATACTCTTTCAAAAATTGTGTTGGACTTGTCATGGTAAATCTGGCTTAGGCGATGGACCCGCTGGCAAAAGCTTAAACCCAAAACCGAAAAATTTTGGACTAAATAGTGTCCAAGATCAATCTGATGGGGAGTTGTATTGGAAAATATCCAACGGGAAGGGGATGATGCTGCCCTACAAACATTCTTTGAGCGAAGAACAACGTTGGCAATTAGTTAATTATATCAGGTCGTTTGAGATAAATTAAATGAGGTATTGTCTACTTTTTATTTCTTGTTTGGTTGTTTTTACTTCTTTTGGACAGTCTGTTCAGCTGTTTAAAAACAAACAACTAATAAACACACAAACAACCGTAATTCCTGATGGATTTGATTTTACAATTCAACACCGTTTTGGGCAAATCGCTTTAGATGAGTCTTTCTACAATGAGTTTTTAGGTTTTGACTTACCCGCTAATATTCGATTCTCTTTGTCGTACAGGCTAAACGATAGACTTTATGTTGGGTTAGGTCGAACAAGGGTTGGTAAAACGGTCGATTTTGAGGGTAAATATTTGATTTGTGAGCAGAATAATGATGGGTCAATACCCTTTTCTGTAGCTTTGTTTTCTTCTATTGGTATGAGAACACAGCCTTTTGATGTTAACAACAATATGTTTTTTGCTGACAGCGTTACTCCTTTCAATTATTTGTTTGTTCACAAACTTGACTACAACACTCAGTTAATTTTATCAAAATCATTAACAGATAAAATAGCTTTTCAGTTAACACCTACTATTATTTACAAAAACCTTGTTAGGTCTGATCAAAATAATTTTAACCTAGCTATTCCCTTTTCTGGTAAATATCAATACTCTTTTGGAAGCGCTGTTGTTTTTGAATATGGCTACTGTTTTGGCAGAAAAGGGGGGGTGTTCGCTCACCCGCTATCTTTAGGGTTTGAATTTGGAACCGCTGGGCATGTTTTTCAGCTATTTATGACGAACAACTCTTCATTGAGAGAGGCTAATTTGTACACCACAAATGTTTATGACTACTCAAAAACAGAGTTTTTATTTGGTTTTAATATAAGGCGTGTATGGTGGTTTTAAGGTCTTCTTTGTTAATTCTTGTTTCAAGCTTATTGTTTTTAAGCTCTTGTACTAACGACCGGTTGGTTGAGGTTTTTGAGCAACCCCCTGTTGTTGTTAGCCCTAATTATCTGCTTGGAACATGGGAGTTAGATTCAGTAAAAATAACCACAAGAGAACACCCGTTTGAAGATGGTGTTGCTTATGAGGTTTTGGTTTGGCGCCCAAACCCAGATGAAAAAGACACCCTAATAATTGATGAAAGTTTTTTTACTTGGACAAAATACAACAATAGCTACAATTACTCGCTTGATAGTCTTTGGCTTGATGTTTACAATCAAGACACAAGTCGGTTTGTTATTAAAAGCTCAACCGATCAAGCGCTAAGCTTTTCTTCTTTTGGTATTTATAAAAACCCCTCTAATTCTGGTGGAAAAAAACAAAAACTTGGAAACAGTGATTCTTTAAAGATTGACAGTGTGTATTATTTCTCGAACCCAAGTTACTATGAAGTCTCGTTTGCTTCGGATATTTATGAGGGCGTTTTTTATAACGACGGTTCTGGTAGGTGTATGCCGTGCCACGGTTCCGGTACTCCATATCCATTAGAGCTTCAGCCAATAAACGTGGCCTACACTTCTTTGCTATATGGTTATAGTGCAAGCGGAGAAGCATATATTGACACAACCAACCCTCACCAAAGCCACTTATACAAAAGAGTTGTTGGAACAGGTGCGGCAATTATGCCTCCCGCCTCAAATGACAATGGTGGATTAACCGCTCAAGAGGTAGAGTTAATTTACTTATGGATTCAACAAGGCGCAAAAAATAATTAGTTTGGGCGCGTAAGAGGCTGGTTTTGTTTGTGTTTTGCATAGCATATTTTGTGTATTTTTGTACACTTATAAAAATTTGAACTATGATAAGAGGTGTTTGCTTTTTTGCTTTAATGATTTTTTCATCATTGACTTTGTTTGCTCAATGTACTTTAACAAACGCAACAGATTGTGTTTGTTTAGACCCTAACGAAATTGATTGTGATTTACTTCCAGACATAACTGTTGAATGGGATTATGGTGAAAACGATCATACCGAATATGCGCCGGGTTATTTTGGTCCAGAGGGCAGGGTAACAGTGTCTGGTCACACACCAAATATTGGTGTTGGCCCTTTAAACCTTAGGGGAATTGACGAAGATGGATATAGGTGGATGGTTTGTACTGACGCAAATGGAGTTTTGGACACCTTTACTGTTTATGACCCAAACTGGAATGTTGAAACATATTGTCCGGACGGCTCCGCTCCTAAGCATATTGCCTTTCAACGTATATATCACAAAAATTCTGATGGTAGCATGACCTACTGGGAAAGGATGGCAAACACATTTGAATATCACCCAACTCATGGCCATATGCATTTTGATGATTGGACAATTTTAACGCTAAGAATTCCTGACCCAAACATTCCTCATCCACTTGATTGGCCAATAGTTGGAGATGGTTCCAAGCTTGGTTTCTGTGTTATGGACTTATCAAATTGTATAAGCAATGACTGTAGAGACGACGCAACCGAATATGGTCAAGGGAATGTTTTAAGTCAGTCTGATTTTCCCAACTACGGACTTGGTGGCGGATCATACGGGTGTAGCCCTGTATCTCAAGGGATTTCATCTGGTTATTCTGACATCTATGGCGAATATTTGGACGGTATGTGGTTTGATGTGCCGGTTGGAACTTGTAATGGTGATTATGCAGTAGTTCTTCAGTGTGGAAAAGGAGAAATGTTAGAGTCTAACCCAGACAACAATTATACTTGGTTTCCTATAACCTTAACTCAACAGACACCTAGTCCTAGCGCGTCAATTACAGCTAGCGGCCCTACAGTTTTATGCCCCGGAGAAACCGTCACTTTAACAGCAAGCACTAGTTCCAACAACCCTTCTTATTTGTGGTCTGATGGTTCAACGTCTTCTTCTATAACGGTTAGTCAATCTGGATTTTATAGTGTTGAAGTTAGTGATGCTAGTTTTGGCGGCTGTACAAGTAGTTCTTCCAACTATATTGAGGTTGTAGTTGCTCCTACACCTGTTGATTTATCAATGGCGTCTCAGCTTAACGCTCCTACTTTTGAAGTCCAATCAAATTCGGGCAGCTATCTATTGTGTAACAACGCATCTTTAACACTTGAGGTTGTTAACTCTAACGCTCCTAATGCTACGTATGTATGGTCTAATGGAGATACTGGTCCAACAACATCTATTAATGCGGTTGGTGATTATTCTGTGGTTGTAACAGATAATGCGTTTGCTTGTAACTCTACTGTTTCTAACATCATTTCTGTCTCGTCACCCGTGGCTGCGCCATCGCTTACAGCTACGCAAGATACGGTTTGTGTTGGGGAAACGGTAGAATTAATCAGCAGCTCTGGTTCTGCAACAAACTGGTATGATGATGCGCTTGGCGTCAATCTTGTGGGAACGGGTTCGTCGTTCAACACTTCTGCTTTAGGTTCAACCTCTTCATTTTATGCAACAACAACAATACTGGGTGGTGATGTAGGTGAGAGCTCTCACACGGGTTCCTCAGATTACAGCGGAGGAAGCACTAATGGTTGGATATCTTTTGATGTGAGTGTGCCTCTTACTATAAATTCTGTTGACGTGTACACGGACACGGACGGAGATAGAACAATTATTGTTTGGGATGAAGCTGGTAACGTTGTGCAATCTCAAAGTTTTTATATCCAAAGCACAAATGGAGGGTCAGACCCAACAGCTGTTGCTTTGAATTTTAGTGTTCCTGTAGGTAACAATTTTATTATTGGAACTGATACCGCTGTAAACAATCAGAATTTTGGTAACAACAACCCTATGTTAAAAAGGCAGGGTGATCAATATTATGGATATTGTAATTACCCGTATATAATTGATAATGTTGTGGAGTTAAAAAATTCGCCTTATGGTAATGATTGGTATTATTATTTCTATAATTGGGATGTAAGCCCGTTAGCCTGCGAGTCCCCGTTGACTCCATATGAAATCACGGTTGTATCTTGCGCTTCTTTAGATGAAAATGAGCTTTCGGCTAACGTATACCCTAATCCAACAACCGAAATTATCACCGTTGAAGGTGTTGCTAACGGTGTTTTTTCTCTTTCAAATGTATTAGGAGAGAAGGTGAGATCAGGGGTTTTAAAAGGAAGCACGAACGTTTCTTTAGATAACATGTCTAGGGGTGTTTACACCATTATTATTGAATCTGAAAACAAAAAGTATACAGATAAGATTGTCGTTCAGTAAAATAAAATACATACTTATTATTTTTCAAACAGGGCTTTTCGGAGCCCTGTTTGCACAACAGGGGTATGTTGTTTATAATACAAACAACTCTTTGTTGTTGGATAATCGAGTTAATTGTATTTCTATTGATTCAAACAACACTAAATGGATAGGAACAGAGTGGGGTTTAAACTCTTTCAACAACTTTGTTTGGGAAGACTTTTCACCCTTTGTTAACTACTCTTCAGTAAGGTGTGTTGAATTCGATGGTTCTGGAATTATGTGGGTTGGAACCCTAAACGGTCTTTATCGCTATGATGGTTTTAATTGGTCACACTATGACTCACAAAACTCAACATTAACAAATCAAATAAACTGCATTACGTTTGACCACAACAACAACTTATGGGCGGGAACAAGTAGTGGTTTGTTTAAATATGATGGGAGAAATTTTGAGCTTATGCTTGATAGCTCAAGTGTTGAGCCGTCCTTTATAAATGTCACTAAGTTGTTGTTCAAAGGAGATTCATTAGTTATATCGACTATGAATGGTGGTATTGCTTATTTGTATGCTGGTTCTGTCGTTTGGTATAACACTTTTTTTGGCGGCCTTCCGGATAATTCCTCTTTTGATATAGAAGTTCTTAGTGATAACTCCATAATTTATGCCGCTCCTCAGGGTGGGTTATTAATGCATCATCATTCAAATTCTTGGTTTAATTGGAATGTCATTAATACTCCCTTTTTTCCTTCTAACAGCCTTACTTGTTTAGAAAAAATTGATTCTAATCTCTATCTTGCAGGTACAACCGGGGCTGGGTTGTTTAATTTTTCTTTTTTTGTTGGCGCGCCGTCTACAACCGTTTTTGACACAGCAAACGGCTCTATTCCTGATAATTATATATTAGATGTTAAAAAGGATCTTTTAGGGGTTGTGTGGATTGGAACTGAAAGCAGTGGTTTGGTTAAGTGGGTAGGTTCTACTGATGTTTCTACCGATTTTATAACTAATAGTGTTGTTAAGGCTTATGATTTCTTTGGAAGAGAGTCTATTCCTGTAAAAAACATTCCTTTTTTATATAAAAAAGAAAATGGTTTGGTTGAGAAACGTGTAATAATTGAGTAATCTTTATTTTTTTAATTATTTATTGCGGGCCTCTCATTCCTATTAGCTAGTTCCCAGGCTGTTAAGAATATAAGGCGGGTTATTTTCTGTATTTTTTCAAAATCAATCTTCTCTACTGTATCTGTGGGCTTGTGATAATCCTCATGCACGCCATTAAAGTAAAAAATAACGGGTATATTATTTTTTGCAAAATTATAATGATCGGATCGATAGTAATATCTGTTTGGATCATCTTTATCATTAAAAGTATAATCTAGTTCTAGATTGAAGTATTTTCTATTTACTTCTTCACTAATATTATGTAACTCTGTACTCAGCCTATCAGAACCTATTAAGTATACATAATCATTATTTTCATGGAATTTATCTACACGGCCTATCATATCTACATTTAGGTTTGCTATTGTTTTTTCTAGAGGATAAATAGGGTTTTCTGTGTAATATTTAGAGCCTAAAAGACCTTTTTCTTCTCCAGAAACTGCCATTATTAAAATGGACCTTCTTGGTCCTATGGAATCTTTTTTTGCTTTCATAAAAGCTTCTGCTATTTCTAAAATTGCCGATGTCCCTGAAGCATTATCATCTGCTCCATTATAAATTGACGATCCTTTTTTACCTAAATGATCATAATGTGCTGTAATTATTAAAATTTCATCTTTTAAATCTGTTCCTTTTATAAAACCTAATACATTTTCTCCTTTTATGTTTTTTTGTTTTAATATTATTCTTTGACGGAGATGGCCTTTTGTTTTAACTTTAAATTTTTGATAATATGTTTTACACTTGTAGGGCGGTATTCCTGCTTTTTTAAAACAGTTGACAATATATTCTGCTGCTTTTTTTTGTCCTTGTTCTCCTGTTTCTCTACCCTCTAAGGAATCGCTTGCTAAAATGTGAATGTGTGTTTTTAAATCTTCTATAAGAATACTATTTGCATAATTTAGTTTTATAGTGCTTTCTAAATTAGAAGATTTTTGCCCCCAACTAAATAGTGGTAATAAAAGTAAAATGAATACTTTCTTCATTTCAGCAACAAGCTATTTTATTAACTCTTCGTTCATGACGACCAGCCTCAAACTCTGTATTTAAAAAAGCATAGACAATTTTCTCTACTTCTTCGAAAGAAATATAGCGGGCTGGCATTGTGCAGATATTAGCGTTATTATGTAGCCGAGCTAGCTCAGCAATTTCTACCTGCCAACAAAGTGCTGAGCGGATTTCTTGGTGTTTATTAACTGACATGTTGATGCCATTACCACTTCCACAAAACTGAATACCAATATCGCATTCGTTAACAGAAACAGCTTTAGCTAATTTGTGTGCAAAATCAGGATAGTCTACGCTTTCTTCAGAAAAACAACCAAAATCGGTAGTTTTATATCCTTTCTCTTCCAATAAAAATTTAATTTTTTCCTTGTATTCAAAGCCAGCATGATCGCAAGCAAATCCAATTTTTTTCATACATATGATTTTTAACAGTGGTGTTTATTTTCTAACAATAAAAAAAACTTTTTGTTAATAAACGTTCATTTTTTTAAATAACTTTTTCTTGACTTTTGTAATTATATTTTAGTTAAAAATTTGAGTAAAATGTCAATTCAAAGTAATTATTATTAGCTGACAAATATTCAACCCACAATTAACATTAACAAAGTAAATAATTGTAATTTATTTATTAAAAATATACTGTTTAATTGATTGCCAACAATTTTAATTTTTTGTTTAAAATATCTGTTATTAATTCTAAATAAAGTATTTACAATTAACATAACTTAAATAAAATTGTTATGAAGTAATAATTAGTTAATATTGAAAGAAAACAATTCAAATATTATTCACACAATTAACAGACTATATAAATACATATAAATAATTTATTTAAAATTATTTTAATATTAATGAAAGATCAATTTCTTTTTTAGAAATATCTACTTTTCTAATTTTTACTTTTACTTTATTTCCTAATTGGTAAATTTTTGCTGTGTTAGTCCCTTCTAAACAA
This sequence comes from uncultured Bacteroidota bacterium, assembly GCA_902580855.1. Classification (GTDB taxonomy): domain Bacteria; phylum Bacteroidota; class Bacteroidia; order Flavobacteriales; family UBA7312; genus UBA7312. The sequence goes on along the minus strand of CACHMF010000011.1, from coordinate 6,560 downwards.
TAATTATCTTCATCAAAGAAGTAAAAGTCGTCAGGAATATCACGTATTTTTATCAATCCCTCACAACCAGTACTAGTAACCTCTACAAACATTCCAAAATCCGTTACGCCAGATATAATTCCTTCAAAAGTCATTCCAACTTTTTCCGACATATATTTTGCTTGCATGTATTTAATAGAGTCTCTTTCAGCTTTAGTTGCCTTTATTTCTTGTTGAGATGCATGTTTACACAATTTCTCTATTTCATCTTTATCAACAGCTTTTCCTTTATTTAAATAATGTTGTAATAAGCGATGAACAATTATATCAGGATACCTTCTAATTGGAGAAGTGAAATGTGAGTAATGCAAAAAAGCCAATCCGTAATGACCTATATTTTCGGTTGTATAACTTGCTTTTGCCATGGTTCTGATAGCTAACGTTTCTATCATATTAGCTTCTTCTTTTCCATTAATATCTTTTAAAATTTTATTAATAGAAGTAGCTATTTTTTTACTATTAGAAGTTTGTAAATTATAACCAAACTTTTTTATGAACTCAGTGAAATTTTGAAGTTTTTCAGGATCTGGTTCATCATGTACACGATAAACAAAAGGAAGACTTTGATTACCTATAAAATCAGCCACCTGTCTATTAGCTAAAAGCATAAATTCTTCTATTAACTTGTGTGCTGCTTTACTTTCTTTAAAGTATATTTTAGTAGGATTTTTTTCTTCATCTAAGTAAAATTTAGTTTCTAATCTTTCAAAAGAAATGGCTCCAGCTTGCATGCGTCTTAAACGCATTTGTTCAGCTAACTTATTCAATAAAAGAAGCTCCGAAGCTAGTTTACCCTTTTCTTCTTCAATTACTTTTTGTGCTCCTTCATAAGTAAATCGATGATTGGATAAAATAACCGTTCTTCCAAACCAATTTTTTTTAATTTCTGCTTTTTCATTCAATTCAAAAACAGCAGAAAAACACAATTTCTCTTCGTTAGGCCGTAAAGAACAAAGGTTATTAGATAAAACTTCAGGAAGCATAGGTACCACCCTATCTACTAAATAGACTGATGTAGATCTTCTTTGCGCTTCCACATCAATGATATCATCTGTTTGTATGTAATGTGAAACATCAGCAATATGGACACCTACTTCCCAATTCCCGTTTTTGAGTTTTTGCACCGAAAGTGCATCATCAAAATCCTTAGCATCATATGGGTCTATAGTGAAGGTACAAACTCTTCTAAAATCTTTTCTTTTAGCGATTTCTTCTTTTGTTATTTCCGTTGAAATATTTTTAGCAGCATATTCTACTACTTTGTCAAACTGATGTGGAAACTCATACTCTGCAAGTATGGAATGAATTTCGACTGCATGCTCTCCAGGATAACCTAAAACTTCAATAACTTTACCTGTTGGATTTGTTGTATTATTACCCCAATCAACTATTTGAACAACAATTTGTTGTCCATTTTTTACTTTTTGACGTTCTTTATTAGTTAAGAAAACATCGAAATGGATGCGTGGATTATTAATCAATACAAAAGCCGCTTTTTCCGACAACTCCACTATTCCCACAAACTGTATTTTATTACGTTCAATAATTTCTATAATTTCTCCTTCCGGTTTGCGCTTTTTAAAAGTGGAGAACAAAGCCAAACGAACTCTATCTCCACTAACTGAATTTTGTAAGTATTTATTTCTTACAAACACATCTTGTTCCATACCCTCAACACTCACATAAGCATGGCCTTTCGTAGTAATATCAACAACACCCTCCAAAGCAATAGTGGTTCTTTTGTAGCGATATTTTCCTTTATCTATTAAAATTAAACGGTCTTGTTCATGCAATTCATGTAAAACGTTTAGAACCAGTTGCTTTACACTATTATCTTTAATCCCAATCTCTTTAGAAATTTGGCGATAATTGAAAGTTTTTTTAGGACTGAGGCGAAAAACTTTAATAACTTCCTTTATTAGCGAACGCTTATTAAAGGATCGTTTTTTCTTTGTTTTTTTCTTTTTCGCCATGCAACTAAAGTATGAATTAAACCCTTAATTTTAGCGACAATGAAAAGAGCTTTTCAATACTTATTGTTAATACTGGTATTTACTGCTTGCAGCAGCAACCAGCAATGTACTAAACTAGGTTGTGAAGCTATAGAACAAACAAAACCCACAAAAAAAAAGAAATATAAAAACCCAAAAACAGGATTATTTCCAAAAAGAGTATTAAAAAAAGTAAAAAACTAATACTACAAATAGAATATAAAAATAAAAAAGAGGTCAAAAATGACCTCTTGTCTAAGATAGCTCCCCCTCTTGGACTCGAACCAAGGACCCTCTGATTAACAGTCAGATGCTCTAACCAACTGAGCTAAGGAGGAGTGTTTGTTAAAAACAGGGTGCAATATTAGTACAATACTCATTATTATGCAATACATTTACAAAAAATTAAAATCATAAAAAATGAGTTTGTTAGTAGTCGGAACAGTAGCGTTTGATGCCATAGAAACCCCTTTTGGTAAAACCGACAAGATAGTGGGGGGTGCAGCAACTTACATTGGTTTATCTGCCTCTAAGTTTTACGACCAGATTAACTTAATATCAGTCGTAGGTGATGATTTTCCAAAATCAGCAATTAACATGATGCAAAAACATCACATGAATACGGATGGACTACAAATCAAACAAGGTGAAAAAACATTCTTTTGGTCTGGAAAGTATCATACAGACATGAATACACGTGACACACTAGACACTCAACTAAACGTATTAGAAAATTTTGATCCAAGGGTGCCAGAAAATTATCAAGATTGTGATTGTTTAATGTTGGGAAACTTAATGCCCTCCATACAAAAAAAGGTTTTATCACAACTAAAAAAACGCCCAAAATTAATTGTTTTAGATACTATGAATTTCTGGATGGATAACTGTTTAGAAGAACTAATAGAGGCACTAAAAGAAGTAGACGTTTTAACTATAAACGATGAAGAAGCGCGCCAACTTTCGGGAAAAAATTCTTTAGTAAAAGCAGCGCGTAAAATTTTATCTTTCGGACCAAGACACCTCATCATTAAAAAAGGTGAGCACGGGGCTTTGTTGTTTAATGAAGAAGAAGTGTTTTTTGCACCAGCATTACCTTTAGAAGATGTATTTGACCCAACAGGAGCAGGAGATACTTTTGCAGGAGGTTTTGTTGGACATCTTTGTGCTACGAAAGATTATTCTTTTCATAACATGAAAAGAGCCGTAATTTTTGGTTCTGTAATGGCGTCTTTTTGTGTAGAAAAATTTGGAACGGAACGCCTTGAATCGTTGACAGATGATGTTGTAGAGCAACGCATACAAGAGTTTGTAAAGTTAGTACGCTTTGATGTTTGTTAGAAAAAAGCGCAACAATAGCTAAAAGAAAAACCACAAAAAAGGGGGTTTTTACTGTTTTGTTTGAGCTTACTCAAACTCAATTAACACTTCGTTTTTCTCCACCGCCTGGTTTTTCTCTACCGTAATTCGCTTAACAACCCCATCTGTTGGCGATTTTATCACATTTTCCATCTTCATCGCCTCTAAAACCAACACACTTTCACCTTTAGCAACAGAAGCCCCTATATCAAGCATAATATCCAAAACCCTACCAGGCATAGGCGCTTTTATATCGGATTCTTTTTGGTTGTTGAGTATATCCATACCTAAAGACAGTAACAATTCATCATACTTGTCTTTTATCTGAACACGATAGTTGTTGTTGTTAATACGAATAATGAACGTTTTTTGGTTTGTGTTAGCTTCGATCACATCAGCGACCAAAGACTGTCCCTTAAAAAGAATATGAAACCGCCCCTCTTTAACCTCTATACAGTCCCAACTGAAATCATTACCCTCGAAGGAAAAGTCAAAACGCTCATTTACTCGTGCTTTCATGCCTGCAAAGGTAGAAATTTAGATATTTGTAAAACAAACCAAAATATTAATGGAAACAATAGCATTATTAGCCCTAGCATTTTTATTAGGCGCAGGAGGGTTAAACAAAGAAGAGGTAGAGTATATAGACTCTAATATTGAGGAGACTCAAGAGTTATATAACCCATCATCAACGCGCACAAGTGACATTATTCACACAAACCTGTCGGTTCGTTTCGATTGGGAAAACCAACACTTGCACGGAACAGCAGAAATAACAGTAAAACCATATTTCCACGCCACTAAAGAATTAACGTTAGACGCTAAAGGATTTGACATACACTCCATAAACATGGGTGAGCAAGCTCTTTCTTACCAATACGAGGATAATAAATTAATTATTCAGTTAGACAGGGTTTATCACAGAACAGAAAACTACACAATTAGTATTGATTATACCGCCAAGCCCAACGAACTAGCCACAGAGGGAGGCGCGGCAATAACAGACGCCAAGGGTTTATATTTCATAAACCCGTTAGGCAAAGAAGACAAACCACAACAAATATGGACACAAGGAGAAACAGAGTATAGTTCTTGTTGGTTTCCAACTATTGACAAACCCAACGAGCGCATGACTCAAAATATTGCTATTACAGTACAAGACAAGTATACCACACTTTCTAATGGGGTTTTGGTAAAAAGCGAACAAAACAAAGACGGCACACGAACAGATTATTGGGAACAGTCTTTAGGACACACTCCTTATTTAGCAATGATGGCGGTAGGAGACTTCAACATAACCACAGATAAATGGAGAGGAATAGATGTGGATTATTACTTAGAAGATGATTTTCATAAGTACGCTAGAGGGATTTTCGGAAGAACACCAGAAATGATGGAACACTACTCAGAAATTTTAGGAGTAGATTATCCTTGGGAGAAATATGCTCAGGTGGTGGTTAGAGACTTTGTTTCAGGAGCAATGGAAAACACCACCGCGGTAATACACGGTGAGTTTGTGCAAATGGACGAAAGAGAGATGTTGGATAGACACGAAGAAGACATTATTGCACATGAGCTTATCCACCACTGGTTTGGCGATTTAGTGACCTGTGAAAGCTGGGCAAACCTACCCCTTAACGAAGCGTTTGCGACTTACGGAGAGTACATTTGGAGAGAAAAGGGTTTTGGAAGAATGGCCGCTGACAAACACTTAGACGCCGACCTAAACAGCTATTTTAGAGAAGCAAGGAGCAAACAAGTAGACATGATTCGTTTTGACTACACAGACAAAGATGATATGTTTGACAGCCACTCGTACGCAAAAGGAGGGCGCGTTTTACACATGCTCCGATATTATTTAGGGGACGAAGCATTTTATCTTGGGCTTCAAAAATACCTTGAAGACAACGCTTTTTCTACAGTAGAAATTCACCAATTAAGACTTGCTATGGAAGAGGTGTGTGGAGAAGACTTAAATTGGTTTTTCAACCAATGGTTTTTAAACAGCGGCCATCCTATATTAGCATTTAGCTATGAATACGAAGACAGCACAAACACTCAGTGGGTTTATATAGAACAACTCCAAAACCTTGAAAAAACCCCGTTATATAAGTTAAATATGGATGTTGCTCTGTATTTCGAAGACTCCGTGTTTACTTATAATATAGATGTACAAGACGGGCTTGAAGCGTTTGCATTCACAGCAAGATCTGCCCCTACAAATGTAGTGGTAGACCCTGAACATATGTTGTTGGCAGAAATAATAGATGAAAAACCAGAAGAGTGGTGGTTAGACCAGTTGTACGCACCACGTTACATGGACCAAAAAAACGTATTAAAAAACCTTAGTGGGCCAGCTTTAGAAACAGCAATCAACCACAACTTAAAACATGAATATTGGGGCGTAAGAGAGCTGGCAATTAAAGCGATTGAAAGAACTGACAGCCCCTCTCAATTTGAATCAATTTTACTTGAAGTTGCTGTTAATGATGACCGCACTATTGTCAGAGCGGCCGCTATAGATGTCTTAGCATCCTTTGAGGGGGCGTTAAAACACGAAGGGTTGTTTGAAAAAGCAACAAAAGAAATGTCTTACGCTATTGCAGGTTCTGGCCTAGACGCCCTAACACTGGTTAACGAAGAAAAAGCGCTAATTGCCGCTAGAATGTTTGAAAAAGAATCAAAAAATGAATTAAAAGAGGCGGTGATGAGGACATATGCCTCTTTGGGAGATTTTCAAGAATTTTCTTATTTTGAGGAAGAAATACAAAAAACATCTAACTATGATTTATATATTACTGCAGCATACTTTTCAGAATACTTAAAAAACCAAGACCTTAACACAGCTGCAAAGGGGGCCCTAATAATAATTAAAGCATCCAAAAACGGTCCTTCATGGGCAGAATATTATTTTAACCTAATGGTTGACAGGTTGGTAGAGCATCACTTAAAAAGCGCGGAAAACAAAATAGAAGCGCAACAAATATTTAATGAAGCCCTAAACTAACTAGAAAAGAAAAATGTATTTAAAAAAGCCGAGGGCCTTGCTCTCGGCTTTTTTCGTATTCAACATCTATTAGGTGATTTTTTTCTGACTCAGCAGCAGCTACAGCCAGCTTGTCACAACGTTCATTTTCTACATTATCAGAATGACCCTTCACCCACACAAAGCGC
>CACHMF010000010.1 GCA_902580855.1 uncultured Bacteroidota bacterium | reverse complement strand
TACCTACATTATTCAAAATAATCATTGATAATGATTTATTTCCTTGGATTCAAAATGAAGGTCTTGATGAATTTATTTTAAAAGATTTTAAAGGTATTTGTAATATAGCTCCTTTTTTAATGAGTTGGTATGGCAAGTTTCTCATTGGTTTAAATAAAGTTTCTGAGGCAATTGAATTTTTAGATCCTAAGAATTCTCCAAAAAAACAACCTGCATTTAATCAAGCAATAAAGGAGTGGAAGTTAGAAGACTGCATAAATCGAAATAATGAAATTTATGTAGAAATGGCACAATATTTGTATAGTAAAAACAAGAAAAAAGAAGCGTTTTTATTAATTGAAAAAATTACAGATATAGCTACAAAGCCTGGCATGCAGAAAGCTGAAGTATATTTATCAATAGCTCGTGAGTTATACATTGATAATATGCTTCAAGAAGTCGATAAATTTATATCTCTTGCGAAACAAAAAATGTTCAAAGTGGAGGACGTTAATAATAAAAGAGAATTTTACTTAGATGAGTATGAATGTAACATTGATCTCTGGCTTAAATTGTATGAAATTCATAGTAAAAAAGGAGAAAATAAAGAAGCAAAAACTGCCATTAATCAAGCCTTGAATTTAATTAATAAACTTGGTGTTTCAATTTTCAAGTCATTTAATATTTTAAATTTCAAATTCAAGATATATGCACAAATGTGTAATATCACCTTTGAGACAGGCTTATTAATTGAATCAAAACAAATATTATCTGAAGCTATAAAGGCTATTGAAACCTTAGAGAGTATAAAAGATAAAGAAAAAAGTATTAGAAGATTTTTAGAGAAAATTGACTCTAATCTAGTTTTAATAAACAAAAAAGAACTTTTAAAATTAATAAAAAAATATCCAGAATTTGGTCACAGGCTTCCATATGAAACATCCTTTGCGATTAGTCATAGAATGTTGACAAGAAATTTAAATAAAATTGATTTGTTAAAATATATTATTGATGTAGTTGAAGACCTTGAAAATGACAAAGATATATACTATGACCTCAAACTAGATGAGATACATGAGTTTGCCAATAATAAAGAAATAAGTGACTTACATAACTTTTTAAAAATAAACTCGGACAAATTTGCAGATGTTTTAGGTTCAAACCACTATAATTTACTTTATGAAAAAATAAATAAGATAAAAAAGTTAGGGATAATGATTTTCCTGAAAGATACAACAGAGGAATACTTATTTAAATATGTAAAATTTGAGAAGTTAAAATTGAGTGAGAAAAATAAAAATATTCTCAAAAATGAAAAGTTTTTAAATAATTCTAATCTAGATCAAATGTCTAATTTAGTCTCAGAGGTTTTAGAAAAATACCCTATTGAGGTCGAAAAATATAGAGTTGGTTTTGAAAAAGATGTTCGTATTGGTTTTTTTCTCAAAAAAGTAATTAATAGTTTAAAGAGAGAAAAAATTTACAATGAACAACTGCAACCAGTTACTCAAATCATAAGAGAAAAATTAGAAAATTTCGGGAAAATTGAACTAATAAATATTGATGATAATACAAATGATTCATCTAAAATTATCAAACTAATAAATAATCTAAATGTAAATCTCATTAATGATGTTTATACAAATGATGAGATTAGGCAAATTTTAAAACTTAGAAAAAATTTATACCCTGAGGAAAAAGATAAAATAAATAAAGAGCTTGCTCCTTTGTTATTGTTAAAGGCTGGTTCTATTATTAATTTGTTTTATATTTTATCTGAGGAAATTAAGAGTCCTGAGACAAAAGCAGAATTATATTTTGAAACGGGAGTCAAGATTTTAAACGATTATATGCCTGAATCAATAGATATTAGATTTAAAGATCAGGAGAATAATTATATTATTAAAGACAAAAAAACAGAGGCCTTAAAAATGATTGGAATATCTTGTAGAGTATATTTAGAATCTTTCAAGGATGGTTCTCATAAGGATCATTATATTGACAAAGTATTAGGTACATTCTATGAATTGATAAATCAGGATGATATAGGGTCTGTTTTGGATATTACTAAAGAGTTTAAAGATCTTTTAGTAATAAAGGATGACCCTTCAGATGCTTTTGCTAATAGTTATGGTAAAGTTGTGCCATGGAATTATATATATTATATCTATCAATCAATATGTCAGAGATTGATAGATGAAGGATGGCCAGAAGAAGCGCTAACCATATCAACTTATTTATTTGAACCTAATCAAATCGCTAAAGTATATTTTTACTATATCAATAATTTAATAGATGATAATAAAACTGAATATTCGTTAAAATATTTAGATAAGGTAATTAATTTAATAGACAAAGGTTCAAGTTTAGCCAACCATACAGAATGGCCAATGAAAGGATACTCTTACTTAGAGGTTGCTGATATATATTATAAAATGTCAAATATTAAAAAGGCAGAAGAATACATTGATTTGGCTATTAAAGAAGTTGAAAATGCAGAAAATTCTAAATTAATTGAAGGATATATTTATACTCGTTGGGGCAAAGAATATAAAACTATAATTAATGAAAGTAATAAATCTCAGTTTTTATCTAATGCTGTTCAAAGACTTTTAAAAATTGGAGACATAAATAAGTCTCTTTATAATCTTAATAAAATTCATTCTAATGTATATACTTATATTTATAACGAATGGGATAATCCATACGCTTACCAAGATCCATATTATGAAGCAATATTTAATATCGCTTGGAAGCTAAATGAAAGTAATGTTGTTGATTCCCTTCAGTTAATAATCAACGATAAAAAATTAAACATTTTACAAAAGAGAGAATTTTATACTGATTTCTTTTCTAAAATGAATTTTAAAGATAATATTTTGTCTTGGAAACAATATTTTAAAAATGATATTGAATCGTTCATTGTACCAGTTTCAAATAATTTTTTCAAAAAAACAGAAGTCGATTCCGAATATATGTATTTGAGTAATTTCCATAACCAAATCAAAACATTTGGTGATATTTTAATGAGTATGTTATATAATAAATATGATATTAATAATACTGAATATATTGAAGAAAAACTCAATTTATTAAGCCAGGTAATAGATATTGATGAATGGAGAAAAATAAATGCCAGTATATAAATAAATTAGAACCAACATATCTTAGATATGTTTATGATGGGCTTAATAAGGGTTTATTAAATGCATCGAATGCCTCAGCACTTCCGCAAGGTTTTATTGGTTTATTCGAAAATGAATTCCCAGCAAACATCTCTTCTTTTGAAAGAACATCTTTATTAAAAAGATTAGCACTTTGGGCTCTGTTTAAAGCAGCTGTTAGCACTCATCTTGCAAGTGAAATATTACAAGAGGATGAAGAGGAAACTAAAGCACTCATTGATACCTACTCTAAGTGGTTTAACTCAACAGAGCCTGGTAAATACATTTTATATCACGATCGCTTGCGTACATACTTTCTTCAGAAACTAAGCTCACATGAAATTCAATCTATTAATGAAACATTAATTAGCTATTTAGAGGCCGCCTTAGAGCGTAATATTATCGATGAAGCTAATGAGTATGCTTTACAGCATTTAGCTACACATATGGCTGTAGAATCACAGTTAGATAATAACTATGATAGATTGTATGAATTTGTAAGTCAAGAAAATCTTTGGGAAAGACAAGTAAGAGTATCTAAAGAGTATAAGTGGAGTCAGGAAGCATTGAAATATGGAATAAAAGAATCTGCTAGACGAAATAATGAGAAAGATGCTTTAATGTCTTCAATAAAAAAACTTAATCTCATTAGTGATGAGCAAAAAAATTACAAAGAAATTTTTAACCTAATACGTAACAATGATATAGAGTTAGCATTAAAACGAGCTGCTAATTGGAAAGGAGAAATGCAGTTTAGGATTTACATCTATATTTTGATGAAAACATTATTGGGTGAGTTTAAATTTTATTGTTTTGATAATTCATTTTTTAATCAAATAATAAATAAACTAAAAAAACTCACTGACGATTCAAGCAATGTTTTAGAAATTACAAAACAAAAAACAAAACAAGGTATTACACTAAAAAAAATTCATTGGTCAGATTTCTTTCCACAAGAAGTGATGTTCTCTATTAATTTGGAGTTAGAAAAGCGCAACATTGATTTTACATTTATTTGGCAATCTATAGACTATGTTGATTACCCGCTACTAATAGATCATTTAACTTACTATTTTGACTTTTCCAACATTAACAGGTATGCTTCTATTACTGGACAAAAATATGATGAATTAGCAATTTCGACATTTTTAAACATTTTAATTACACTTTCATCTAAAGATTTTAATAGGTCATATGCTGATTATTGCTTTATAGATGGTTTAGATGTAGATAAAAAGAATAACTTCTTTGATGTTTTATTAAAATTGCTTAATTCTTTAATAAAAATTAACCCACACTATTTGATAAAAAACAGCCACTTGCACAAGGATATTCCGTTTGATAGCTGGGATTTAACAACTGCAACTTATTATGATAAAACACTTTTCAATTATGCAATAGCATTTTTAGATACTTATCATAGAATAGTTGATAAAAATATGTCTGCTTTTTATAGAATTACAGATTTATTTGAACATAATTTAAAAAAAATAGAAAAATATATAATTGCTTACAATAAGATTTTTGTAACGCAACAAACAGAAAAGAAAAAAATAAAATCAGATTTTACAAAAAAACAAGCTGTTTCTATAATTGAACTCAAAGAGCAACTATTGGATAAGTTTTTTAACCAAATAAATGGCACCTATTCAGAATTAAAGGAGAGTGTTCAAGAGAGTCAGGTTTATGATGATGATGACAGTAAAAATTATGATATTTTTCCTAGTTTCTCTGTTACAGAAAAACAAAAAATTTACGAACATATTTCACAATATTTTGAAAAATCTGACCAATTTGCAAAAGATATTTTTAATGAAAATGTAGATCGCTTTTTTAGAGAAAATGAATTAAAAAGAAATATTGCGCATTTAAAAAATGAACAAAATTTTGATAACCAAATAACACGAAAACCTAAGGATGAAAATAACATTAAAAAAGCTAATTCTTTTTTAAAAAATACAATTAAAAAAGAATTTTTGAATTATGATATGCTTTTTGAATATTACTATATTAAGGAAAAACCTTTAAAATATAAATCTGATGATTATTCAAATCATGAAATTAGCAAGCTGTCAAAATTCATAGGCAGAAAATTAGTCAAAAACTCATGTTTTAAATGTTGTATTGATGCTTATGTTGATGAAGAAAGCGGAGAGGTTTCATTTAATAAAGATATTATACATCTTGATTGGGAAGGCAGATTAGATTCTAATCACATCAATTTTATCCATAAAGAATTACAAACTAATGAAACTATTTTTTCACTTGTATTTTGGAAAATTGATTTATCATCGATAAATTACTCTGAAGATTTTTTCAATGAAAAACTAATTAAAAACGATTACTCACCATCATATGACTTTAATTCTCAAGAGGAACAAATAGAATTAAAAAATTTAAATAATTCTTCAAATAATAGAGATTCTAATCATGAAGATAGTATTTCTATTATTGATTTATTATCAGTTTTTTACAAACAAAACAATAAAGGTTTAAGACTTGAATATTTTTTTCCAATTCTTGAGCATCATTTGATAAATATATATCCTCTAAACTCTATAAAAAAACCTAATGATTATTTAACTAACTCGCAAGTCTTATTAAAAACTGCTATAAGTTTAGAAAAATCATTTTCTTCTTTTATAGATGATCCAGAAAGGTTTAATAATGATGTATGTAAAGAATTTTATTTAAAAATATTAGCGTACGAGTGTGTATTTATACGTCAAGGGTTACTTTGTTTTGAAATATATAAATTACTTGACAATCACAGCGATGAAAGAGCAAATGATTATTTGAGTTTATCATTTGAATATGTCCAAAAGGCAGAAAACTCATTCAATTATTTTAAAATTAATGAAGAACAAATGCTAAATTGTTGGACTCATTTCACAAAGCATACACATTTTGATAAAACACTTTTTCCTAAATTACATTTCAATGCAATACCAAATATTGTTTATGGTGTTATGTTAAAATATTTTTCTGAAAAAGAAGATGCTCAAAATTATAATAGAGTAATGAATTCTTTAAGTTTTGCAAATACCAATGTGGATTTTAGTAGTCAAAATATTATTTTTAATACAGAATCAAATTACAAATATATTTTATCTAATAGTAAGAAAAGGAAGAACGGCCCACTTAGATTTTTAAAATCAATTTTATCAAATTTATCTTCTTTTGAGATAGTTGAAAAATCATGTGGCGAGGTATTAACACCTGACACTATTATTGAAATAACAAATGAAGTTTGTGAAGATGGATTATTCTGTGAAAAGATATTTGGAACAATATCGTTGACATATAATAACTCAATTATGAATAGCGATTTTAAAATTATATATGATAATGAAATAAATAGAATTGGACACATTAGTACAGAATTACCAGTATTTATTGATAAATCCTCCTCTTTGTTAAATGAAATTGCATCTTTTTTGAAGATTAAAGTATCTGATTTGAAAAAAATTATCAACTGTGAGTGTTATTTAGTAATACAACCTGGTAAAGCCGTAGATATCCAAGAAAATCCTTTAAAAGTTATGGATATTCTTACATTGGAAGAGTATATGAGTGCATTAAATAGCATTCCAACAGAATATAAATATTTAGATACCAATGATAAAGACAATCTTATTGCAAAAACAGGTGCTGAATTGTTTAAATCTTTAACAACTACTAATAGTATTGATTTACCAAAAGAGTTAATTGATCAAATAGATTCATATAATTTCAATATCATTCCAGTTGTTTCACCAAGACTGAGGCCAATGATAAAGGAACATGATTCAAATGTTTATGTAGTTGCAAATTATTTAAATGACACATATAGACGTATTTTAATCCGAAGTAATAGACTAAAACGTTTACTAAAGATAAATGCGCCAGAGCAAATTTTAATTAAGGAAAGAAGACTATTACAACAATCCATTAGTAATCTAACAGAAATTAGCTTAGGTGATAAAGAAATCCTTGATAGAAATACCTCAAATCTTGTTAATTTTTATATTCAATCAATTAATGCGTTTAGGAATTATTCTGATCTTTTTACAGAAACAATGAATTTATGTTTAAAAATTAATAGTGAGATAGAGGATTATTCTATAAGGTCTTTAAATTTAAAAAAGTTATGTGTTGTATTAATTATGACCTATAATTATCACTTTAAAAATGGGCAATTATCAGCATGTAAAGAATTACTTTCTTTAATTTATGAAAAATCTCAAGATTTAAACAGACAGGACTTTTTTGATTTTTCTCTTTTAGTCTTTCAAAACTTAAATTTTAATGAAGCTATCAAGTTTTATAATTTAAACAGATTTAGAATTGATGAGTCTAAATTTTCTAATGGTCTTGCCTGGATAATAAAAAATGACAACATTAAACTAAATAACAACCTTCTTATGGCAACTTTCTATGATAAGATAAATGTGTTAAAAAGCTTTATTGATTCTCTTTCAAATTCAGAACAAATAATAAATAGAGTTTAACTACTTTCTAATACATAAATAATTTTCAAAATATGAAAAAATTAATATTAGAAAAATTTCAAGGCAGTAAAAAGCTACCTCTTTCTATAACGAAGAGGATAAATGATGTATTAAATGAAGATGAGTCATATGCTGCAGACGAATTAGTATCCTTAAGTGAGGAAATACTACTTCAAATAGCTGCTATTGGAATTTCAGCATATCTGTCTCAACCAAAACAAAAGCAGGTTTTTAATGACTTCATTCTACAGCTTTTTACTTCCAAATCTCATACTTATAATGCTGGACCTCTTTACAGGTGGGCTGCTAACATGGTAAAAGAATTAGATGATGATTTTTCAAAAAAGATTCATTCGCTTTTTTGGAAAGAAGGAGTTTTAAATCAAGATATAAATAGATTATCGAAACTTAGAAATGCTGTAATGCATGGGTTCTTTATTCTTCCAGCTTCTAGAAATCATGAAGAAGCAGATCATATTGGAAATATTCTAACACAAATTATAGATCTTGATTTATTCTCATTAAATAAAGAACCATCTTATCATTTCCTTTCTAAATCGGATGATATTATTTTCTTTAATGATGACTGGTCAATTGAGGAAAATCAATGGCAATTATTTGACAAATCTCATGATTTTGGAGAATTAACTAAAGATATCCAGTATGAACTTTCAGATAAATATGATGAGGATCAGCTAAAACTTGTTCTGCAGAATACTAATAATGATAAAGTATTAGAAAGTGTAGATAGTTTTATTAATTCTAACAGTAAGGGTTCAATGTCTGTTTGGGCTAGACCTAATCACAATTTGCTTTCTGAGTATGCTAACTTAATTAATCATCTAGATGAGAGTAAATATCTAAAAGTATTCTATAGTTTAGATTCTCATGGTGTAAATGTAACGGATGACTTTTTATTAAAAAGATTAGTAAAAAAACTTGCAAAACAGAGCAATAGTGACTCCTTTAGTAAAGACCCAAGAAAAGCTTTAATTCAACTTAGTAAAAAATGCACAGAGAAAATAGTTGTTATACTTCATAATATTCACATCAATCTTTTTAATTCAGACCATTTATTGCATCTAAAAGACCTATTTTACGAAAACAATATACTATTAGTTACTTTTGGGAATCATTATCCTTTTCTAGATAAATTCTTTAACAATAGCTATACAATTGACAGTGACGCATATCTTCCTAAAGAAAAAGAATGGGAAGAATCATTTAATAATTATCTAAGATTTAAAGGGCCAAATAAAGATGTTGCTGATGAAAGTGAAGCATATAAAGAATTACATGCTATTACAACTAAATTAGTTGATGAACTAAACACAGAAAAACTTGTTTTAGCTAGAAGATTTGCTGATAAATATAAGTTTTCTACTGAATTTGTACATGAAGCATTTTCAATTCTACATCCATTTCTAAAAACAAAAGAAGTTCCTTTTGAACAAGATGAAATAGATCCACTATATAATTTCCCAAAAGAGATTAATGAAAGTTCACGAGTGTTTTTCTCAATTGGAAGACGTGATACCAATTTAGAATATCAACATAAATCACTACAAGTATGAGTTTTTTGCCAAAACCAATCAGCAACTATGTAGACAGATTTTTTAATCAATATGAATCTCTAGCTTTAGAAAACATAAATCTAGAAGAACTTGATTTAATAGTGCGTAAGAATCCTACTGAGCTAAACAACCTATTTATGTCAGGTCTTGGTGCCTGTACACTAATCTTGCGTTTGGGTGCAGTAATACAACTTTCTAAGCGTCTACAAGAAGGAGACACTGATGAAGATGCATTACTGATGAAACAAATCTTGGAAAACTTACGTGAAATATTACCATCAGATACTAATTGGAAAACTATTTGGCAGATATGTTGTGAGCCCGGTTCCAAATGGTCTAAATGTGTTGAACATGAAAAAGGCAAACAATCTCTAATAGAAAGATTCATTACCCTTAGAAATAAATATGTACATGAATTGATATCTGTTAAATCACAGTATGTTAATGATCTACAAAAAGGTATTAAAACCCTAAATCAATTTTGCTCACAAGCAAATGAACTCTATGGCAATACAGTACTTAAGGAAAAGGACGGTAAATATTATTTTATAGTAGAAGAAAAGGAAATAGATTTACATCCATTTGTACAAAAAGGAAATGCTGATGGCCTTCCTTATATATTCCAAGGTTTATATAATAATAAATCTACTCCAGAGCTTATTAGCACTTTTCATGGTGATATAGAACAACAAAAAGAAAGCAATCATTTTGATGTACTTTTTGATCCTATGCGTAATCTCTTAAAGGGTGGAGCCGGACAAGTATTTGATCATAGAAATAGAATTGAATATTATAATGAATGTTTTGTAGGAAGGGATAAGGAAAGTCGAGACATCATCGACTGGTCGTCAAGTGATAATGATAAAAATATATTGCCAATATTTTCTCAGGCCGGTATGGGTAAAGGAGCATTAATTGCTGATGTTATTTCTAAGTTATCTGATGAGAATATTCCTGTTCTTTATCATTTTTGCGGCAGCGGATTAGCTAATAATTTACATGCTATCATATATCATTTAATCCTTCAAGGTAAAAAGATGCAGTTATGGAGTACTGAGGATGAGGAATTACAAAAGAAAATTACTAAGCTACCAAGTAAATATACAGATGTTATCATGCTTTTGCATACCCTTATCGATGAATGCTTCTTTCCAACCCGAAAGAATACTACGGGGAACCTCGTAATTATAATCGATGGATTAGATGAAGCTTCTGTTGCCTACTCTGATTATAATATTAGCGACTATTTTTCTAACTATGATGACAATGGTGAAGCTACAGAAAGCTGGAATAGTTCTGCAAAAATAAAATGGATATTCACCTACAGAGAGGGTTATTATCAATTTCCCAATTTTGACACTCAACATGAGTTAAAATCTGTGCAGCCTTTACTTGGACTGGACGAAGAATCGGTTTCTAGTGCAATAGCAAATTTTAATCCTTCTGAAGAATTTGTAAAGACTGTGATAGAACGTGGTGCTATTTCCTAAAGAAAACTTCTAACTTCTGGATAAGGAACAAAAGATTCTAATAACAAGTATAGACTATCCTTAACAAGAATTGAAATTGAAATTATTACAACAGCAGTAATAATACTTACAGCTATATTATTGTTTTTGATTTCTTCAAATTCTTTAATATCCTTTGTCATTAAGGTGAATAAAGAAATTGAGATAAAATTAACCATTGCAATAGCAATTATAATAACCAATAGAAACAATGAGCTATATTTCAGCACATCTATGATTAGAACTCCATCATACCCTACTTGATCTTGTAATAATCTCAAAGAGTTTAAAATAGGTGACTTAATTCCACTAACAAGATATGCAACGGAAAATAAAACTGCAGAAGTAAAAATAGAATATGCTACATTGTTGAGTTCAATATTATATTTTCTTCTTATAAACTTATCTATTATTCGAAAAGTGGTGTAAAGTAAAATTAAACCTAAAACTAATGATATTCCAATCTCTATGAGTGAATAAAAAAATACTGATTGATTCATAATAAAATATATAATATTAATTGTTTTTAATTGATGGCATGGCTACCTCCCAGTAATACATGTTAGAGCAGTCCGCTGGAATCATTCCTAGTTTGTAGCCTTTAGCTGTTGTTTCCCATGCATAATATCGCTTTCCATAGATGGTTTTATATTTACCTGATGCAGCCTGATTCAAGCCCAAAATAGAATGACCATAAAATTCACTATTGAGAATAACAACATCGTAGTTAAAATAAGAAAGAACACTCCACAAAAAAAGAGTTCTTGTGTCGCAGTCACCATGAAAATTCTTAATAAACTCAACTGGACTATATAACCCTCCCACCTCATTACCATGGCACTTAAAACCTTGATCAATTAAATCTTTTACAATTTCAGAAGAATAGTATGATGATTGACAGTCTTGTGGAATCAATAAAGAATAAGGTATATCCTGTACAAATGATACTATAACGTTAGCAAATTGATGTCTAGTTAGATTGTTTTTAAGAGCTATTCTTTCTAATTCGTCTAAAACTAAATCCAATTTTTCAATATCATTTCCTATTAAGTTAGAGTAAAATGCTGTGTAAGTATTTACATTAGAACCATCATTATTTCTGTAATACTTCGACTGGTAATAATCACTTTGCCTCACTGTAAACGTACCATCATATCCTTTATTTGTACTTAGATTATCGTACCAGGAGTTGTATTTTTTAAAAAGAGAGGCTGAACTGACAACATTTTTTTCTTGTTTGTCAATGGCCTTTTTCTGATCATCATTTCCACTGAATAAGTCAGCAAAAAATCCAATTACAGAAAAAATCATTGAAATAAAAAACATTCCAACAAAATATGAAACAACATTATGGACTAAACGCTTTATCATTATTTAGAATTTTTCCTTCTTAAATATTTAATGATGAAAATCGCTAAAAGAGTAATAAAAATTAAAGGATATATAATTGAATTATAAATGACATAATTATTGATTCCAATAATATTTCTAATACCCTCGATATGTAGTGGGATTTCAAGTGCAGCTAATATAGATAGACATAATAATAGAAATTCTTGTTGTTTTTGTTGGGTTTCGTTAAGCTGATTAGATAATGTATTTAATTTATCTCTTAAAAAAACAATATCATCATCAATATCAAGAGATGTATAAATGGTTTTATAAATTTCATTTGGTAAAAAATTAAATGAAATTTTATTGAAAAAATATGTATTAAAGAATTTATCAAATGTATTTCGAGATTTCACTGGTTCCTTGGAAAAGGAATTTGAAATAATCTGTAAAGTTGATTTTATAAATTGATTGAAAATAAATATTTTAAAATAAATTTCATCCCATGTTGAATGAGAATATTTATTTTCTCTTGCATAATTATTTTTTCCAATTACAACAAAAGAATCATTTAATGAAAGACCTGAGTAATTATTGAAACAAGATAATTTATTTTCTAATATTTGATTAAAATATTTTTCAGAGGGAGAATCTAAACTCTTGGAAGAAATAGAGCCAACTTTTGAATTTGTTCCTAATTCAAATAATAAGTTATCCAGGTCAAAATCAATTTTCTCAAAATCTAATATGGCATAATGTTTGAATTTATTACCTGAAAATTGAGCTAAATCGGAGTTGATATCATTTAAAATAATTCCATTAAACAGGTTTTTAGAAATGAAATCTATTAATGTATAATTTTTGTCATTTACTGTTATCTCAGTAGAATGTCCTTTTAAATTAAAAGAAAGATCAGAAAATAATGCTAGATCATCAACATCTAAAACATAATCTATCGAATACACAGCGGTAAACGAATTAAGATTGCTTTTAAAAATATATAAATCAAGCTTGTTCAATAAAACATCTTTTTTGAGATGATTTAGATGTATGCTAGTATTTATGCTTTTGTTTAAATGTTGACATTCATCTCCAAACATAATATTGATATACTCAGAGTGATAGGTTGATTCTAGAAAGTTGGACAATTGAACATCAGGTTTTACAATAGAAAAGCCCGATGATTTGAAATCATCAATATTTTCTTGATTGAACTCAACGAAACCTATACACTTAAAAATATTGTCTTTAATCATTTGAAGAGAATCTAATCAATCGCAATTTAATAATATTTAATAACCCTTTACAGTTCTAATTTTCTAATATCCGAACTGATTTTTTTATCTAGAATTTTTGCGTAAATCTGTGTAGTTGCAATTTTTTTATGCCCTAAGACCTTGCTGACGGTTTCAATTGGAACATTATTATTAAGAGTTATGGTTGTAGCAAATGTATGTCGAGCTAAATGAAAAGTGATATTTTTTTCAATATTGCATTTTTGTGCGATTTCTTTAAGGTATTGATTTAACTTTTGATTGCTGATTTTTTTAAAAACTCTTTCAGGATAGTTACCTAGATGTTTTTCAATTATTGATTCAGCTTTATTTAATAACGGAATTTTACATAATGTTTGTGTCTTACCTCTTTTAATAATTATCCATTTTAAACCATCCTCCCCTATTATAATATCATCTTCTTTGAGATTAGTTACATCTATATAACTGAGACCCGTATAACAGCTAAAAACAAATAAATCTCTTATTCTATCAAGTGAGTCTGATAATTTAATTTTTTCAATTTTGTTAAGCTCATGTATGTTTAAATAACCTCTCTGAAAGGGTTTTTTGGTGAATTTTATTCCTTCAAATGGATTTTTTTTAAGCTGACCATTTATATATGAAATGTTAATGATTTTTTTCAGCATTTGTAAATACTTAATTGCCCCGTTGTTGGTGCATTGAGTATGTTTAAGTAAATAGAATTCAAATGATTTGATCCATTTTTGATTGACGTATTTAAGTTCTATGTCTTTAAGGTTATTGTCAGCCAAAAAATTCTTTATGTGATTAAACATAACTTTGTAATTCTTTAAAGTTCCTTGGGAATACTTTTTAGGAATTAGATCATTCATTTCATTATTATGGGTTTCAATAATACCCAAAAGAGAAACGGACTTTGTTATGCCTAATATTCTATTTTTTAATTGGTCGTTTGTAAAAAACTCTTCTTCTGATTCTAGTTCAGCAATTGATGTATATACTTTACTGATAGATCTAGAAATGTTTAGGTTTACTTTGTGGTTATCAATTACAACTTTATTAATTGGATCCCAGCTACTGGTTTCGATTTGTTGATTTGTTGAAAATTCAAATCTTTTCTTTTTATAAGTAACTCTTATATAAATCATGGATTTTCCGTCCATCTTTTTTGATTTTCTTAGTTGTGTTATGATAGTAATGTTATCACTCATTAATTCGGGAGTAATTCGGGAGTCAATTATTAACTAATTTTCTAAGGATAAACATAATATTATGTGATAACTATTTGATAATTAACACTATATAAATCTGATAAAAATCTGATAAAGCCTATATATAGAATTGATATATAAATGTTATAAGATTTAAATCTCTTTATCCAATAAAATACTGAAAATCAGGCAAATAAAAAGAGACTCTGATTAGAGTCTCTTAAAAATTAGAGTGAAATGTTTGTCGGGGTGGCAGGATTCGAACCTGCGACCTCCTGCTCCCAAAGCAGGCGCGATAACCGGGCTACGCTACACCCCGAAAATGGCTGCAAAACTAAACATTTTTAGTTCACAGCCAAACTCAATTTCAAAAATGCGGAGAGGAAGGGATTCGAACCCCCGGTACCCGTAAAGGTACAACTCCTTAGCAGGGAGCCCCGTTCGGCCACTCCGGCACCTCTCCAAAAGAACGAGGGGGCAAATTTATATCAAAACAATTATTCTGCAAACAAAATACATGCATAATTTCTACATACTTTAATGCTGTATTTCTTTCATAAATCAAGTGGAATATTATCTTTGCATGAGTTCAAAAATTAAGATTATGTTCAAACGAATTTTAGGGCTTTTAGCAATCGTTTCAGTTTTAGCGTCTTGCGTAGAAAAAAGAGACCTTTCTAAAAACATTGTGGTGAGTCACATTCTATCGAACCCAGATGGACTACATCCCTTTAATGACAACTCTGTAATGCGTTCTTTTATCTTTAACTACACCCAAAAATCTTTGGTAAAACTTGATTTAGAAAGCTTAGAGTATTATCCTTCACTAGCTAAAAACCTAGCAGAAATTTCAGAAGATGGATTACGCTATACTTTTGAGTTAAGAGAAGATATTAGATGGGACGATGGTACACTCATAACAGCAGAAGATGTTTTATTTACAACTAAATTACAGTTGTGTCCATTAACAGATAATGCACAAATTAGAGGAAATTATACATCTGTAATCAAGTCTGTAGAATTATATCCAGAAAACCCAAGAAAGTTTACTATGATAGCTTGGGATAAGCATGTGTCAAACTCTACTATATATTCTGAAATTTGGATCCAACAAAAAGCACATTGGGATCCAGACGGAGTATTAGATGACCTAAGTTTTGAAGATATTCATGCAACTACATTCAAAGAAAAAGAATCATGGTCGGAGTGGTTTAATGCTTTTAACCATGGAGACAATCGTTACAAACCGGAAAACTTGGTTGGCTTAGGTCCTTACCAGGTAACAGAATGGGAAACAGGTTCTTATATTACTATTGCAAAAAAAGATAATTGGTGGGGAGAATCAGATAGTTCTATCTATAATCAAAACAATCCCAAAGAAATTATCTTTAAAATCATAACAGATGATGCAGCTGTATTCCTTTCATTAAAAAGTCAAGAATTAGACGTGACGAACAGAATTGGAACGTCTAAATTATTTAAACTTCAAAAGCACGACTATTTTAATGATGCTTACCATTCTGCCTTCATGAACCAATATTCTTTTTACTACTTAGGTATGAACATGCGTCCTGACGGGATTAAGAGAAAGGCTTTTTTTGATGATGTAACTGTACGCAGAGCAATGGCTTACTTAACCCCTGTAGATGAAATTGTTGAAGTTCTTTTACATGGAGAGGGTTCTCGCCAGGTTTCTAATCTATCAAACCTAAAAAAGAATTATAATGATACATTGGAGTTAATTCCCCTAGATATAGACAAAGCAAAATTACTTCTTGACGAGGCAGGTTGGACAGATAGTGATGGAGATAATATCCGAGACAAAATGGTGAACGGAGAAAAGCTTCAACTCTCTTTTCAATTGAGTTACATGAGCTCTGCATCGTCTAAGGAAATGGCGTTAATGATCAAAGAAAGTATGTGGCGTGCAGGAGTAGAAGCTATCCCAACACCGATGGATTTTACTTTGTTTTATAAAAATGCACAAGAACATGATTTTGATATGATGCTTGGTGGCTGGGGAGGTTCTGCTTCTTATTCGAACCCATATCAACTTTGGCACACATCTTCTTGGGCAAACAAAGGCTCTAATTTCTGTGGATTTGGAGATGCAGAAAGTGACTCTTTAATTAATGCTGCAAACAAAGCCATTGACCCAGAAGAGCACCGCAATGCAATTTTTGCACTACAAGCTAAAATCTATGAAGACCAACCATATGTATTTATGTATAGTCCGAAAAGAAAATTGGTAGCACATAAGAGATTTGACAACACTGATTTCTTCTATGAGAAACCAGGTTTTATCATAAATAACTTTCTACTAAAAGAAGAATACAAAAACATGGCTCCTATGCCTTAATGATTGAGATATGTTAAAATATATTGTAAAAAGAATTCTCATTTTCATCCCTATGTTGATAGCTATTTCGCTATTAGCATTTGTTATTAACATCAATGCTCCAGGAGATCCTGTAGAAAAGTTATCAAACTCTGCAGATAAGGAAGGGGCTGCAAACGAACAATCTAATGCTACTAAAAAAGTTAAACAAGAACTGCGAAAAAAACTAGGGTTAGATTTACCTGTTTTCTATTTCAGCTTTGGCTCTAAGAGTGATTGCGACACCCTGTATCGTGTAGAAGATAAAGCACACGCTGCTACATTAAGCGAGTTATCGCATCAATATGGAAATTGGGACAATGTTTCTAATTATTTCCATCAGTTAGCAGAAGTTCAATTAGCTCATTCCTCATTAAATATGGATGAAATTCATATAAACCTCAAGGATGAAAACGGAAAGCCACTTTACAGTAAAAACGAAATAAACGATGTTATTACACAATCCAGTTTTGATATTAGTGCAATGATGGAAACTGCAAGCCCTGCAGTTTTAAATGCAAAATGGGAAAGTTTAAATAAACTCTATACTACATATCCATTTTTCGGAGAAATAAAGCCTGTCTTTACAAATGCTAAAGAGAAATACCAATTCATGTTAGAGAATGAAGAAAGATGGAAAACTTATATTCCAACTATTATCTGGTATGGATTAGGTAATCAGTATCACTTTTGGTTGTTTGGAAATGGTAAGGATAGACACGGAGTGATAAGAGGAGATTTTGGCTTTTCATATATTGATAGTCAACCAATTAGCGAAAAGATTTGGAGTCGTGTTTGGATTTCTTTTACATTCACAATTATCTCGGTGTTATTGGCTTATTTAATTAGTATTCCACTAGGTATTTACTCAGCTTACAGAAAAGACTCTACTTTCGATAGAATATCTTCTATTATTGTATTTATCCTATACTCAATGCCTAGTTTCTTTATCGGCGTTTTGTTGTTGTACACCTTTGCAAATCCAGATATGTTAAGATGGTTTCCTGTTTCAGGCATTCAAGATGCTACACTATTTGACCCTGAATGGAGTAATTGGGATAAACTAAAACATAGAGCACCATTCTTTATATTGCCGTTAGTTACTTATGTTTATAGCTCTTTCGCCTTTTTAAGTAGAATTATGCGCGTAGGAGTTATTGATGTATTTGGACAAGATTACATTCGTACTGCAAGGGCAAAAGGTTTAGGTGAAGGAACAGTAGTTATGAAACATGCCTTGAGAAACTCATTACTACCTATTATTACAGTCTTTGCAAATATTTTCCCATTAGCTGTTGGTGGTTCTATCATTATTGAAACAATTTTTACAATTCCTGGATTGGGATTCGAAATTTATAATTCTATCCTGAATTCAGATTACCCAATGATTATTGCAGTATTTACCATCATTGGTTTCTTAACGATGATTGGATACCTTATCTCAGATATTCTATACGCAGTTGTAGACCCAAGAATTTCATATAAATAAAACATGGAGCAGAATAATTTTTCTTTTAAAAAGTACGCTTGGAATCAGTTTAAGAAAAACAAGCCAGCACTGTATTCTCTATATATATTGATTACATTGATTTTAATTGCCGTTTTTGCTCCATTTATAGCAAACGACCAACCATTATATGCCAAGTATAAAGGAGAAAGTGTTTATCCTGCATTCGCTACTTTAACAGACCCTACCGTTCGTAAATCATTTACAGATTTAGAAACAGGAAAGACAGAGGAGTTACAGTACGATATTACAGATTGGAGACAATTAGATTTAGAAAGCGTTGTATGGGCTCCTATTCCTTACTCTCCTGACAAAGGAGATCGTTACAACAGAGAATATGTTTCGCCTTTTGGTGAACAGCGTATCAAAAATTTTAATAACGAAATAGTAGAAGCTCCAAGAAGATTGCGACATTTTATGGGAACCGATAATATTGGTAGAGACCTTGCTTCTGGATTAATACATGGAACAAGAATTTCTTTATTGGTAGGTGTTATAGCGATGGGAATTGCAAGCATCATAGGTGTATTTTTAGGGGCTATTGCTGGCTTCTTTGGAGACAGAAACTTACGTATGCCAAGAATTAAGTATTACTTAACAATCCTCGGTGTTTTTCTTGGTTTATTTTATGGCTTTGGAGTACGTAAATACACTATTTCAAATGCCTTCGAAAACGGATCAAGTGGATCTTGGGAGCTCTTGTTGAGTTTATTACTAATTACAGTTATTATTGTCGGATTAAGATTTATTAGTCGATTCTTAATGATTGGAAAACTCAAAGATGAAATAAGTGTACCTATTGACACTTTTGTTTCTAGAGGAATTGAATTACTAAATTCTATTCCAAGATTAATTTTAATCATTACTATATCAGCTATTTTCACTAGAAGCATATGGTTAATTATGACTATTATTGGTTTAACTTCTTGGACAGGTATAGCACGTTTTACGAGAGCGGAATTTTTACGCTTAAGAGAATTAGAGTTTGTACAAGCCGCTAAATCATTAGGATACTCTAATTTTAGAGCTATTGTGAAGCACGCTTTACCAAATGCATTAGCTCCAGTATTCGTTTCTATAGCCTTTGGTATTGCTTCAGCAATCTTGATTGAAAGTTCTCTTTCATTCTTAGGTATTGGTGTGCCAGACGATATGGTTACTTGGGGTTCTTTATTGAACTTAGGTCGTCAGGAATTTGAAGCTTGGTGGTTGGTAATGTTCCCAGGATTTGCCATTTTTATAACGATTACCATTTACAACCTTATTGGAGAAGGATTAAGAGATGCATTAGACCCTAGGTTGAAGAGTTAAAGGACCAAAACTAGACATAAATTAAAGCCCGCAAATGTGAGCTTTAATTTTAATACGCTACACGAACATGGTGTATACTTTGTAATTTCTTCTTAAACAATTTCTTGATTTGAGTAATGGCTTTAAGCGTAATATCTGCATTCACAAACTGTTCCTCGTCTATTTGTTTATTGATGATACCCTCAACTAAATGATCTATACTTTCTGCTGTTGGCTGTTGTAGTGAACGAGCTGCAGCTTCAACACCATCTGCCATCATCAATACAGCAGTCTCCCTTGAATAAGGTTTAGGTCCAGGATAAGTAAACTTTTCTGAAACCTCAATCTCATCAGGAAAACTTGCTACATACTGCTTGTAAAAATACTGCACCATACTTGTTCCGTGATGAGTTCTAATAAAATCTATTAATTCATCAGGTAAATTATATGCTTTGGCAATAGCTATTCCATTTTTGACATGCTCAATAATAATTTGTGCACTCTCTTCAAATGAAAGTTCATCATGAGGGTTGATTCCAGTGTTTTGATTTTCTATGAAAAACTGAGGATTTTTCATTTTACCAAGATCATGATATAGAGCTCCCGCTCTTACCAAAAGAGCATTTCCCCCAATCTCTAATATCCCTTCTTCTGCTAAATTAGCAACCTGCATTGAATGGTGAAAAGTTCCTGGAGCTTTTTGTGCTAACTCTCTTAATAATGGACTGTTCGTATCTGAAAGTTCTAAAAGTGATACATCTGAAACTAAAGAAAATGTTTTTTCAAAAGCAAAAATCATTGGATAAGCAAAAAGC
The DNA here is from genome assembly GCA_902580855.1 of uncultured Bacteroidota bacterium. Taxonomy (GTDB): domain Bacteria; phylum Bacteroidota; class Bacteroidia; order Flavobacteriales; family UBA7312; genus UBA7312. Next base: position 30,625 of record CACHMF010000010.1, on the reverse strand, counting down.
GTAAGTGCTCCATTACCTGCAAATAAAACAAAATTCATCCATTTAATATTATCAACACTTCCCTCTTGTGTCAAAGCCATCGCAAAATAAGAAGCAAAATAAATGGCTATAATTTTAGCAGCAGAGGTAAATAACTGAGCACGCTTATACATTTGTAAAACGGATAAGATAGACACAATACCAGCCATCAGTTGTAAATACAAAAACTCGAATGAGTTAGGTACTAAAAAACCAATAATAACAATAGCTATTAGATGTGTAAACAAGGCTAATCGTGTATCAAAAAATGCCTTAAGTATTATAGGTAATAAACAAAATGGCATGAGATACAAGAGTTTGGTAGAAATAGCTACCGTTAAAGATCCCATAAGCACCATTAAAAGTATCATAGATAATAAGAATGTAATCTTAGTATTATCTGCTAATACATCTGGTCTGAATTGTTGTAAAAAGAGGTAGAAAATTAACAAGGCTACAAATACTAATAACAATTGACCTATCAAAAACCAATTTCCAGAGCCATCTTTCCAGTTTTGCCCTTCGAAGTTTTGCTTGTACGAAGTCAATGCTAAATATTTTTCGTCTGTAATTAACTCTCCTTGGGAAATAATGACTTGTCCTTGCTGTACCATCCCTCTTGCTGTAGATAGATTGTCTAGCTCTTGTTGTAACATTTTTTCTGTTGCAGACTGATCAAAGAAGACATTTTGCTCTAAAGCATCCAACAATAATGGAGTTAAAAAATTACTTTCTTGATCTGATAATTTACTAAGTGAATGAATATGATTAGAGGCCGTTTGTATGGTGTACAAATCGCCTAATTCTATTTTTTTTGCAATGTTATCTCGTTTCAGTAAAACTTCTTCATCTTCAGATTTAAGTTCTAATTCATCAGTTAGCTGAATAATACCTTTTTCATAAACATTTTCCAGCACTTGTAATCCATAGTTAGCAAGTGTTGCTTTTTTAGATCTAATGCTGATTTTTTTCTCTTTAAATAGATTGAAAAAAGTGAATTTATTGTCCTTTTTTACTTGCTTATCAATAGCCCATTTTTCTTCAAAATCATTAATAAACTCTTCTGCTTTCAACTCAAATAAAAAAGGGTCTATTACCAGGGTAGCTTTGTGATTTTCTTTGATTTCAGCTCGCTCCTTACTTATATCTTCATCAGATTTTAAAATTGGAAAATCATAAGGTGCCATTAAAGTTTCATGTTTCCAAGGAGTTCCTTTTTGAAACTCATATTTAAACGATCCTGTTTTGGGGAAAAGCAAAACAATAAGAACTGTTGTTAAAAGAAATAATAAGGCTTTTTGTAAAAAAGAGTGATGGTTTCGAATTTTAGAAAAAATCATTGGCTGAATTGTCTTCAACGAAAATACCAAAAAATAGAAACAAGGAATAAGTAGCTTATTGAAAGTATTATCCTTCTTTTCAACAGTATTTATTTTCCATAATTTCCTCAATTTTACTAACTTCACAGTTGCAAAAAAGAAGAGTTAAATTTAATTCAAAATTCAATGAAGGAAGTAGTTATCGTGTCTGCTGTAAGAACACCAATAGGAAGCTTTGGAGGCGCATTATCTTCTTTGTCTGCTACTCAGTTAGGTGCAGCTGCTATTAAAGGAGCTGTTGAAATAGCAGGTATTAAACCAGAAGAAGTGAACGAAGTATATATGGGAAATGTATTACAAGCCAACTTAGGACAGGCGCCCGCTCGCCAGGCAGCTATGTTTGCTGGTTTATCTCAAAATGTTCCTTGTACTACTATCAATAAAGTTTGTTCATCAGGAATGAAGTCAATAATGATAGCAGCACAAAGCATCATGTGTGGTGATAATGATGTTGTAATTGCTGGAGGTATGGAAAATATGTCAGTTGTTCCTCACTACTTAGGTAATGGTAGAAACGGGCAAAAGCTAGGCGATATGAAGCTAATTGATGGATTAGTAAAAGATGGCTTAACAGATGTTTACAATAAAGTACACATGGGTAATTGTGCAGAGGTTTGTGCAAGTGAAATGAACTTTAGCCGTGAACAACAAGATGCTTTTGCTATCGAATCGTACAACAGAAGTGCGGCTGCTTGGGAAGCAGGAAAATTCGCTGACGAAGTAGTTCCTGTAGAAGTTCCTCAAAGAAGAGGTGATGTATTAGTAGTTTCTGAAGATGAAGAGTACAAGAATGTGAAAATGGAAAAAATACCTGCTTTACGCCCTGTATTCCAAAAGGACGGAACGGTTACTGCAGCAAACGCTTCTACCTTAAATGATGGTGCTGCTGCCTTAGTTTTAATGAGTGCTGAAAAAGCTACTAAGCTAGGATTAACTCCTTTAGCAAAAGTGAAAAGCTACGCTGATGCTGCTCAAGAGCCAAAATGGTTTACTACTGCTCCTGCTAAGGCTGTTCCTGTAGCTTTAGATAAAGCAGGTATCACAACTGCTGATGTAGATTTCTTCGAATTAAACGAAGCGTTCTCTGTAGTTGGATTAGCAAATATCGAGAAATTAGGCTTAGAACCTAATAAAGTAAATGTAAATGGTGGAGCTGTTTCATTAGGTCACCCACTAGGTTGTTCTGGAGCTCGTATCATTGTAACATTAATCAATGTATTAAAACAAAATAATGGTAAAATTGGTGCTGCTGGAATCTGCAACGGAGGAGGTGGTGCTTCTGCCATGGTTATCGAACTTATCTAACATCTATTGTTAATATATATTAAAAGCCCATCTTTTCGGTGGGCTTTTTCTTTGTTAGATTTGCATAGATGCGATACGGAATAGCACAATTAGCCATTACACCCATGCGTGCCGAAGCAGCCGATGCTTCCGAAATGATTAATCAAGTTTTGTTTGGTGAGCATTTCAAAGTATTGGAGATACGTAAAAAGTGGAGTAAAATCCGACTATCGCATGATAAATATGAAGGTTGGATTTGTAACAAGCAATGGGAAGAAATTGACAAAACCACCTACACCGAACTAGATCAGCAAATACCCACCCTTACCACCGATTTACTAGATATAGTAAAAGGTGAGCAATTACAACCTATTGTAATTGGAAGCACACTTCCATATTTTCAAGATGGTTCTTTAAAAATTGGAAAAAAAACTTTTCAATTAGAAGGACACACTTCAAAAGGGTTTACTGAAAAATCAGCATTAGTGAATAACGCTATGATGTATCTTAATGCCCCCTATTTATGGGGAGGACGCAATCCTTTAGGCATTGATTGCTCTGGATTTACACAAATGGTTTATCGCCTACAAGGAGTAGAACTTCCCAGAGATGCTTACCAACAAGCAGAAGTGGGAACAACACTGAGTTTTATTGAAGAAAGCGAAGCTGGCGATTTAGCTTTTTTCGATAATGCAGAAGGGAAAATTATCCATGTGGGTATTATCCTTAAGGACAACTACATCATTCACGCTTCTGGAAAAGTGCGTATTGATCGATTAGATCAAGAAGGAATCTTCAATTCTGAAGAGCGTACACACACCCATAAATTAAGGCTTATTAAGAGTATTATTTAACTCTCTTCTCTAAGAATTGAATTAGTTTTTTAACAGCTAGTCCTCTATGACTAATGGCGCCTTTTTCTTCTATACTCATTTGGGCATAGCTTTTTTCGTGTCCATCTGGTAAAAAGATAGGATCGTACCCAAACCCCATTTCTCCCCATTTTTCCGCAATAATTTGTCCTTCTACCCCTCCTTGAAACTGAAACTCGTTTCCATCAATTACTAGCGAAATGATGGTTCTGAAGATAGCACCTCTATTCATCTTTCCTTTCATCTCCCCTAATATCTTCTGAATATTGTCTTCAGCCTTACATTCCGGTCCTGCATAACGAGCAGAATACACGCCTGGTCTTCCATCTAAAGCATCAATTTCAAGCCCTGTATCATCTGCAAAACAATTGTGTCCATAATTATCAAAAACATAAAAAGCCTTTTGCGCTGCATTGTCCTCTAATGTATCAGAGGTTTCAGGCAACTCCTCTAAGCAATTGATGTCTTTCAAGTTTAAAATCTCAATTCCTTCAGGCATCAATTGTTTAATTTCGGCTAGTTTGTTCGGGTTGTTTGTAGCAAATACAATCTTCATTATTCGTGATGATAAGGTTCGTTTTTTAAAATAGTCATTGCTCGGTATAATTGCTCTAAAAAAAATGGACGAATCATTTGGTGCGAAAAAGTCATTTTGGAAAGTGCCAATTTCCCTTTTGCTTTGGCGTATAATTCAAGACTAAATCCATAAGGACCTCCAATAATAAATACCAATCTTTTCACACGGCTATTCATTTGATGTTGCAAATACTTAGCAAATTCTACCGAACGATATTCTTTTCCCTTTTCATCTAGCAAAAAAACTTCATCTGTAGGTTTGAGCTTTTTCAAAATCAACGCTCCCTCCTTTTCTTTTTGTTGCGCTTCTGATAAATTTTTAGTGTTTTTCAAATCTAGGATTACTTCAAATTCAAAAGGTATATAATGTTGCAAGCGCTTGCTGTATTTCAACAAAGCCTCTTGCACCCATTGCTCATCAGTTTTACCAATTGCTAACACTAAAATTTTCACCGAGAAAAGTTTTGTATTTTGCAACAATATTACTCATTTTACTCGATAGAAAATAGCGATAATGCAAGAAGAATTAAATGAATTTATTGAGCGTGCTTTGCACGAAGATGTTAAAGATGGCGATCATACTTCCTTGGCTTGTATTCCTGATGATGCTATGGGAAAAGCTCACCTTTTGGTAAAGGAAAATGGAATTTTAGCCGGCATGGATTTAGCAGCACTAATCTTCCAAAAAGTAGATGAACGAATTGTTATGAACTCTGTTTTGAAGGATGGAGATGCTATTACTATAGGTGATATCGCCTTCACTATTGAAGGACCTTCTAGTTCTTTGCTTACTGCTGAAAGACTCGTACTGAACTGCATGCAACGTATGAGCGGAATAGCCACTAAAACGCATGAAATAAATAAACTTATTGAAGGCACAAAAGCGAAGGTTTTAGATACACGAAAAACAACTCCTGGCATTCGATTACTAGAAAAATGGGCAGTTAAAATCGGTGGCGGAACAAACCACCGTTTTGGGCTTTACGATATGATTATGATTAAAGATAATCACATTGATTTTGCTGGCGGCATTAAACAAGCAATTGAGAAAGCAGTTAGCTATCAAGAAAGTAAAGGATTATCACTTAAAATTGAAGTGGAAGCAAGAAACTTAAAAGAAGTACAAGAGATTTTAGCTGTTGGTCATATTCATCGAATTATGCTAGATAACTTTAGCTATGAAGACACACGCACCGCTGTTAATTTGATAAATGGTAAATATGAAATAGAAGCTTCTGGAGGAATTACAAAGGAAACTATAAGAGCACATGCCGAATGTGGTGTAGATTTTATCTCTGTTGGCGCGCTTACCCACTCTGCTTCGAGCTTAGATTTAAGTTTAAAAGCAATTTAGCTTCAATTTCTCTTATTGTCCATTTTTTCAAGCCATAATAACAGAGTAATCAATAAAGCGATTGCTACAACTCCCATCATGATTTTTGCAACTAACATTAAAATGTAACTGTTTTATCACAATCATTTATAAGCTCATATAGAACTTTCATATTAGATATAGGGCATAAATCTGTGCTATCTTGTTTGCGCAAGTTTAAACAAGTACCGCAAGCCAGTATTTCACCGCCCTCATCTAGTAAGTTTTGAGCTAATTCTATAATATTAAACTTCTGCGTATTCAACGATTCATACTCAACCCCACTAGCTAATAGGAATACTTTAACTTGATCTCCTTCTTTTAAGGAAAAGTTAGCCAAACGAAACGCATTATACACTAATTCTGCATCTGTGCTATATATAATGACCCCAAATTTCATTATTTCTTTTTAGTTAAAACCATTCTTGAATTGTCATGTAGAAATAATCTTTTTTATCTTATTCTTCATTTAATTTTTGTGGTCTTTCATATTTACAACAGAAGTGTAGGTTTTCATATATTTCATCTTCTGACCTAAATCCTTCATTATCATAACCTGTGTCTGCAATAACTTTTTGAATTTTTTCTAGTGAAGTTAACTCAGCATCAAATTTAACACTCATCTGAAGAGTTGCTATATTCCAATATGCTTTTTTTACCCCTTCAACAGATTTTGCAGCTTTTACAATTTTTGTCTGACACATTTCGCAATTGCCCCAAACCTTAAACTTTGCTTTATGATATTCTTGTGCCAACAAACCAAAACCCATCAGCATCAGAATTACCATTAATAATATATTTTTCATTTTTTTACTTTTTAAATTTATATCTGAATCCTAAATAGAAAAAACGACCCATTGTTGGTGCCCAAATTAAAGAAGCGTCAAAATTTTCTGAGTCTGAAGCATCTAAAATTGGAGACTCCTGTCTGTAATCTAATAGATTTTCTCCTCCTACATAAAGCTCAAAATTACGTATCACATGTGTAATCTGAGTATTTAACTTTTGAAAAGGTTCACTCCAATACTCTCCACCTTCATTTGTTAACTGCGAATTATCTACTAAAAGATTGTGATAAGGGATTCGACTACTACCAATATTCTGTAATGTCAAATCAAATTTCCAATCTTCAAAAGGTGTTTGGTAAGCAAAATTAAGCAGCCATCTCGCTTTAGGTACAAAAGGAACGAATTTTTCCTCACCATCAAAAGTAGCTACAACCTCTTGCATTTTGTAACTCCCTTTGAAATCAAGCCCTTCTGCTAAATTGTAGCTAATATCCATTTGTAAAACCTTAGAATTGGAGTTTCCTTCAAGGTTATCGAAACTAAGTGTTCCTTGAGTTTCTCTATTGACTATTACTTGATTTTCAAACAATGTATAATAAGCATCTAAATTTATACTCCCCTCTTTTGCAAAAAGATAAAATGTCCTGGAAATATTCCCTCCAAAATTATTTGCTTCTTCAGGCATTAAATTTGAAGCAATCGAAATTTCTCTATTTGAAGCCAAAGCTCCAATGTTTTCAACTAATGGCTGAGATGTTCTAAAACCTCTTCCCCCTGAAAATCTGACAACCATATCTGACCTAGGATTCCATTTAAAGTTTAAACGCGGAGTAAAAAAAGCACCATATAAATCATGATAATCTGTGCGTAATCCAGCAACAACAGTGTATTTCTGATTACCTAAATAGCTATATTCTAAATATGCACCACTAATAATATCAATGAATGTAGAATCTAATATATTACCTTGTTTGTCATATTTATCTGCATAAAATGAAAAGCCTGTTTTATATACATGATCTCTACTATTAACAAAAGATTGATAAATATAATTGATATAGGCACTATTTTGCATGGCATCATAGTTCTTTTGATTAAATACGCTATTAAAATCATGCCACATAAAATTAGTTTGTAAAGCCATACTTTTTCCAGGAACAGATAATCTTAGCCAACCTGTACTACTAAAAAACTCAACGATATTATTTTTTAATTTTACTTCAAAATCATCAGAGTTAAAACTACCAGCTAATTTATCTTCCATAGTTGCTTTTACACCAAATGACACATAAAAATCATCATTACCAACATAATTCCATCTATTTAAAGCGCTTAATAAATATCCATTGGGCATATCTCTAAATCCATCATCGTTCTTATCATGTGTAACTGATGATGTTGATGCATATAGAAGAGTAGCAGAAATCCAGTCTCCTTTTTGTTCAGAAAAGATGACATTTTTTTCGAACATACCCTCTGAAGATGCAAAACCGTTTAAGAATAAGGGTAATGCTGTTTGTGGTTTATATAATTCTAAATCAATTTGTCCTGTAATACTAGAAAAACCATTTACAACTGAACCAACACCTTTTGATAATTGTATTTTATTAATCCAACTTCCTGGAGTGTAAGTCAAACCATAAGCAGAACCAAGTCCTCTAATCAAAGGAAGATTTTCTTGTGTAATTTGAGTGTAAACGCCATCTAATCCTAGCATTTGAATTTTACGTGCACCAGTAATAGCATCTGTAAAATTAACATCAACAGTAGCATTTGTTTCAAAACTCTCTGCTAGATTACAACATGCTGCCTTTTCTAACTCACAAGAAGAAATATTTTCAACTTGAATAGGATTTATTAAAGAAATGGATGTAGAATTGATTTTTGAATTCACATCAATCCCGTCCAATTGAACTGATTCATTAAGAATAATTCGATAATGTTTTAATTTGTCAACTTTCACAACTTTACTTTTAAAGCCAACATATGAAACAACTAATTTTCTGGGATATGAATCAGGGGCATTAATTTGAAATAAACCTTCTTTATCAGAAATAATTCCAATTGTTGTCCCTTCCCACACCAAGTTAGCACCAAATAATGGATTGTTGTTTTGATCAACTACCTGACCCTTAATATAATCTTGTGGTGTTTGCGCATTACAAAATAGTACTAACGCTATGCCTAAAAGGCTAAAAAATAATCTTTTCATTAATAATTGTTTATGGTTCAAACTATTTGAAAACAGAATGACCAAACATTATAAAAGATAAACTTGTAGAATTGATAATTTATTTGAATTTTTTTTAGGAGGAGGTAAGTCGTGAGCCCAACTATTTTTTTGAATTAGCTTAAAATTACTAGATTGAGAACTCAATTTAGTGGTGAAAAAAGTTAAGCAATTAGAAACATCTTGAATCTTTACTATTGGAGTTTCAAAATCAAACTGGATTACTAATATTTTTTCATAACAACAGTTGACCGGAACATCAATAGTACAACAGGTTATTTTTTCTGAAACACAACAACATTTTTGATTTTCTGTTTTTGAACAAATAAAAGTAGAATAAGAAACACCTACACTAAGTAACAAAAAAAGTATTACAAGGGTACTGGATAGTAGGTATTTAAATAAATCTTTCACAAAATCAAAGTTACAAAATAAAAGAGACAATTTTGATAAAGGTTTTTTAGCTATTAATCAAAAGAGAGTAATGTTGTTTTAATTATGTTTATACATTCTATTAATTGGTCTTCGGTTATTACAAGAGGTGGAGCAAATCGAATAATATCTCCATGTGTTGGCTTTGCTAAAAGTCCATTATCACGCATCTTTATACATACATCCCATGCCTCTTTTCCATTTTTAGGTTTAATAACAATAGCATTCAAAAGTCCTTTACCTCTTACTAAAGAAATCATATCGGACTCAATTAATTCTAATTCTTTTCTAAATATTTTTCCAAGTCTATTTGCATTTTCGGAAAGTTCCTCATCAATAATTACATCCAATGCAGCTTTTGCAACTTTACAAGCAAGAGGATTGCCTCCAAATGTGGAACCATGTTCTCCTGGTTTTATACACATCATAATGTGATCATCGGCTAAAACAGCAGATACAGGAAAAACACCACCAGAAAGTGCTTTACCCAATATTAAAATATCTGGTTTTACATTTTCATGATCGCAAGCCAACATTTTACCTGTTCTACCTATACCTGTTTGGACTTCATCAGCAATAAATAATACATTATATTTTTTACATAAATCTGAAACGCCTTTAAGATAGCCATCATTCGGAACAATAACACCAGCTTCTCCCTGAATTGGCTCAACCATGAATGCACAAACATTTGGATCCTTTAATTCATTTTCCAGTGCATCTAAATCGTTATAAGGTATTAAATCATAGCCAGGCATATATGGTCCAAAACCAGTGTAAGAAATTGGATCATCTGAACTAGAGATTGCAGCAAGGGTGCGTCCCCAAAAATTACCTTTAGCAAATATTATTCTAGCTCTATTTTCCTGAATGTTTTTTTTCAAATAACCCCATTTACGCGCTAACTTATTCGCTGTTTCTCCACCCTCAACACCCGTATTCATTGGAAGAACCTTATCATATCCAAATAAATTTGTTATGTATCTTTCATATTCACCTAGAGAATCATTATAAAATGCTCGTGAGGTTAAAGTAAGTTTTTCAGCTTGTGACTTTAAAGCATTAATAATTTTTGGATGACAGTGACCTTGATTTACTGCAGAATATGCAGATAGAAAATCGTAATACTTTTTCCCTTCAACATCCCATACAAAAACACCATCTCCTTTAGCTAAGACTACTGGAAGAGGGTGATAATTATGGGCTCCATATCTATCCTCTAAGGCTATTAAATCTTCAGATTTGCGCATAGTGTATTTTTTTGTGGAGCAAAGATAGAAAAGTTGAAACATATTATCCTAAACAAATTATTATTGATAAACTATCTTTGCAGAATGGCACGAAAGCGTAAAAAAATCCTTTTGGAAAACATCACTGTAGCAGATGCAGGCGCAAAAGGAAAAGCAATTACTCGATTAGATAACGGATTGGTAGTCTTTATTGAGGGAGCTGTTCCAGGAGATGTTTGTGATGTATTAGTTTATAAAAAAAGGAAGTCATTCATGGAAGGAAGAGCTGTTAAATTTCATTCTTACAGCGATTTGAGAAGAGAAGCTGTTTGCGAACACTTCGGCTTGTGTGGTGGATGTAAATGGCAGTTTATGGATTATAAGCACCAGCTATACTTTAAGCAAAAAGAAGTTGAAGATTCTTTGACAAGATTAGGCGGGATAGAAATCCCTACTATCTCACCAATTTTGGGTTGTAAAGATGAATTCAGATACAGAAATAAAATGGACTACGCCTTTACAAATAAAAGGTGGATTACAACAGAAGAAAGAGGAACAGGAAAAGAGGTTTTGGAAAGAAATGGTGTTGGATTTCGTGTTGCGGGATTTTGGGATAAAGTAATAGATTTAAACGAGTGTCACTTGCAAGCAGACCCATCTAATGCCATTAGAAAGGCTGCTAGAGATTATGCATTGGAGCATAAGCTTGAGTTTTTTGATATTACTGAAAAAGAAGGATTCTTACGGAACCTCATTATTCGTATGAGTAACACAGGAGAAATCATGGCGCTTTTCCAATTTTTTCATGAAAATGTGGAGCAAAGAGAAGGTTTGTTAAATCACATTGCCAATAAGTTTGGAGAAATTACTTCGCTATTGTACTGCATCAATCCAAAAGGAAATGAAACCATTTTTGATTTGGACATAATTACCTTCAAAGGAAATGATTGTATTTATGAAGAAATGGAAGGTTTGAAATTTAAAATTGGTCCTAAATCTTTTTACCAAACAAATTCGGCACAAGCTTATGAGCTGTATAAAGTAACTAGAGATTTTGCTGATATTTCAGAAGATGATCTAGTATATGACCTATACACCGGAACAGGGACTATTGCCCAATTCGTATCTAGAAAAGCAAAAAAAGTAGTTGGTGTAGAGTCTGTTCCTGAAGCTATTAAAGCAGCGAAAGAAAATGCAAAAAAAAACAACATTGATAATTGCACTTTTTATGTTGGTGACATGAAAAAAGTTTTTACGGAACAGTTTATTAATGAAAATGGACATCCTGATGTTATTATTACAGATCCACCTAGAGATGGAATGCACAAAAAGGTAGTTGGACAAATTTTGGATGTTACTCCAAAAAAAGTGGTTTATGTAAGTTGTAATCCAGCTACACAAGCAAGAGATTTAGCACTGATGGATGAACATTACAAGGTTACAAAAGTACAGCCCGTAGATATGTTTCCTCAGACATTTCATGTAGAAAATGTAGTTCTTTTAGAAAAACGTTAATGGAGCTAACTAAAGATTTTTGGAATAATCGTTACAAAAACAAAGAAACAGGCTGGGATATTGGCTATGCTTCTACCCCATTAAAGAATTATATCGACCAACTTGAAAATAAAGAAATCCGTATACTAATCCCTGGATGTGGAAATGCTTATGAAGCTGAATATTTACATCTAAAGGGTTTTAACAATGTCTTCTTGTTAGATATTGCTCCTATGGCATTACAACAGTTTTCAGAAAGGGTTCCTGACTTTCCAAAAAAACACATAATACAAGAAAATTTTTTCGAACATCAAGGAAGTTATAAGCTCATTTTAGAGCAAACTTTCTTTTGTGCAATCAACCCAGAACTCAGAGATAAGTATGTGCATAAAATGCACCAATTACTTATCCGAAAAGGAAAATTAGTTGGACTTCTTTTTGATGAAGAATTTGAAAACGACCACCCACCTTTTGGCGGTACAAAAGAAGAATATATAAAACTATTCTCTCCTTTATTTAGGATTCAAAAAATGGAGATAGCAAACAACTCCATTGAAGCAAGAAAAGGAAGAGAGCTCTTTATCCAACTTATTAGATAGAATCTTATATTTGACAAAAAGATTTCGATGAGCGCAACACAAACACTAGTACTAAACACACAACAAATGAGCCAGAAAATACAACGAATGGCTTGGGAAATTTACGAGCAAAACCATGCAGAGAAAAATATTATCGTTGCTGGGATTGCTAAGCGTGGCTTTGTGTTGGCCGAAAGAATCGCTAAAATATTAGCAAATATCTCAGAAATTGAAGTGATATTAGTGTCCGTTCAATTAGATAAAGCCAATCCTTTAGGCACTCCTATTGAAGTGGATGAAGTAGATTTCACAAATCAAACAGTTGTATTAGTAGATGATGTTTTAAAGTCTGGAAAAACACTGATGTATGGCGCACAATACTTTATGCAAAAACAATTGAAAAAGTTGACAACAGCTGTACTAATTGACAGAAACTACAAGCGCTACCCAATCAAAGCAGATGTAGTTGGATTATCTCTTTCAACTACTATGCAGGAGCATGTTGCTGTAGAGCTTGGAAATAAAGAGGCTGTTTACCTGCAATAGTATTTTAATATTATTGGAAAAAACAACTCAAAAATTTAATCGACACAATGAATCGTCAAAAATTAGCACAGAACATTGTCAAAAATCTCAATTCTTACAGTGTAAAACCATGAGCTAAATCCCGAAAAGAAATTTAAAAAATATATACCGATCAATCTGTTTAACAGCGCAACATTTCTGTGTGAGGAATATCGTCTTCTAGATACTCCTCTCCTACTATTTTGAAACCAAAATATTGATAAAAAGGAATTAAATAAGACTGGGCCGAAATCCGATTCGCCATCTTTCCGTACAACAATTCTGATTGCTTTATTCCTTCTTCCATTAATAGTTTACCTACCCCTTTCCCTCTTACTTTATCAGATGTAACGATACGTCCGAAAGACATTTCCTGATAACTTACTCCTGGCGCCACTAAACGCAAGTGAGCCACCAAATCTCCATCATTATCGAAACCTAACAAATGATGAGATTTTTGATCTTTTCCATCTGCATCTAAATAAGGACAAACTTGCTCAACAATAAATACTTCTTGACGCAAAACCATAATTGCGTACAATTCATATATATTTAGTTCTGAAAAGGATTTAAAAATCCATCTAATTTGCATGGAACGAAAATAAGAAAAACCCGTCATTTAATATTTACTGACGGGTTTTGGTAGTAGCTTTTTTGTGTATTAACCAATCTTAACAATAATGAAAAATCATCATCATAATTAATATTACGAATAAATTTTAAAAAAGTTGCATCACAATTTAAAACTAATTCCTAAGACAAATCTTCTGCCTTGCATAGGACCATAAGCATAAGCCGTATCAAAGTCTTCTCCAAATGGATTTTCTGAGTCTATAATTGGTGATTCTTGTGTATAATCAAGGATATTTTTGACACCAATATATGTAGATAATTGACTGTTAAACCTCTTATTTAACTGAAGGTGTTGTAAAGTAAACCAAGGTGAATTTTCTCTTCTTCTAAATGGTTCATCATAGGTTGGTAAATTCATTGGTCCGTATACTTTACCTGCCCAGTCAATGGATGCATCGTGCATCTCTATTTGATAACTTATCGAGAAAACCCCTGTAAAAGAAGGAGCAAATAACTCCTCTTGTTCTACTCCGTTTTTATCAATAGAATATAGATCTAAAATTGTGCCTCCTGCAGTAATACTTAACAGATTTTCAAAGTTTTGCTGAAAATTAAATGCAACTCCTCTTGAAATAGAAACTCCGTCTAAATTCGCATAAATAATTTGGTTTTCGTTGGTCTCATAATCTGGTAAGATCTTATTTTTAAAATAGGTGTAAAAGAAATCAAAGTCGATTGTTCCCGAGGTACTACCTAAAGTGAATACATGATTAACATTTAAATTTATATTGTACGATTCTTCCGGATTTAACTTTTCTATTACAATTACATCTCTAGATCCAGTTAATGCTGCATGATCTTCTGTAAATAAATTGACCGTCCTAAATCCTGTTCCTCCATTTAAACGAGCTGTTGTATATGTTTCTGGACGCCACTTCACATTTAATCTTGGAGAATAAATAAATCCATGATCTTTATGATGATCAACACGCAATCCTGCCAACACGCTCAACTTGTAATGAAACTTAACTTCATCCTGAACGAATAAACCTGGGATAAACTTTTGCTCATTTACATTAGCTAATGTGCTATCAATATAACTTTGGTAACGATGTGTATATCCAGCTAAAAAATCGTGATTTAAATCAATCTTTTTATCCCAAATAAAATTTGCGAAATAAACTTCTTGCCAAGCTTCATACTTAGTATCTCCATAATAACTATCCTGATGATGATAATTATAAGAAGCATCAACTCGAATATTTTCTTTAAATGGAAACTGATATTTTCCCATCAGCTCAATACGTTTGGTATAAATAGATTCTCCATAGACAGAATCACTTCCTCTATAAGCAGTTGTCCATTCTTTCACGCCACCATTTCGGTCTTCATTGTAATACTTTGCAGAAAAATCTAATAATTTACCACTCTTTCTTTTAATTGATAAGCGACTAAATAGTGACAATCTTTCAGATAACGGAATATCTGAAAAGCCATCACCTTCATTAGAATATCCAACTTCATCAATGAAATTAGTCATGCTATATAAGTTACCACTAAACAACATATCTACATTTTTAATTTTAGGAGCATAAGCGAAATCTAAATTCTTCTCAAGATCTGAATTAAAAAAAACGTCTAATTCAATTAAGGAAACATCGGTTGGTTTCTTAGTAATAATATTAATAACTCCTGCTACTGCTTCTGTTCCATACAATGTAGATGATGGTCCTTTTATAACTTCTATTTGTTTTATCAATGACGTAGGAATTCCATTTAAACCATAAACTGTTGACAATGAACTCATTATTGGCATTCCATCAATTAAAATCAATGTATAAGGCCCCTCCATACCATTGATATGAATATCATTCGTTCCACACACCCCACAATTCACCTGCTTATGTACGCCATTAATATTTTCGATCACCTCCATGAAATTAGTAGTGGCTACTTTTTCCAAAAACCTCTGTGTAATAACATCTACTTTTACTGGTGATGCTTGAATAAAACTTTCTTTCATTGTTCCAGTCACAACTACCTGATCAAGCTCGTACGAAGACTTTTCTAGAATAGGATTGTAAAAATTTGTTTCTGCTTTAACAGTGAACGACTCTTTATGCTTAATATAACCAATAGCAGATACAACTATCTCTTGTTTTCCTTTTGGCACATCATTTAAAGTAAATTGTCCATAAGCATCTGCAGCAGTGCCTACACCATTACCCTTAACGTATATGTTAGCAAAAGGGATTACTTCAATACCATTAGTTATTTCACCTTTTATTGTTTGAGAAAAAGAGGTTTGAACTAATAACAAAAAAGATAATAATAGTATGCAAATTTTCATTTTAGGGTAAATAATGACGTGTAAATTTAAATATTTTTAGGCTTGTCTAAATTTATTTTTAATAATTTTAATTATTATTTTTACTGCATGAACACATTAGCAGAAGAGAATTACCTAAAAGCAATTTTTAAACTATCTGGAAAGCAAAAAGAAGCTGTTTCTACTAATGCTATTGCCGAAGAACTAGAAACAAAAGCATCCTCTGTAACAGACATGATAAAGAAGCTAACTGAAAAAAAACTTGTTAACTACCAGAAATACCAAGGAACATCCCTCACAAAGAAAGGACATGAGATTGCTGTTCATATTGTTAGAAAGCATAGGCTTTGGGAAGTTTTTTTATTAAAAAAATTAAAATTTCAATGGGATGAGGTTCATGATGTCGCTGAACAATTAGAACATATTAAATCACCAAAATTAGTAGAACATCTTGATACTTTTTTATGTTTTCCTCAATATGACCCACACGGAGACCCAATACCAAACAAAAATGGAGAATTTCCAAAATCATTTTCAGCTCCACTTATTGATTTTGCTGCAGGAAGCAAAGGGAAAGTTGTAGGTGTTTCTCAGGACAATCCTGCTTTTTTACAGTATTTAGACAAGTTAGAAATTCAGCTAGGAAGTAAAATTCAAGTCATTGAAAAAATAGAGTTTGATCAATCTTTAGAGGTCAAGATAAACGGAAAAGCTACTCATATCAGCTCAGAAGTGGCTAAAAATATCTTAATTAAACAATAATGCTAGACAACTTTTACAATTGGTTTATTATACAATCTCCAATATTACAAGCCCTTTTAGGAGGTTTATTTACATGGATACTAACAGCTCTAGGCGCTGGATTGGTTTTTATTTTTAAATCTTCTAGTAGAAAATTTTTAGACTGCTCTTTAGGCTTTACTGGAGGGGTTATGATTGCTGCTAGTTTTTGGTCGCTACTCTCCCCTGCTATCGCTTATGTAGAAATGCAAAATGAAATGGGATTATCCTCACTTCCAAACTGGTTTCCTCCTGCAATTGGATTTTTCTTAGGGGCAGCATTTCTGTATGGTTTAGACAAAGTAATACCTCATTTACATCTTTTTGCTAAAAGAGAGGAAGCAGAAGGAGTGCCAACAAAATGGAGAAAAACTGTTTTATTAGTACTTGCTATTGCATTACACAACATTCCTGAAGGATTAGCTGTAGGTGTCGCGTTTGGAGCTTTGGCCTCACCTGAATTAATAGGTTTAGGGGAAACCTCTATATTTACTATGGGTTCTGCTATTGCATTAGCAATTGGCATTGGAATCCAAAACTTCCCAGAGGGCTTTGCTGTTTCTATGCCAATAAGAAGACAAGGTGTTAGTAAGTGGAAAAGCTGGAAATGGGGACAGTTATCTGCAATCGTAGAGCCTATTTTTGCAGTGATTGGCGCAACCACTGTAATGTATGCACTTCCTATCCTACCCTATGCACTTGCTTTTGCTGCAGGCGCTATGATATTTATTGTTGTAGAAGAAGTTGTGCCTGAAAGTCAATCAGGCGGGCATACCGATTTAGCTTCGATGGGACTTATTGCTGGATTTATCGTAATGATGATTTTGGATGTTGCACTTGGTTAAAAAGTGTAGCTTTGACAAAATATGAAAGATATAAATATTAAAAATAAACGCGCTCGTTTTGAGTATCAAATAATCGATACATTTATTGCTGGCATTAAACTATACGGAACAGAAATTAAATCTATCAGATTAGGAAAAGCTTTAATAACTGATTCTTTTTGTACTTTTAAAAAAAATGAACTCTGGATTCGAGGCATGCATATTACTGAATATGAATTCGGAACTTATACCAATCATGAACCAAAAAGAGAACGCAAACTTTTACTAAACAGACTAGAACTAGAAAAAATTCAAAAAAAATTAAAAGACCAAGGGTTAACAATTGTTCCTTTACGTCTATTTATTACTGAAAAAGGATGGGCAAAATTAGAAATAGCAATCGCAAAAGGTAAAAAACTACACGATAAACGGGATAGTTTAAAAGAGAAAGATACCCAAAGAGATATAGATAGAGCTAAACGCTACTAATCAAAAAACCCTTGCGAATGCAAGGGTTTTTTAAACAATCATTTTGAATAATAAGATTATTTTTCCTCTTTCACTTCTTCAAAATCTACATCAGTTACATCATCTACTCCTTCTGTGGCTGCTTCTCCAGCTCCCTCGGCAGCTTGTGCTTCTTGTGTTGCTTTGTACATCTCTTCTGAGGCAGCCTGCCAAGCATTATTGATGTTTTCCATCGCAGAATCGATAGCTGTTAAATCTTTGCTTTCATGAGCCTTTTTCAACTCCTCCAATGCTGTTTCAATGGGATGCTTTTTATCATCTGACAACTTCTCTCCAAACTCTTTCAGCTGCTTTTCTGTTTGGAAAATCATCTGATCTGCAGCGTTTACTTTATCGGCTTCTTCTTTCACTTTTTTATCTGCTTCAGCATTAGCTTCCGCTTCTTGCTTCATTCTTTCGATCTCATCCTCAGAGAGTCCTGATGAAGCTTCAATCTTTATATTTTGTTCCTTACCAGTAGCTTTATCTTTAGCCGACACATTCAAGATTCCATTAGCATCAATATCGAAAGTCACTTCAATTTGAGGAATTCCTCTTGGTGCTGGTGGAATATCAGCTAATTGGAAACGACCAATTGACTTATTATCTGCTGCCATTGGGCGTTCTCCTTGCAATACATGAATATCTACTGCAGGTTGGTTGTCTGCCGCTGTTGAGAACACCTCTGATTTCTTAGTTGGAATAGTAGTGTTTGCCTCAATTAATTTAGTCATTACAGAACCCATTGTTTCAATACCTAATGAAAGGGGTGTGACATCCAATAATAATACATCTGTTACATCTCCTGTTAAAACTCCACCTTGAATAGCTGCGCCAATTGCTACAACTTCATCTGGATTAACTCCTTTAGATGGTTCTTTTCCAAAGAATTCTTTCACTATATTTTGGATAGCTGGAATTCTAGTAGACCCTCCTACCAAAATTACTTCATCAATATCAGATGCAGAATAGCCAGAATCATTTAAAGCATTTTTACAAGGAACTACTGTTGCTTGAATCAAGCTATCAGCTAATTTCTCAAACTGTGCTCTTGTAAGTGTTCTAACTAAATGCTTAGGACCAGAGGGAGTAGCAGTTACATAAGGTAAATTAATTTCTGACTGTGTTGAAGATGAAAGTTCTACTTTGGCTTTTTCTGCAGCTTCTTTCAATCGCTGTAAGGCCATAGGATCCTCTCTTAAATCTATGCTCTCATCTGCTTTAAATTCTTCAGCTAACCAATCGATAATTACTTGATCAAAATCGTCACCACCTAAGTGCGTGTCTCCATTAGTAGATTTTACTTCAAAAACACCGTCACCTAACTCTAATATAGAAATGTCAAAAGTACCTCCACCAAGATCAAATACTGCAATCTTTTTATCTTGATCAGCTTTATCTAATCCATAGGCTAAAGCTGCAGCAGTAGGCTCGTTGATGATACGACTTACTTTTAAACCAGCAATCTCACCCGCTTCTTTAGTTGCTTGTCTTTGAGCATCATTAAAGTAAGCTGGAACAGTAATTACTGCTTCTTTCACTTCTTGTCCCAGGTAATCCTCTGCAGTTTTCTTCATTTTTTGAAGAGTCATTGCTGAAATTTCTTGTGGCGTAAACTGACGATCGTCAATCTGTACTCTAGGAGTATCGTTATCTCCTTTTACCACCTTATAGGGAACTCTAGAAGTTTCTTTCTTCATATTTGAGAAAGACTCACCCATAAAACGCTTAATAGAGAAAATTGTTTTTTCTGGATTAGTTATTGCCTGACGTTTAGCAGGATCTCCAACTTTACGCTCTCCTCCTTCTACAAAAGCTACAATTGATGGTGTAGTTCTTTTACCTTCGCTATTAGGAATTACTACCGGCTCGTTACCTTCCATTACAGAAACACAAGAGTTAGTTGTTCCTAAATCGATACCAATAATTTTACTCATTTTATTTAGTTTAAATTGTTTTCTAATAGAAGAAAAAGCAAAAGGCATGCCACTGTATGTAACACACCTTTATTATGTCATTTTTGTCAGTCTAATCTAAAATAAAATAGTCATCTTGGCAGATTTAATTAAAAAAGTTTAGGTCTTCAGTATAAGGATCGATCTCAAGTCGTTGCTTTGAAATAAAGTGTAAATTTCTTGTGATTTCTTGTTGAATTCTACTAGAAAAAACTCCATATCCTCCCTCAATATTACCTTCATATTCAGGCTTTTCTAATAAAACAGAAAATGAAGGCTGAGAATATTCATAGTAATCATAAAATTCCTGTCCTGCAACTGTAAAAATTATCTTTAAGTCTCCAGGTAACCTTTTAATTGAATCATTAGCAACTAACTGATTTGCAACATTAGAGAAAAAAGACTCACCTGCATAGTCTAATTCAAACTCATCAATACCAAAATGTAATCTCCATTCAATAGAATCTATTCCTAACGAATGACCATTCTGAATATTTAAAAATTCTTCATAAAAGAATCTTATTTTCACTTCATAAGCCACCCCATTATCTAAGTTATCCCAAGACAAACGCATATTACCATAATTTTCAGGGTTAATAAAAGACATGAAGTTAATACTGTTATCTGATTCATCAATCAATTTATCTTGTACTAGAGATGTTAGCGCTCTAATTGTGTCTTTTTTTGCAATAATTAGTTCGTATTCGTAAGCATCATTTAGAGGTTCATTAAAATAATATGCTTTATTCGGAATAGGACTGGCTCCGTTGACTGCAGTAAACTCACCTAATAATGTATCTTTTAAAACGATTGTGTTATTCAAGTTACCTGAAGGAGTATATTCATTTAGCAACACTCCTACCTCTCCAGGGTTATAGTAAATAGAATCTGGGTGACTTGCCATCATCAAAGCATCTTCTTCACCTAAAAAAGCGCGGTAAATCTTCACATACTGTGTGTCTTTATTTGCTTCTAAAAGCCCATACACAATAGTCTTATCTTTCCATGGCGCATTCACTTCAAAGTCTGTCTCACAAGACCATAAAAGAATACTGATCACAAATAAAATCACAATTTTTCTCATGCGAGCAAATTTAAGTATTTTTGGTTCCGATATCATTATTACATTTGTATAAACAATAATATCTCATGAGAAGTTTTTTATTACTTACAATTTGCACTTTATTTAGTGCAACATCATTTGCTCAAAAGCTTGCTATTGGAAGCTTTAATAAAATTATTTTTGAAGAAACATTTAACTTTAACTCCGGACAATTTCCATTAAGTGCTACTAGTGATAATTACATCATTTTAGATGATGGCGATTTATTCATGAGCAGAAATATATCAAGCGATTACAGCTTATTTGCAAAAACGCCATTAAAACTAAATAGTTACAGAGTTAAGACTGCATTAAAGCTAGGTCCTTCCAACAATAAAACGGCTTATGTAGGTCTTCTTTTAAACACACAATTAGATGGTAGTGGAACTGTATCAATAGAAATAAATGCTAAAAATCAGTATAGACTGAGGCAAATTCAAGATGGAAAACCAAAATATATTAGTGGAACAAGAAGTAATAATGGATGGGTAAAAGCAGAAAACTTAAAAGGTATTGAAGAATACAACTACTTAGATATTGTTGTACATCAAGGTTCTTTTGACATTTATCTAAACTATGTATATGTTGACTCTTATTTTGTTCCAGATTACCAAAACGGTGGTATGGGCTTCATTTTGTCGGGAAGTTCTAAAGCAAGGGTTGATTTTGCGTTTATTTATAAACAGGGAGAAGCTGTTTCTTTTGAGGAGTTCACAACAACTAACCAACGATTACTAGAGGTTGAAGAGTCGCTCAGAAAATTAATTGATGAGAAAAATACTTTAGAAAACAACTATAATAATTCAATTGATGAGTTAATACTTGTAAAAAATAAACTAGCCGAGGCAGAAGGACTTACAGACGCTTTAAACATACAAATTAACAGTGCTCAATCTCTTCTAAATGATT
The DNA here is from genome assembly GCA_902580855.1 of uncultured Bacteroidota bacterium. GTDB lineage: Bacteria > Bacteroidota > Bacteroidia > Flavobacteriales > UBA7312 > UBA7312. Next base: position 8,830 of record CACHMF010000010.1, on the reverse strand, counting down.
TAAATGCTTCTATTTCTGAAAAAGATGAAAATATTGAGTCTTTAATTAAAGACAATAAAAATCTTGAAAATACTATTTCTGAACATGCTGAAATTATTAACAAAAGAAATCAATCTATTGAAAATCTTGAAAAAAAGAACACAGAATTAAGTAACAATTTAGATATCTCGAATGCAGAAATTCTATCCTTAAATTCTGATTTATCTAATTCTATAAGTGAAAATGATAAATTGACACAGTCTAGCAATAGCAAATCGGATGCTATTGTAAACTTAAAAAGTGACTTAAACAAGAAAGATATTGAAATCAACAAACTTAAGAAGCAAGTAAGTTCTTCTAGCAGTGAAATCAAAAATTTACAATCTTCTATCAGTTCTCTGGAAGCAACCATTAATTCATTGAATGGTAAAATTGAAAACAAGCAGAATGATATAGCAACACTAGACTCAAAAGTTAGTCAATTACAAAAAGAGTTAAACTCAAAACAAAAAATCATTTCATCTTTATCTAGTAAGAATAACGCTTATATTGATTCTTTATCCGATTTCAGAAACACGAATACTACATTAGTAAAGACTCAAAATGAGCTTCAACAAATCAAAGAGATCCTAAGTTCAACAAAAACACAAGTAATGAATCTTATAGATGAAAAGCAAGTGTTAACAACTCAATTAAACGAACAAAAACAAATTGCTGCTCAATTCGCAGAATCTTATCGATTAGAAGTGCAGAAAAACAGACAGCTGCAAAAAGAGATTACATTCAATCAAAGTGAAGTGAACGTATCAAACAATACAAAATCTAACACTATTTACAGAGTACAAATCGGAACTTTTAATCAAGAAATGGAATTTGATGGAATCAATGATGTGACTTCTATTCCTACCCAAAATGGTGATTACATTTATATTACTGGAAAGTTTGATAGTTACTCTGAAGCAAAAGTTCGTTTAATGCAGGTTGCAGAACTAGGTTATAAAGACGCATACATTGTGAAGTTTTAAGCATGTCAATACATAAAAAAACATACAAAAAAGTCACTACCAACTCCTTACAGGAGATGAAACAAAACAGAGAGAAAATCTCAATGTTAACAGCTTACGATTACACGCTAGCGAAAATTGTAGATGAAGGTGGTATTGATGTGATTCTTGTTGGCGATTCAGCCTCTAATGTGATGGCAGGACGTGAAACCACTCTTCCAATCACTTTAGATCAAATGATTTATCATGCTGCATCTGTTGTTAGAGCTGTTGATAGAGCTTTAATTGTAGCAGACATGCCTTTTGGAACTTATCAAGGAAACTCCAAAGAAGCACTTAATTCGGCTATTCGAATTATGAAAGAAGCAGGTGCGCACTCTGTAAAACTAGAGGGTGGATCTGAAATTCTTGAGTCGATCGAGCGCATCTTAACTGCAGGAATTCCTGTTATGGGACATTTAGGACTAACTCCTCAGTCCATTTATAAATTCGGAACTTATACCGTTCGTGCAAAAGAAGAGGAAGAAGCAGCTAAACTTTTAGAAGACGCTAAACTTCTTGAGCAAGCTGGATGTTTCGCTATTGTACTAGAAAAGGTTCCTGCTTCATTAGCGCAAAAAGTGGCTGAATCAATCAATATTCCCGTAATAGGGATTGGCGCTGGAAGTGGTGTAGATGGACAAGTTTTAGTTCTTCATGATATGATTGGCATGACACATGAATTCAGCCCTCGCTTCTTAAGAAGATACCTAAACCTTTTTGATGATATTAAAAATGCCGTTGGACAATATGTATCGGATGTAAAATCGGTAGATTTTCCTAACGAAAAAGAGCAGTACTAATGTTGGAAGTCCTGTATGAGGATAACCACATTATTGCGGTTAACAAAAAGCCTTCCGATATCGTTCAAGGTGATAAAACAGGAGATCGACCTCTTGGCGAATTTGTTAAGGATTATATCAAAAAAAAATACAATAAACCTGGAGACGTATTTTTAGGTGTTGTACATCGATTAGATAGACCAGTTAGTGGTGTTATCCTCTTTGCAAGAACAAGTAAAGCTCTATCAAGGTTAAATGAACTTTTTAGAAGTAAGCAAGTGCAAAAAACCTATTGGGCAGTGGTTAAAAACAAGCCTAACCCAACGAAAGACATCTTGGTTCATTACCTCAAGAAAAATCAACAGAAGAACAAATCAACCGCTTTTAACAGAGAAGAAGATGGTACCTTAAAATCTGAGTTAAGCTATCAACTCATTAAATCTTTAGATAATTATCATTTACTAGAGGTATTACCTAAAACAGGAAGACATCATCAGATTCGCGTACAACTTTCCAAAATAGGAAGTCCTATAAAGGGTGATATTAAATATGGCTCTGATAGGACTAACAAAGATGCAAGCATTCATCTTCACGCTCGAAAAATTGAGTTTATTCATCCTGTTAAAAAAGAACCTATAAGCATCTCTGCAACTCCTCCAAAGAAAGATTCTATCTGGAAATCCTGCCTTTAAACAGGATCCACATCTAAAATAAATCGAACAGATTTATACTCCTTATTTTTATCCAGCTGCTCTATAAAATATTGTAGTTGATTTTTGGCTTGTTGAGCTGAACTACCCCCTTCTATCTTAAGTAGAATATGTTTCAGAAATTTATTCTTAATTCTTGCCACTGTTGGGTATTCTGGACCTAAAACATTTTTCCCAAATTGCTGACGCATAATAATTGCTAAATCTCTAGCCGCATAATTTGTAAGTTGATAATCCTTATGCATAGCTGTTACCTTAATAAGTTTACAATAAGGCGGGTAAGAGAAGTTTTTACGTTCCGACATCTCAGCTTTAAACATACCTCTGTAATCATTCTTTTTAACAGCTTCAATAATATCATTATCAGGAGAATAAGTTTGAATAATAACTTTCCCTCTTTTCTTTTTTCGACCTGCCCTACCCGACACTTGTGCCATTAACTGATATGCTCTTTCGAAAGAACGGAAATCAGGGAAATTCAACATGCTGTCTGCATTCAAAACCCCAACAACACTCACATTATCAAAATCGAGCCCTTTTGTAACCATCTGTGTTCCAATAAGAATGTCAATTCTTTTATCTTCAAAAGCAGAAATAATTTTTTGATGCGCATGTTTTCTAGAGGTCGTATCTAAATCCATTCGATGGATAGCAGCATCTGGAAAAAATGGTTGTAAATCTTCTGCTATCTTTTCTGTTCCAACACCTTTCACACTTACCTCTAAACTACCGCAAGAACTACATTTTTTAAGTGGTGCCTCAGAATACCCACAATAATGGCATTTTAGTAAATCAATCTTTTTATGGTAGGTTAAGCTTACATCACAACTACGGCATTTAGCAGTCCAGCCACAATCTTTACATTCGCTAATAGGAGCAAATCCTCTCCTGTTTTGAAACAAAATAATTTGCTCCCCTTTGTCCAAGGCTTGCTGAATGTTTTCTAACAAATAAGGTGAAAAAGCGCCTTTCATTTGTTTTCTGTGACGAACATACTTTATATCTACCGTTTCTACTTCAGGCATTTCCACACCACCAAAACGCTCATGCAGTTCAACCAATCCATACTTTCCATTGTGTGCATTGGTATAGCTTTCTAAAGAAGGGGTGGCTGAACCTAATAAAACTTTTGCTCCCTGAAACTTTGCCAAAACAACAGCTGCATCTCTGCCATTATATCTGGGTGCAGGATGGTGTTGCTTAAAGGTTGTTTCATGTTCTTCATCAATAATAACTAAACCTAATTTCGTAAATGGTAAAAACATAGCAGAACGAGCTCCTAAAATAATCGGAAACCTATTTCCTTTTAGAACTTCATTCCAAACCTCTACTCGCTCATTTTGGTTAAACTTCGAATGGTAAACACCTACTTGATCTCCAAAATACTTTCGTAAACGATTGATGATTTGAGTTGTTAACGCTATTTCTGGCAATAGAAATAGAATCTGTTCACCCTTTGCTATTGTTTCTTTGATGAGTTTAACATAAATTTCTGTTTTACCACTAGAAGTAACTCCATGCAGAAGGACAACATCTTTCTCTTTAAAACTATTTTGAATGGATTGATATGCCGTAGACTGAGCAACACTCAATTCCTTTTCTTCTTCTATTGGGTTTTTGTAGTTCTCTAAGCGCCCAATAATTTCTTCCTCTATACTGAACACGCCTTTTTTGACCAAAGCATTGAGCGATTGATGAGTAGTCGATGCCCAACGCACTAAATCTGCTGTCTTTACACTTTGTTCAGGATGTTTGCTCTTTTGCTGAAGGTACGATTGTAAAACAGCCAATTGCTTAGGCGCTTTTTGTGTTTTTTCAATCACTTCAGATAATTGCTCTTCTTTGGTTGCTAAGTGAACTGTTCGAACAATTTTAGGTTTGTATTTATCATTCAGTTCTTCAAGAAGAGCTATTGCACCTCTATCTAGCAAAGAGTTGATTACCGGAAAAATGGTTTTTTGATCTAGAATTTTAGCAACCTCTATTAACTCTAATTTGTTTTGCTGTTGAAGCGCCTCAATGATTAAGTACTCTTTATCCGTAAGCTCATCTGGTTTGAAATTACTCTCTCCTGGAATTATAATTGTTTCACTAGAAAGTTTCAGTCCTGAAGGTAATGCGGCTTGCATCACTTCTCCTAAATGGCAACAATAATAAGCTGCAATCCACTCCCAAAAACTAAACTGCGATGAAACAACCACAGGATAATCATCCAACACAGCTAAAATAGGCTTTGCTCGATATTTATCAGGAGCATTTTGATGAACCTCATAGACTAAAGCGGTGTAAAGTTTTTTAGCTCCAAATTGCACCACTACACGCATCCCTTTTTCTACATCAGAGATCTTTTCAGGAATCTCGTATGTAAAGGTGTTCGCTAGAGGTAATGGTAAAATCAAATCTGCGTAAGCCATCACCTACAAAGATGTAAAAAGGAGTGTTAGAATAAGCTTATTCCTTCACGAACTTATGAACAGAAGTGGGAGTTTTCAAGAGGTATAATCCTTTAGATAGTCCTGAAATATCTAAAGTGCTTTCAAAACCGTTCTGAATTAACTTTCCTGACACATCAAATAATTGATAATTCAAGTGTTCAGGCAACTGAATTTTTGAATCATTGATTTCTAAATTAAATACAACTTCATGAAGTGAAGAAGTATTTTGCAACTCTGCTGTTCTATACAGGATAATATTCTGATTTTGATTTCTATAAACAAAATGAAACTTATTGTTGCGATATGCCACATCTGGCTCAACAAACTGCACCATCAAAGAGCTATCAGATATGTATACAGGGGTTGACCAAGAATCAAAACCATCTGTCGAATAAGAGAAAAAACAGTCGTTAAGCATAGATCGATTATCCATCCAAACCACTCCTACATTGCTTTCATCACCAGCAATATCAGGGTATTTTTGCGCCATAGAAGAAGACAAAGCTTCATCTACAGGGGTAACTTGCTCAACACTTAAGGAATTAAGATCTACTCGAGCTACAAAAACTCTATTTGGGCCTAATGACCCGCTTCGGTATGTTATAAACAGCTTCCCATTTTTCAAATAAGCATCCGGACCAGCGTCAGGACAAGCATTTAAATTCCAGTCTAATAAATCAATTTCTAGATAATCGGAAAAGGATTGTCCTCCATCATGTGAAACTGAAGCATAAAAATTACGAACATTATTATCGTTATTACGGAAAATGGAAGCCTGAGTACTTCCTTCTGAAACAACCTTAGAAAAACAACATTCACATGGTTGGTTTGGAGTAATAACAGAAGCCGATACATCCGGCAAAAAAGTTTGCCCACCATCTATAGAATTAGACACCACTTGATTGATTTGAGTCCAACTAGAATTTACCCTTGTAAAAGAAAGTAATGGATTGAAATCGCTTTTAATGTTCACATTAGGTAGCACAGCTTTATTGTGTACATTATCTACACGAACTGTATCGCTAAAAGTATTCCCACCATTTATCGATTTCAACATATACACGCCCTCGTTCTCATTTTCAAACGAAATGTAAATTATATCGTTTGCAAAAGCTATCTCAGGGCCTGCTGCCGAACTAACATAGGGGGCCGCTGTTGCTAAATTAACAATAGGCTCAAAAGCGTTATTATTAAACTTTGTTTTGTAAAGTTGATTTGGGTTTGCGTTTTGCGCAAAAATCACAATGGGATTGTCTTGATTATCTAGGGCTACTCTAGGCCTGAGTGAAGCAGAAACTCCTGAAGCAACCTCAATTGGCTGGGACCATATTAAGTTTTGCGAAAACGATAAAGAAGGTATGATCAATAAAAACAGACTACTTAACAACGTTAATAGTGCCTGTTTTACTAACAAACTGGGCATCTTTTCCATATGCTCTTAAATGATACGTATATATTCCTATTGGTACTATTTGATTGTTAAAACTGCCATCCCAAAATTCTGCTATATCTGTAGTACTAAACAATTCCTCACCCCACCTTGAGTATATAGAAAAACTAAACTCCAATACATTTTTAGCGCTAATTTCTAATACATCGTTGTGTTCATCTCCATTTGGGGTAAAAGTATTGGGAATAAATACTTGTAGATGACAGCCTACTTCTATTAGTAAAGAATCGGTCTCTTGACAATTTGATTCCATTACATAATAAAGCCAATGTTCTCCAACTCCTGCTATCTGTGGGTGAAACATATTATTTACATCTACACCTAAACCATACCACTTACCTCCTGGGTTTACAGTTTCTAACTGAATCGGTTCATCTATGGCGCAAATTAAAGTATCGACTGTAGTTAAAATGTAAGGATCTATTAAATCAAGAACTCCTACTACTGCGTTTCCATTTAATTCAGAAGCTATACAACCAAAGCCATCAGTTAACTCAGAAATTGAATACACCCCTTCATTATTGGTGTAAAATTCAAATATATTAGAGTTAAGACTATCAAAAGCAAGATTATATAACCCATTAAACAAATCGAAACTAAAAGGAGAATTCCCATTTATTTGAACACTAACCTTGGAACTATCAAAAGGACAAATAATCCCCCCTCCGGTAATAGTTACTATTGGCAATGGCTTCAATTCTATTGTAGCTGATCCTGTAAAAATACCATTACAATTAGCGTCATCTAAAGATATAAGAGAGTAAGTTCCGGGATTGTTAGTACTTAAAATATACTGATTAGCATTAATTCCGTTTAGGTTATATTGCTGATTTCCATCCGAATAAATAAAATTATAAGGAGGTGCTCCTATAAAGTCAAATACTACATCTACTTGTGTTCCATCCGCACAAGCATATCCACCACCGCTTACCAATCCCTCGGGAACTTGTTGAGATGTAATAACAATTGTGTCATAGGCAATACAACCCATATCATCTGTCACCATTACATCATATGTTCCAGAACTAACCTCAATAGTATTGTCTGTTGATCCATTAGACCATAAATAGTTAAACGGTGGAGAGCCATCATATACAGTAGCGCCAATGTATGTAGTTGAATTACATGGAATTTCATAATCAGAGCCTAAGGTAAGTGTAGGAATAGCTTCAATTACCTGTATTGTATCAGAAAAATACGAACAGCCTCCGACTTCATTTGCTTCTACACTGTATATTCCTGGTCCTACATTTATAGAATTATTTGTTTCCCCCTGCATTAAAACCCCATCTTCAAACCACTGAAAATCAAACGTGCCGTTAGAAACCAAGCACTCTAGATCCACATCTCCACCACATGGAATTTCCAAGTACGTTGTATCATCATTCGTTTGATTGTTTGTAATTTCTATTGAAGGAGATAAGAAACTTTTTTCACCAAACAGTACATATGAATCTAAAGCCTGATCTTCTGCATCTGCTATTGCAAGCCTTATGTGGTAGGTCTCCCCACATTGAACTTGTGCTTTCGCTTTTAATTTCACAGTAAAACCATCCATACCTGAAACTGTAGTGTAGTTTGAATTATCTATAAAAAACTGTTCGTTAATAGGTGTTACTGAATTGATTGAAGAAATAGATATAGGCAAAACCGGGTTGCTTCCTGGTACTACTGCTAAATTAACTGATCCATTTGGAAAAGCTGCGGGGGAAGAATATGGTCCTGTAATTCCTGGCCCAGACAAAAAGAAACCAAATACATCATTAAAAACAGTATTTTCAAAACCAAAATATTCTTCAGAACCAAAAATAAAATCGAAAGACAATTCATCCGAGTTTGGAATAAAATCAAACTCTAATACAGCAACATCATTAATTACTGTTGGCCCAGTAAAACCTAATAAAGGAGGAACTATATTAGAAACATTTAATAAATCTGGATCTGTCACAGTATTTGGACCCCACCAACCTGCTGCACCTTGATTAGGATCCATAGCTACCACCTCTCCTGTACACATTACAATACCTGCTGACATCCCTATATTGGATGCCGATCCATCGAAATAACCAATTTGATCCAATTCGCCTGAAAATACAACATTAGTAGCTGTTATTCCATTTCCTAACAAAACTTGCTCTACTAAAAATAATGGATCATTATTAGGTGGATTTGTATCAACAACTATTTGCGCATTTAGAGCGAAGAAACCAAAGCACAACACTGTAATTATGTACAGTTTATTATTCATTGACTAGAAACTTTTTTCTAGCTCTTATCTCTTCTCCTACAACTTCCATTATATACATTCCAGAAGATAAATTTTCGATGTTTATTGTTGTTTTATTGTTCACTTTTCCTTTTCGAACGACCCTACCTCTTGCATCAAGTAATTTGAACTGAGTTTTTACCATATCGCTTGATAACTCCAATG
>CACHMF010000009.1 GCA_902580855.1 uncultured Bacteroidota bacterium | reverse complement strand
GATGAGGTAGATAAGATTGCGCGTAAAAGCGACAATCCTTCAATTACTAGAGATGTGAGTGGAGAAGGAGTGCAGCAAGCTATGTTGAAATTGTTGGAAGGATCTGTCGTGCAAGTGCCACCACAAGGAGGTAGAAAGCATCCAGAACAAAAAATGGTAGCAATTGATACACGCAATATTTTGTTTGTATGTGGTGGTGCTTTTGATGGTATTGACAGGGTAATAGGTAAGCGATTAAGTACGCAAGCCATTGGATATGCATCTACTAAAAAAGAGAAGGTGGATAAAGAAAACCTCTTACAATATATTGCTCCTCAAGATTTAAAAGGCTTCGGATTAATACCCGAATTGATTGGTCGTTTGCCCGTACTTACTTTCTTAAATCCATTGGATAATGAGGCGCTAAGACAAATATTAACAGAGCCGAAAAACTCCCTAACGAAGCAGTACGAAAAACTGTTTAAAATGGATGATATTGAATTGAGATTTACTCATGAAGCATTAGATTTTATTGTAGAACAAGCAGTAGATTTTAAGCTAGGTGCAAGAGGACTTCGCTCCATTTGTGAAGCGATTATGATAGACGCTATGTATGATGGTCCATCTGATGAATCAATAAAAACCTTTGAAGTGACTTTGGATTATGCTAAAGATAAAGTTAGCAAATCAAAACTGCATAAGCTAAAAGCAGCATAAAGTAAAGGTTTATTTGCCTTTTGCGTAGGTAATGAAACTAAAATTGTAAATATTTTTCTCATCTGCTTGATGATCTACTCGTGATATTTCTTTCCATTCTGCAGATAGTTCAGGAAAAAAGGTATCTCCTTCAAATGAATAATGCACTTTTGTGAGGTAAATCTTATCAACTAAATTGTTAGATAGTGCCAGCTTATAAATTTGTCCGCCACCAATAATGAATGGTTCTGGATCACCATTTTCTTGAGCGACTTTTAAAGCGGCTTCTAAAGAGTTAAGAACTACACAGCCTTCAGCTTGATAATCAATTTGTCTGCTAATGACTAAATTAGTCCTATTCGGAAGTGGGCGAAAGCGTTCTGGAATAGATTCAAAGTTTTTACGTCCCATAATCACATGGTGTCCCATTGTGGTTTCTTTGAAAAAACGCATATCTTTGGGTAAATCCCAAATGAGATCATTATCTTTTCCAATTACACCATTTTCGGCTACTGCTACTATTAAAGATACCTTCATTATTTTTTATTCACTTTATAAATAACACCTCTTTCTGCTAGGTAATTGCGCACAAATTCAAAATGCGCGCCTAAGTATTCAGGAGGAGAAATTCCAATTCGCTTATATGTTCCGTTTACCACTAAATTGGCAACTGCTGTGCAGGTAAATCCTGTGGTGCGCGCCATGGAAATGGTTTCGTCTTGGTATCTATCTAATAAGTCATAACGATAGGTTGTATCCTTCCCATTTTCATTTCCCTTCATAATAATACGCATGACGGTAAAATCTTTTTCACCTTCTTTTAACTGCCATTTTGGAAAGAGTAATTTAGCGGTTACATCTATCGGTCGCACCTTTTGTCCGTTCACTTCAATCTCCTCATAAGAGAAAAATCCGCTTGCTCGCAATACCTTTAAATACTCTACACAACCTGGGTAGCGCAAGGTTTTTTCAATCATATTAGGGATGTGTGGCATGGTGTCAATCAAGCTTCTCAACCCATCGGAATTCCAACTTTCTAGAGTGCCTACTCCTTCAAACTCTATCAGTTCAGTGTCCGATAATGCTTCTTTAGTGATGAGTTGGCTGTTTTGCACATAGCGTGCAGGACGAATGTATTCTTCAATCACATCAATAGGAGAGAACACCGCTTTGTATTCGTAAGGCCATTCGCGTACTTCTGGTAAGCCACCTACCAAACATTCGTAATCCGAAATTTGCATTTGCGCATCATGGTGCCCTAAAATGATGTTTCCCATACCAGGAGCAACACCACAATCCATTACTGCAACCACTCCTTTTTCTTTCGCAAGTGTATCCAATCCAAAAGGGTCTTCTGGAAAGAAGGAAATATCCACAATATTTTTTCCTGCTTCAATAACAGTTTTTAGCATTTGGTATCCCATGAATCCAGGAACAGCACCTATCACCAAATCAAAATCTTGAATGATGTTGGTTAAAGTGTTTTTATCCGATAAATCTGCTTGTATGGTTTGTATATTGTGTGCCTGAAGTGGAGCTAAAGCTTGTGCGCTAATATCTACAGAAGTGACAGCATGTTGTTTGGCTAAATCTTTAGCCATTACATTGCCTACTAGACCTGCTCCAAGAACAATGATTTTTGCCATTATACTGCTACAATTCCTTTAATGTGTGGATGTGGATCGTAATCAACCAATTCGAAATCTTCATACTTGAAGTCGAATATATTCTTCACTTCTGGATTGATTTTCATCTTTGGAAGTGGCCTAGGGTCGCGACTTAATTGCAGTTCTGTTTGCTCAAAGTGATTGGTGTAGATGTGTGCATCTCCCAAGGTATGAACGAAATCACCTACTTTTAAATCACACACTTGTGCCATCATCATGGTTAGTAAAGCGTAAGAAGCAATGTTGAATGGAACACCTAAAAAGATATCGGCACTTCTTTGGTATAATTGGCACGATAGTTTTCCGTCTGCCACATAAAATTGAAAGAAAGCATGACAAGGAGGTAAAGCCATTTGCTCAATCTCTCCTACATTCCAAGCACTCACAATAATTCTTCTGCTATCCGGATTGTTTTTAAGCGCATCCACTACTTGAGAAATTTGGTCAATGTGCTTGCCATCAGGAGTAGGCCAGCTTCTCCATTGGTAACCATATACATGGCCTAAATCGCCATTTTCGTCAGCCCATTCATCCCAAATGCGCACTCCATTTTCTTTTAGGTATTGGATATTCGTATCTCCTTTTAAGAACCATAATAACTCGTGTATGATGGAACGTAAATGCAACTTTTTAGTGGTTACACATGGGAACCCCTCCGACAAATCGAAACGCATTTGGTGGCCAAATACGCTTTTAGTTCCTGTTCCTGTTCGGTCTGCTTTGAGTGTGCCTTCTTGCATCACTCTCGTCATCAAGTCTAAGTATTGTTGCATTCTTTCTTTTTTATAAAATCATTCCCACAATTACGGCTGTAAACAAGGAAGCTAATGTTCCTGCTATCAGTGCCAAAATTCCTAATTTGGATAAATCTTTGGTGCGTTTAGGCGCTAAAGCACCAATACCGCCAATCTGTATTCCTATGGATGCAAAGTTGGCAAATCCACACAAAATATAAGTAGCAATAATAATGGATTTTTCTTCAAAAAACTTCCCGCTTGCTTTCAAATCTCCTAGAGAAACATAAGCTACAAACTCATTGAGAATGGTTTTTTCTCCTAAGAGTTGTCCTACTAATACAATATCCTGTGTGCATACGCCCATCAGCCAAGTAATCGGGGCTAATGTGTAGCCCAAAATAAACTGCAAAGTAAAGCCTTCATATTGTCCGTTACTGATGCTAGCAACCCAATTGTTCAGTCCTGTGAAATCGCCAATAAAATCTTCTAAAAAGTAATTGGCCATGGAGATAAAAGCGATAAATACAAGGAGCATTGCACCCACATTTATAGCCAATTTTAATCCTTGAGTTGTTCCTATGCTGATGGCTTCTAAAGCGTTTGTGCCGAGTTGCTCTTCCGAAATATTCATGTCTTCATTAACCTCTTCTGTTTCGGGCAACAGAATTTTAGCAGCTACTACAGCTGCAGGAGCCGACATTACGGATGCAGCCAACAAATGCTTGGCGAAAAAGAGCTGTGCTTCCGGATCGTTTCCTCCCAAGAACCCAATGTATGCGGCAAGCACACCACCCGCAATAGTTGCCATTCCTCCACTCATTAAGCATAACAATTCCGACAAGGTCATCTTATTAATGTAGGGTTTGATGAGTAGTGGCGATTCGGTTTGTCCTAAGAAAATGTTTCCTGCTGCGGCTAAACTTTCCGATCCTGAAAGCTTGAGGGTTTTCTTCATGAAAAGAGCAAAAGCATATACGATCTTTTGTAAGATGCCGAAGTAGAAAAGGAGCGAGGTTAATGCCGAGAAAAATAAAATAGTAGGCAGTACCTGGAAAGCAAAAATGAATCCGAATGAGTTTACATTTTCTATTAAGTCTCCGAAAAGAAACAATGAACCTTCTCTAGTAAATCCTAAAATGGTGACAAAAACTGCACTTAGCCACTCAAAGCCACTTTGTACAAAAGGGACTTTTAAAATAAGTACTGCAAATACTAATTGTATGAGTAGTCCTTTCCAAACCAATTGCCAATCAATTCCTTTTCTGTTGCGCGAACAAGCAAAAGCAATTCCTATTAAAGTAGCTATCCCAAGCAGTCCTCTTAATAATGTCATTAAACTGAATCCACTCCTTTTTTGAGGTTCGATTTTGGCTGCCTTGAAAGTAAATAATACGCCATTTTCTTCTAATACCAAGTGGGTGTTAGAGATGTTGATATTATAGCTCCTGCTAGTGTCAGTAGGGAGGGTGTAATGATAAGTTAAAAGTTGATTGTTTAGTTCCCAATTTCCTTTGGCAATTAACGGAATGCTACTCAGTTCGTATTCGAAAGTGCCGTCTTCATGTAGCAGCATAAAATCGCCATCTGCAATGGGTTTTAAGTTTTTCTCGCTGGTATCATTTGCTAAATGAATGCTTTCGAACATCCATTTTTGACTGATGTTTTGTGCGAATGAAACTGAAGAGATAAGAATGGGAAGAAGTAAAAAATATCGCTTCAGCATAATGTGTGGTTATTGGCGTTTGTTAATCTCGTCTCTAATTTTGGAGGCGCGTTCGTAGTCTTCTTCACTGACTGCTTTGTCTAGCGCTTCCTCCAATTCGTTCAAAGATAAGGAAGCAAATTCACTTTCAATCTCTGGGAAGCCTACTTTTTTCGTTTCAACGGAAGGGGTTATGTCTTTATCTAATATAATTCCAGCATCTTCCATAATGGCTAGGTAGGTAAAAATTGGAGCGTTGAAGCGAACGGCTATTGCAACAGCATCGGAAGTTCGCGCATCCAACTCTATTTCTTTTCCATTGTTGTCTACGCAATAGATGATAGAAGAGAAAATTCCGTCTTTAATAGAGGATATAACAACCTTTTGCACACGGATATCATATCCTTTGCAAAAAGTGGTGAATAAATCGTGTGTAATGGGGCGTTCCGGTTTAATTTCGGACTCGAGTGCTACAGCTATTGCCTTAGCTTCGAAACTGCCAATAATAATAGGAAGTCTTCTGTTTCCAGTCAGCTCGCCCAAAACAAGGGCGTATGCCCCTGTTTGGGTTTGACTGTATGACAAACCAACTATGTCTAGTTGGATGAGTTGCATGTGTTAGTTGTTTGCCTTAAAGTTACGAATTTCTTCAATAAGACGAGGGACAACTTCGAAAGCATCACCAATAATTCCGTAGTCGGCAGATTTGAAGAATGGTGCTTCAGGATCTGTGTTGATTACTACCATGACCTTAGATGAGTTAACACCTGCTAGGTGCTGAATAGCTCCTGAAATACCAATAGCAATGTAAAGGTTTGGTGCTACCGCTTTTCCAGTTTGGCCAACATGTTCTGCATGTGGTCTCCACCCGATGTCTGATACCGGCTTAGAACAAGCGGTTCCTGCCCCTAAAAGCTCAGCTAATTCTTCTACCATGCCCCAGTTTTCAGGACCTTTTAAACCTCTACCTGCAGAAACAACAATCTCGGCCTCAGCTAAGCTAATTTTTCCTGTCGCTTTCTCTACATTAGTGGAAGTTACTTTACTTACTCTATTTGCAGCATCAAAACTTTCTACAGTTGCGCTACCGGCTGTTTCCACAATGTGGAATGCATTAGGTGCTAAAGCTAGAACACATTTATCGTTGTTACATTGCGCGTTTTCAAAAGCTTTACCAGAGAATGCTTTTTTCTTTACTGTAAATGGTGTATCGTTGCTAGGAGTGTCAACAACATTGCTGATAAAACCTGCACTTAATTTTACAGCTAACCTTGGAGCAATTGTTTTACCAGTGTTGCTGTTAGCGATTATTACTAAACTAGCACCTTCTTTGTTTGCTATTTCAGCAATGGCTGCTGACATTCCTTGGCTGTCGCAGGTATTTATGTTATTACTAATACAAATAACCTTATCGGCACCATAGTTACCTAATTGAGCAGCATCATCTGCAAGTTTGCCAATAGTGACAGCTGTTGTGGAAACGCCTAATTTTTTTGCTGTTTCATGTGCATAGGTAACGGCTTCAAAGGTTCCTTTTTTGAATTTTCCGTCCCAACTTTCTGCAAATACTAAAACTGACATTGTGTAAAGTGTTTTATTAGTTCTTGATTAAATAGCTTTTGCCTCGTTGTGTAATAAAGCAACCAATTCTGCTTCATTACCTGATTCAACTAATTTGCAGGAAGCCCTTTCTGCTGGCTTTTCGAAAGAAATACTAACAGTTCTTTCCTCGTTAGCTTGTGCAGTCACTACATTAAGAGGTTTTGTTCGTGCTGTCATGATCCCTCTCATGTTGGGGATTAATAGATCAGACTCTTCAACCAAACCTTTTTGACCAGCAATAACTATTGGTAGTGAAGCAGATAAGCTTTCTTTTCCTCCTTCAATTTCTCTTTCACCAGAGACATTACTTCCATTAATTTCTAATCCTGTACATCCGTTGATAAGCCCTAGGTCAAGGATTTCTGCTATCATTGCTGGTACAGATCCTCCGTTGTAGTCAATCGATTCGCGACCAGCCATGATTAAATCAAAATCTTTTGCAATAGTTGCAAGCTCGTTAGCTACAAAAAAGCTGTCTGTTGCTTCTGCATCTACACGAATAGCGTCATCTGCACCAATTGCTAAAGCTTTTCTCAAAGTAGGCTCATTATTAGCAGGTCCAACATGTGCTACTGTTACTGTCCCACCATGTTGTTCTCTTAATTTGATGGCTTTTGTTAATACAAACTCATCATAAGGATTGATGATAAATTGAATACCATTAGTGTCTAAAGCCGATTTATCAGAAGTGAAGTTAATCTTTGAAGTTGTATCAGGCACACTACTAATACAGACTAGTATTTTCATTATGAAATAATTAATGTTTTACAAACGTGAACAAATTTAAAATAATTATGCGCCACATACAATTGATTTTCGTCATAATTACATTGATTATTTACTTGAGTATAAAGCCATTGTCAATATCTAAAATTTATTATTTTTGCGACCCTTATAATATACGAATATAAGATGAGAGAAATTCAATTTAGAGAAGCTGTTGCCGAAGCGATGAGTGAAGAAATGCGTAAAGATGAGCGTATTTATCTGATGGGAGAAGAGGTTGCAGAGTACAATGGTGCTTATAAGGCATCAAAAGGAATGCTAGCTGAATTTGGTCCAAAGCGTGTTATTGATACACCTATCTCGGAGCTTGGTTTTGCAGGAATTGGAGTTGGTTCTGCGATGAATGGTTTAAGACCTATCATTGAGTTTATGACGTTCAACTTTTCTTTAGTAGCTATCGATCAGATTATTAGTAATGCTGCGAAAATGCGTCAAATGTCTGGTGGTCAGTTCAATGTGCCTATTGTATTTAGAGGTCCAACAGCATCAGCAGGGCAATTGGGAGCTACTCACTCACAAGCTTTTGAAAGTTGGTTTGCAAATTGTCCTGGTTTAAAGGTAGTAGTGCCATCTAATCCGTATGATGCAAAAGGCCTTTTGAAAGCGGCTATTCGTGATAATGACCCAGTTATTTTTATGGAGTCAGAGCAGATGTATGGTGATAAAGGAGAAGTTCCAGAAAGTGAATACATTTTGCCATTAGGTGTAGCTGATATCAAAAGAGAAGGAAAAGATGTAACGATTGTGTCTTTTGGTAAAATCATCAAGGAAGCATATAACGCAGCTGATGAGTTAGCGGAAGAAGGGATTGAGGCAGAAGTAATTGATTTAAGAACAGTTAGACCAATCGATTTTGATGCTATTTTAACTTCTGTAAGAAAAACAAATCGTATAGTAGTACTTGAGGAAGCATGGCCATTAGCTTCTATTTCTTCCGAAATTGCTTACAAAGTGCAAAAGGATGCATTTGATGATTTAGACGCCCCTGTAAAGAGAGTAACTGCTTTAGATACTCCAATGGCATATGCACCAACTTTGGTAGATGCTTACTTACCAAACAAAGACAAGGTCGTAAAGGCCGTTAAAGAAGTAATGTATATTTAAATAAATAAATACTAAATTTTAAATTATGGAAATGATTGTAAAATATTTACCCCTTTTCGGAGTCTTGGCTCTAGCATTTGTATTCTGGAAGAATGCTTGGGTTTCTAAACAAGAAGAGGGTGATGAGAAAATGTCGAAAATCGCAAAAAATATTGCAGACGGTGCAATGTCTTTCTTAAAAGCGGAATACAAAATTTTATCAGTATTCGTAGTAGCGGTAGCTATTTTATTATTCTTCAAAGGCAACTCTGAAGAGGGATCTAACGGAATGGTTTCTGTATCTTTTATTGTTGGTGCTATCTGTTCTGCTTTAGCAGGTTTCATCGGAATGAAAGTAGCTACTAAAGCAAATGTAAGAACAACTAACGCAGCTAGGACTTCATTAGGTCAAGCATTAGAAGTTGCATTTGCTGGTGGTGCGGTTATGGGATTAGGTGTTGTTGGTCTTGGGGTATTAGGACTATCAACATTATTTGTGATATACAGTGGTCAAGGATGGGAGTTAGCAGAAGTACTTAATGTACTTTCAGGGTTCTCTTTAGGTGCTTCTTCTATTGCATTATTTGCTCGTGTGGGTGGTGGTATTTATACTAAAGCTGCTGATGTAGGCGCTGACCTAGTAGGTAAGGTTGAAGCAGGTATTCCTGAAGATCACCCATTGAACCCTGCAACAATTGCAGATAACGTAGGTGATAATGTAGGTGATGTAGCCGGAATGGGTGCAGACTTGTTTGAATCTTATGTTGGTTCTATTATTGGTACAATGGTATTAGGTGCTACTTATGCAACATTACCAGAGTTCGAAGATGCTTTTGATGGTTTGGGAGCTGTCTACCTACCAATGGCTTTAGCTGCTGTAGGTATCATAATGTCCATCATCGGAACGTTCTTTGTAAAAGTTAAAGAAGGTGGTTCTCCACATTCCGCATTAAATATTGGTGAGTTCGGTTCAGCAGGTTTAATGTTGGTTGCTTCTTATTTTATTATTAATACGATGCTCCCAGAAACTTGGGTTGAATCAGGAACACAATACACAGCAATGGGTGTTTTCTGGGCAACAATTGCAGGTTTGGTAGCAGGTCTTGCTGTTGGTAAAGTAACAGAGTATTATACAGGAACAGGTACAAAGCCAGTTACAGGTATTGTTGAGCAGTCTGAAACAGGATCAGCAACGAACATAATTGCTGGCTTAGGTGTAGGTATGATGTCTACTGCTATTCCAATCATTTTAATTGCAGCAGCAATCCTAGTCTCTCATAAATTTGCTGGATTGTATGGTATTGCTATCGCTGCAGTAGGTATGTTAGCAAACACAGGTATACAGCTAGCAGTTGATGCTTACGGTCCAATTTCTGATAACGCTGGTGGTATTGCTGAGATGGCTGAATTGCCTTCAGAAGTTCGAGAACGTACAGATAAATTAGATGCAGTAGGTAATACTACAGCAGCTATCGGTAAAGGTTTTGCAATTGCTTCTGCAGCACTTACAGCCTTAGCATTATTCGCAGCATATATGAAGACTGCAGGTATTACTTCTATCGATGTTTCTCGTCCTGATATCATGGCTGGATTATTAATTGGTGGTATGTTGCCATTCGTTTTCTCTGCGATGTCTATGAATGCAGTAGGTCGAGCAGCTATGGCTATGATTGAAGAGGTTAGACGCCAATTCAAAGATATACCAGCATTAAAAGCAGCATTAGAAGTAATGCGTAAGAATAACTCTGATATGTCTAAAGCTTCTGCTGAAGATAGAAAAATCTTTGATGCAGCTAATGGTGTGGCAGAATACGATAAATGTGTGGAGATTTCTACACAGGCATCAATACGTGAAATGGTTGCACCGGGTTTATTGGCAATAATTGTTCCAGTATTGATTGGTTTTATTGGTGGTGCTGAAATGCTAGGTGGATTATTGGCAGGTGTAACTACTTGTGGTGTTTTGATGGCAATCTTCCAATCAAATGCAGGCGGTGCTTGGGATAACGCTAAAAAGATGATTGAAGAACAAGGAAAGAAAGGAACAGAAGCACACAAAGCCGCTGTTGTTGGTGATACTGTAGGAGATCCATTTAAGGATACTTCAGGACCATCATTAAATATCTTATTGAAATTAATGTCAGTTGTAGCATTGGTTATTGCTCCTTCCATCGCTATGAATGGTACTACAACTACTGAGGAAGCATCATTTGTTGAAGTTTCGATGGGGGATGAATCTGGTGTTTATTCCCTTGAAAAGCCACAGTTAGAATATAATGACGAGTTCGCCAATGTAAGTTTCTTTTTAGGTGAAGTCAAAGAAGGAAAAGGTGTTAATAAATTTAATAATTCAAGTGTTTATTTTTCATCAAGTAAAATCCCAAATCTTGATGGAACTTATAAAACGAAAGGTCAATTAATGGTAAACGAAATTCCATTAAACGCATTATTTACTTTTAAGATTAACGAAGGTTCAATTGAAGGAAAAATGCAGTTGAGAGAGCCTCAAAAAATACTGGATAAGTAATTATTAAATACATATAATAAAAAGCCCACCATTGATTGGTGGGCTTTTTATGTGTATTGATTTTCTTTAAAACAATCCGTTTATTTCTGCGTCAATTCGACTAATTATAGCTCCTAAATCCTCTTTGTTGTTTTCAAAATCCATGTCATCCACATCTATGATTAACAGTTTCCCTCTATCATATTGAGAAATCCAAGCCTCATATCTTTCATTTAGTCGTGTAAGATAATCTATACGTATAGAGTTTTCGTAATCCCTACCTCTTTTTTGAATCTGTCCTACCAAATTCGCCACAGAAGACCTTAGATATATCAATAAGCTTGGAGCAGGAATAAATGTTTCCATCAGTTGAAACAATGAAAGGTAATTTTCAAAGTCTCTTGTACTCATCAATCCCATTGCATGTAGGTTCGGTGCAAAAATGAAAGCATCTTCGTAAATGGTTCTATCTTGAATCACATTTTTTTCGTTTGAATGGATTTCTTTCACTTGACCAAAACGACTCTTCAAGAAATATACTTGTAAGTTGAATGACCAGCGCTGCATGTCTTTATAAAAGTCATTAAGGTAGGGGTTGTCATCTACATCTTCATAATGAGCATCCCATTTATAGTGTTTTGATAATAGGCCTGTTAATGTTGTTTTTCCTGAACCAATATTTCCTGCTATAGCTACGTGCATTTCAATAAAATTTAGCCACTAATTTAAGAGAATTTCTAGCAATTCAAAGGTTCATTATTTAAATTTAACAAGCTTTCTAAATGTGTGCGTTCATTACTAAGTCTTGGAACTTTAAATTGTCTCCCAAGCTTTCCTTGTTTTTTCATCCACTGGTAAAATAAGTTCTTTTTGGCAATATGTATTTTTGGTTCTTTTAGCGCCATGTCTTTAAATCGTTTGGCTTCATAGTCAGAGTTGACAGATTTTAAAGCATCATCTAAGGCGTGTGTGAAAAAATCTAAATCTTTAGGTGTGCTTTCAAATTCTATAATCCATTCATGTCCACCCTTGTTCTGCGATTGCATGTATATTGGAGCTACAGTGTATTCTAATATATTAGAGTTAGTTTTTTGACAAGCAATAGAAAGAGCTTTATCTGTATTTTCAATCATTAATTCTTCCCCAAAAGTATTTATGAACTGACTGATTCTTCCTGTAATTTTAAATCTATAAGGTTGAGTGTTTGTAAAAGTTATGGTATCTCCAATTAGGTATCTCCAAAGACCCGCGTTTGTGGTTATGACTAAGGCATAGTTTTTGTCTTGTTCCACTCCCCAAATTGGGACAGTTTTTTTTAGATCATAATCATCCATTGGTATAAATTCATAGAAGATTCCATAATCTAACATTAAAAGCATTTCTTCATTGTTACGTTTGTCTTGAATGCCAAAAAAACCTTCTGAAGCATTATATGTTTCTAGAAAGTTAACACCATTTGGAAGTAGCTCTTTAAATTGTTTTCGATAAGGGCTGAAGCTTACACCTCCATGCATGTAAAGTTCTAAATTAGGCCATACTTCGTGTATGTGTTTGGCGCCCGTTTCTTCTAAAATTCGTTTAAATAAAACAAGCATCCAAGAAGGAACCCCTGCTATATTGGTAACATTTTCTTTCGAGCTAATATTAGCTATCTTCTCAATTTTTGCTTCAAAATCATTCATTAAAGCAATATCCTTACTAGGTGTTCTGTGTATGTTAACCCAAAACGGAAGATTGTCCATAATAATGGCAGATAAATCGCCTTCTTTTCCATTCTCGTTTAAAGATGCTTCATGACTACCACCTAATATTAAACTCTTTCCATTAAAGATGGTAGTTTCAGGATAATTGTCACAGTAAATAGAAAGCATGTCTTTCCCTCCTTTGAAGTGACAATCAATGAGTGATTCTTCTGTTACTGGGATAAATTTGCTTTTGCTCCCGCTTGTTCCGGAAGATTTTGCAAACCACTTAGTTTCGCTAGGCCATAAAATATTTTGGAATCCTTGACGAATACTTTTAATATAGTTTTCTAAATCTTTGTAAGTGCTAATAGGTGTTTTTGTTTTAAACTGTTCGTAGTTTTGAATGTTTTCAAAATCATATTGTTTACCGAAATCAGTATTCTTTCCGTTGTTAATGAGTTTTTGAAGCCACTCTTCTTGTACTTCGTGTGGGTATTTTCTAAATAAATCAATTTGATGCATGCGCTTACGCATCACCCACGACATTACGGAACTTTTAAGTGTTAAATTCAGCAATTTTTAGTATAATTAGCGTTGGTAAATTACGAAAATTATGCGTGAGAACACAATCAAAAAAATGGAAACAAGCTTAGCTGATGTTGTTAAGTATTCCTTGGAAATTAATGGTGAAAAGTATGTAATGAATGATTTAATAGGCAGTCAAATTAAATTGTCTTGGAATGGGGAAGTTTTTTGCATGTGTGGAAGGCGTGATACTAAATTTTACCGTTCAGGTTTTTGTTACACTTGTTATTGGGAGGCACCACAAGCTTCTCAAAGTATTTTCAAGCCTGAACTATGTACAGCACATCTTGATATTGAAGAGCGTGATTTAGAATGGGAGAGAAATTTTCAGTTAGCATCACACTATGTATATCTAGCTAATTCATCAGGAATAAAGGTAGGGATTACTAGAGAATCTCAGGGTGTTGTTCGTTGGATGGATCAAGGTGCAAGTCAAGCTATTATTTTAGCAAAAGTACCAAATAGAAGATTTTCAGGAGATATAGAGGTAGCAATTAAGCAGTTTGTGGCTGATAAAACAAATTGGAGAAAAATGCTAGCAGGTATTCCTGATTACATAGACATGGTGCAAATGAAAAATGAGTTATCATCTCATGTTCCTGATGAGTTGAAGCAATATGTATTAGATGATAACACAGTAACTGAAATCAGCTATCCAGTTTTAGAATATCCGAAAAAAATTAGCAGTGTAAAGCTTTCTAACAAATCTCCAGTGATAGAAGGGGAGTTAAGAGGTATAAAAGGACAATATTTATTATTGGACAGTGGGCGAGTATTTAATGTGCGAGCTCATGAGGGATATATGGTAGATTTTTCCTATTCACAGTCAGAGTAGTATTTATTGTTGTTTTAGAATTTTAGCTCTTCACCAAATTTCAAATTGAACTTTTTACGAATAATGCCTGTAGCTAAGTAAAGTATAGGGGTGTCAATAAGTGCCATCAATACTTTGAATAAAAATCCGTTCAGGAGTAATATCTCAAATTTATTCCATTCAATAGCTCCAGCAAAACATAGCAAACCTAAAACTGTAGCGGTATCTGCTAGTTGAGAAGCAAAAGTAGAAAAGTTGTTTCTTAACCATAGGTGTTTAGATTTTGTTAGGTTTTTCCAAAAATGAAAAATGCGAATATCGATAAACTGAGCTAATAGGTAAGCCATCATTGAAGCACCTACTGAAATACCTGTTAATCCGAATACACTAGAGAAAGTGTCATCGTTTACAGGAGACCAATAAGTAGCTTGTACGCTTTCTGCTAACATTACGATTCCTAATACAAATACGCTAGCAAACAAGCCGGCAACTACTACTTGGTTGGCTTTTTTTCTTCCATAAATTTCAGAGATAATGTCTGTTACCAAAAAAGTAATGGGGTAAGGGATTATGCCTACCGAGATTTCAAATGTATATATGCCGAAAGGAGACCAGCTAAAAAACTTCTGAAATATAAGGTTGCAACTTACCAAAGCAGCAATAAACAATCCCGCTAATATTAAATAGAGTTTTTGTGCTTTAGATTTCAAAAATTAGTTGATTTCAAAAAAATAGGGCATTCGCATCTGCACTTCATCCATTTCTAAAATATTATTTACCTCTTTATATAATTGGTAGGATTCCCCTAGTTCGTTTTCTAAAATAGATACTTTTGCACCACCTGTTAAATCCTTAATCAATTCTTCCATAGGATCTATTTGTTTTGGTAAGTAACTAATGCGGTAGTTTTCCAAATTAGCCATATTTGCAGCAAGGTCAATCGCATCTTCAAATCCACCTAAAACATCTACCAAGCCTAAATCACGCGCATCTGTTCCTGTCCAAACTCTCCCTTGTCCAATAGCGTCAACAGCTTCCTTGCTCATACTTCTTCCTTCTGATACATGCGTAACGAAAGTGTCGTAAATATCTTCTACTGATTTTTGAATGATATTCCTTTCTTTTATTGTTAAAGAACGGAACATACTACCCATATCAGCATATTTATTGGTTCTTACGGTATCGATTGTTATACCCAATTTATTTTTCATTAATTTTTGAGTATTCATGAGCAACCCAAACACGCCAATAGATCCGGTAATGGTTGTTGGGTTTGCTACTATCGTATCGGCATGACAAGCAATGTAGTAACCGCCTGAAGCAGCAACATCTCCCATAGAAACTACAATTGGTTTTTCTGCTTTTGCCAATATCATTTCTCTTAAGATCGTTTCTGAAGCTAAGGCGCTACCTCCAGGAGAGTTCACACGTAAAACAATAGCTTTCACTTTTTCATCTGTTCGTGCATCTCGAATTGCTCTAGAAATTCGCTCAGAGCCTATGTTTTCGTCATCTCCTTCGCCACCACTAATTTCGCCATAAGCATAGATAATAGCTATTTTATCTTTAGTGTACTTCTTTTTATTTCCTTCTAATTTTACGTTTTTATATGCTGCTAATCCAGTTACTTCAATTTCCTCATCTGCTTCTATGTTTAGTTTTTGGCGTAAAGAGTCCAATACTTGATCTTTATAAAGGTTAGCATCAATTAATCCAAGCGTAACAGCATCACTTGCTTTTCGGACTTTAAATTGCTGTACTATTTGAAATAACTCATCTGTACTAATCTTTCTACTTTCTGAAATGTCAGCCAACATATTGCTCCAAATGGATTTCAGAAACTTAGTTATTTGCTGTCTATTTTCATCACTCATTTTGTCGAGCATATAAGGTTCTACAGCAGCTTTGAATTTTCCATGACGGATAATTTGTGGTTCAACATCTAATTTTTCTAAAGCTCCTTTGTAAAACATCCCTTGGTAGGCTAAACCTACAAATTCTAGAATACCTTCTGGATGTAGGTAAACTTCATCAGATACAGAGGTAATGTAGTATGCTTTTTGAGAATAAATTTCACTGTATGCTATTATGAATTTGTCTGTCTCGCTTTTAAATTCCAAAAGCTTTTCACGAATTTCTTCTAAGCTAGCCAAGCTTGCGTTTGGCATTTCTACATTCATATAAATTCCTTTGATTCGGTCATCCGTTTTTGCTTTTTCAATACTGTTAAGAATGTCTGTTAGGCCCATCTTGTTTTTACTTTCCATACTAAGGATGTCAAAATCTATTGGGTTGTCACTCCCTCTATCAATAATAGGGTCACTTAGTGTTATTTTTAAAATGGAATTTTCTTTTACAATTGTTTCTCCATCTCCTTCTGATAAGGCTACAATTATTCCTAATCCAATAAAAAGAATTAAAAAGAAGCCAATTACCATTCCTAAAACAGTCGATAAAATACTTTTCAAAAAGTTTAACATTTGTTTAAATTTAATTGAATAACAAAACTACGAAACTTATTAACAGTATAGAAACAGCTCAAAGCTTTGTTTATTTTAGCACTACATGAATAAAGCTGTTTTGTTATTAGGTAGTAACTTGGGAGATAGTCAGTTCTTGTTTCAACAAACCCGAAGTTTGATTATTGAGCGATTGGGTAAGTTGAAATTGCAGTCTTCTTTATATCAATCTCCATCTTGGGGGTTTGAACATGAAAACGATTTTCTAAATCAAGTTTTAATATTGGAAACCGATTTGACAACAGGGGAGATTCTTCAAACTTGTTTGCAAATAGAAAAGGATTTAGGTAGAAAGCGAAAAGATAATATAGGATATTCGGCTAGAGAAATTGATATAGATGTACTTTTTGTAAATGATAAAGTATTAGAAACTGATCAACTTATTTTACCACATCCAAGACTCCATTTGCGAAAGTTTACATTACTCCCATTAGTGGAGTTGATTCCCGATTTTGTGCATCCAATATTACAAAAGAGTATACAAGAGTTGTTGGTAGATTGTAAAGATAATAGTGAAGTGAGAAAGATATGAGGCATCCGTTTATAGCGATAGAAGGAAATATTGGTTCTGGAAAAACTACATTTTCTGAAATGTTAGCAGAGCAGTTCCAATGCAAACTCATTTTAGAACAATTTGCTGATAATCCTTTTTTGCCAAAGTTTTACGAGCATCCTGAGCGACATGCATTTCCTTTGGAGTTATTTTTCATGGCTGAGCGTTATCAGCAATTGGGAGAATTGACTTCAGGAGATTTGTTTGTTACGCAAGTGGTTTCCGATTACTTTTTCATGAAATCGAAACTGTTTGCACAAAACAATTTAAAAGAAGATGAACTTTTGCTGTTTAATCGCTTATCTGATATTGCCTTGAAAAACCTACCTAGGCCAGATGTGTTGTTGTACCTCCATTCGGATATAAATCGTCTGCAAGCAAATATTCGTAAAAGAGGTAGAGATTATGAGCAGAATATATCCGATGAATATCTCTTGCAGATTCAGGAACGATACTTTGATTATTTCAAAAAACAAACAGATTTCCCAGTTCTCATAATAGATGTGACTAAGTTAGATTTTGTTGAGGACGCTCTGGTGTATCAACAGATGATTTCCTTATTAGAAAAGGAATATGAGGTCGGTTTGCATCGCATTTCCTTAGTATAAAAAAAGCAACCATTTGGTTGCTTTTTATTAAAGTCTTTTTCAATTACTCAATTGTAATTCCAGTAAATTCAATATCGTTTTGTGCTTCGGCTTTTAAACTAGCATCCAAAGCAATTGCCTTGTTTAAGTTTTCTAATGCTAAGGTACTGTCTCCAGAACGAGCAGCAGAAACTGCATTTAAGTAATGAGCAGCAGCTGTAGTAGTTGTAGTAGTCACATTATTTCCATTCATGATTTTAGCCAATGTAGCATTGTAACCCCTACCGTTTAATTTACTTACAGCACCTTTATAATCTCCTTGACGAATATCTAGGATTCCTTGGTTAACATCAGATGCATTTCCTTGATCGAATAAAGTTTGTGCTTTGTCAATATCTCCTTCCCTGGCAGCAATGATTCCGTAGTTTTCTAAAACAGGATCTTCGTTAGCAGAAATAGCGTTTGCTTTATCTAACCAAGTTTTTGCTTTTGTCAGATCACCTTCAGCTAG
This sequence comes from uncultured Bacteroidota bacterium, assembly GCA_902580855.1. GTDB lineage: Bacteria > Bacteroidota > Bacteroidia > Flavobacteriales > UBA7312 > UBA7312. The sequence goes on along the minus strand of CACHMF010000009.1, from coordinate 33,180 downwards.
GTGTAGGGCAGCAATGTTGTTAAATCCTCTATAATCATTCGGGAACTGTGTGATTGCTGTTGTGTAAATAGCCATGTCGCTATCTGTAAGCTCAGCAGCAAACAATAGTTCTTTGTTGTCTAACTCAGCAGGATTCTCTGTGGCTAAAGTAGAAATTTCTTCGTCTGTTTTCTTTGGTTGATATACGCGTAATGTGATAGTTGCTTTTCTTAGTTTAGGTAATACATCATCTTCTAAAGCATCGTAAATCTCTGCCATATCACGAATAGCTTCTTCTCTTTTTTGAGGGTCGTTTTGGCTTCGAACAATGTTTAATACTTTGCTTTTGTCTTTCATTTGAGAAGCCTTTACCAATGAATTAAATCCACCCCAGTCTTCACCTTTAGATGATTGTATGTATAGATCGTTGTTGCGTGCGCCATCTACTTTTAAGTTTCTTAACAATTGCTTAGCGTAGTTGAATGTTGACTTGGCTCTGTTGTCAGATACTTTATCGTTAACATCTAGCGTTCCTTCTGGAGAAGCAAAAGAGGAGATTTCAATACTATGTGTTTTATAACCTAGCTTTGCGAATTCTTTCAAACGCTTCATGTCGTCAGAACTCTTTTGAGAGTAGCGAACATTAGATTGGTTTACTGAGAAGTAAATAGTAGCCGTTTCTTCCAATATAGTTTCGTGCTCGTAAGAGTGTGCAGCAATAGCAGGAACTTCGTTGTTGGCAACTCGAGTGGCGGTTGCCATTACCCCTTCTGCAATTTTTTCTATCCCTAAGGTTTTAGTTTTGTCATTTAATGTAGCTGTTGCAGTGGCAAATAAATCTGCAGTAAGCATATCTTTATTGTAGTTAATAGCATCACTATAACTAAATTTACCTCCAGTTACATAGCCGATTGTAATTCCGTTACTTGAAACTTTTTCGCCTTGAAGTATGACAGATTTAAATGATATTTCTCCATTTTCCCAAACTAATTTTGGAGTGAAGCTCATTGTAGCACTTTTGTTGAAATATTTTTCTGGAACAGTAACATCTAATTCAATCGCTACTTTTCCACCGTGAACTTCAACTTCCTTTGGCGTTACAGTGAAGTCTATACTTTCAAATTTTGAAATCATTGAAGTCAGCCCGCAGCTATTTAGAACAAATGCAAAAGCTACAATGAAGGGTATTCCCATATTTTTTCTCTTTTTCATTACTAGGTAGTATGGATTAATATTAATTAAACACAAAGATATACAAAATAGCATATTCACTATCTTACATATCATGACTTTTCAATGCTATTTTGTTGATAAGTGAGCTTGTGTAATTGATTGAAAAACATTCATTAGTTTTGTAATAAATATTTTTAAAATGAAAAACCTTTTTCTTTCGATATGTTTACTTCCTTTTGTATACGTATTCGCTCAGGATAACCAATTTCAATCAACTAGTCAGTTAAATAGTTGGAATGTAGGTTTTGGTTTTGGTCAGGTACAGTTTTATGGTGATATCAAAGAGTATGATTGGTATCCTGCAAAATTAGGACAGTTTAAAGAGATGCGTTATGGGGCCGATTTATCAGTTTCAAAAATGCTAAATAATTTATACGGATTTAACATTTCTTTAAATAGAGGTGGTTTTGCAGGTATCAGAAGAAAAGGAGGAGAATGTATAGGCTGCAATACAGGGCATAATCCTATAGTAGACACTATGTCTGTGAAGTTTGAGGGTGATTATTGGATGAGTGATGTGAGTTTAGTTTATAATTTGTCAAATCTCATGATAAAGACCAATAATCCTTTTGGTAAAAAATGGTTGTTTTTAGGGGAGGCAGGTGTTGGGCTAATTGCATTTAGAACCTTGCAAACAGAACTAAATAGTAATATTCTTGTTGCCGCAAGAGGATATAATGATTTTCCAGGAATGAATGTTGATAATATTGAAACCAAAGCAAGGCAAACAGAATCATTATTTAAGTTAGGTCTAGCAGGAAAATATCGATTAAATGATAAACTAGATTTAAAAGCATCTGCTAAATATTATCAAGCATTTACAGATTTATTAGATGCTGCGGCAGTTTCAGGAAAAGATGTTAACGGAGCAAAAAATGACAAGTTTGTGTATTTTTCTCTAGGTGTTTCTTATAAGATTGGAAATAAAAAACTTTCGGTAGAGTGGTATAGCCCACTTGACAAAATGTATCATTCTCAGAAAAAAGCCCATAAACAAATTGATGGCTTAACTAAGGATTCTGATGGTGATGGGGTAGCCGATCAATTTGACAAAAATCCAGAAACTCCTGAAGGTGTTTCTGTAGATGGAGGCGGTAATGCTTTAGATGTAGATATGGATGGTGTGGCTGATTATCTAGATGCAGACCCCTTTTCAAATAAAGATGCTATTGTAGATGAATTTGGAAAAGAATTGGATGATGACGGAGATGGAATTCCAAATAGTCAAGACTTAGAATTAAACACAAAATCAGGTTCTTTAGTAACTTCTCAGGGTGTTACTCTCAAAGCCACAGGCGGAGTATCTTCTTCTTTATTACCATCTGTTTACTTTTCTTCATCTAGTATGAGTTTACGAAATGAAGATATTAAGCAATTAGCTATAGTGGCAAAAACATTAAGAAATAATCCAGATTTAATTTTAGTTGTTGTAGGACATACCGATAGTTATGGTGATGTATATACAAATTATCAATTGGGATTGGATAGAGCGAATATGGTTATTAATCATCTAAAAGATGTTTATGGTATAAACGCGAATAGGTTAAAAGCTGATTCGAAAGGAGAAACTACACCTTTAGCTTTAACTCCAGCTATTCAGGTTGAGATAGAAGGAAGAGGAATTACTATAGATGATTACCTAAGTGAAATAAATCGAAGGGTAGATTTCGAAATTGCAGAATAAAAATTAAATCCCGCTCTTGCGGGATTTTTTTATACTTGAAGTTTTTGGAAAAAATCCCAAATAACTACTCCAGAACTTACTGATATGTTTAAGGAGTGCTTGGTTCCGTATTGTGGAATTTCAATAACCGTATTACTTGCGCTTACGATTGATTGATCTACACCCTTTACTTCGTTTCCAAGCACCAATGCGTATTTCATATTTTTTTTTGGATTAAAATCATACAGCATAATAGCTTTGTCAGCTTGTTCAATACTGATGATGTGATAACCACATGTTTTCAGTTCTTGGATACATTCCATACTGTTGGCGTAGTATTGCCAGTTCACAGATTCACTAGCGCCTAATGCAGTTTTTCTAATTTCCTTATGTGGTGGAGTCGGTGTGATGCCACACAAACAGATTTTCTCTACTAAAAAAGCATCGGAAGTTCGAAAAACAGAACCTACATTGTGTGCGCTTCTAACATTGTCGAGCACAATTACAAGAGGTGTTTTCTGACTGGTTTTAAATTCTTGTAAATTTAGTCTATTTAACTCGTTATTTTTTAACTTACGCATCCTTTAAATTGAGATTACAAAAGTAAGCATTTAACTGTAGTGACGACAAAAACAGGAACGAAGAAAAAGAATAAGGAAACTCCATTAATGGGGCAGTACAACAGTATTAAGGCGAAATATCCATCGGCTATTTTACTATTTCGAGTAGGCGATTTTTACGAGACTTTTGGGAAAGATGCTATCAAGGCATCTAAGATTTTAGGCATTACTTTAACTAAGCGTTCTAACGGCTCTTCTAATGAAGAGTTGGCGGGCTTTCCATACCATGCTTTAGACACTTATTTGCCTAAGTTGGTAAGAGCAGGAGAACGAGTTGCTATTTGCGATCAGTTAGAAGATCCAAAGGCAACCAAGGGAATTGTGAAAAGAGGGGTGACAGAGTTGGTTACACCAGGTGTTTCTTATAACGATAAGGTGTTAGACCACAAAGCCAATAACTTTTTGGCTTGCGTGCATTTTGCTACTAAATCTATTGGTGTTTCTTTTTTGGATATTTCCACAGGTGAGTTTTTAGTCGCTGAAGGAAACAGTGAATACATTGGAAAGCTATTGCAAAGTTTTGCCCCTAATGAGGTGGTGTTTCAAAAACAATATCAACAAAAGTTTATAGAAGCTTTTGGAGATAAGTTTTACACCTTCACTTTAGAGGATTGGGTGTTTGCACCAGAGTTTACTCAAGAAAAATTACTCAAGCATTTTGATATTAACTCCTTGAAGGGGTTTGGCGTGGATGATTTAGAAGCGGGCACGATTGCTGCTGGAGCGGCCTTGCATTATTTGGCAGAAACACAGCATCACCAAGTGAAGCATATCGCGAATTTGCATCGAATAGAAGAAGAACATCATGTGTGGATGGACCGTTTTACCATTCGGAACTTGGAGTTGTTTTATTCGGCTAATGAAGGAGCTATCACATTGGTAGATGTATTAGACCATAGCATTACGCCTATGGGCTCTCGTATGTTGAAGCGTTGGTTAGCGTTTCCATTAATGGACAGGCAACCTATTGAAGAACGTTTGTCCGTTGTGGAGCAGTTGATGAAGGACATGAGTCTGTTTGGATTATTACAAACACACATTAAAGAAATTGGCGATTTAGAACGCTTAATATCCAAGGTGGCAACAGGGCGCATTAACCCAAGAGAAGTGGTGCAGTTGAAAAGGGCACTGACAGCCATTGAACCTATTCAAGCAGCTTGTCAATCGGCTGGAAACAATGCTTTAAAAACCATTGCGGAGCAATTAAATCCATGTACTTTAATTAGAGACAGAATAGCGAATGAAGTACAAGAAGAGCCGCCGGTTGCATTGGCTAAAGGCGGGGTAATGGCAGTAGGGGTGAATGCTGAATTAGACGATTTGCGCAATATTGCCCAATCTAGTCAAGAGCATTTGCAGCAGATTTTGGAAAGAGAAACTGAGCTTACTGGAATCCCTTCATTAAAGATTGCCTTCAACAATGTGTTTGGCTATTATTTAGAGGTTCGTAATACGCATAAAGACAAAGTGCCAGAAGAGTGGATTCGTAAGCAGACATTGGTCAATGCAGAACGATATATTACGGAAGAACTAAAAGAGTTAGAGTCAAAAATATTAGGAGCGGAGGAGAAAATAACCGCTTTAGAAAGTCGCTTGTTCAACGATTTGGTATTGGCTTTGATCGACTATATACAGCCCGTTCAGCTCAATGCGCAGTTGATTGCTAAATTGGATTGCTTGTGCTCTTTTGCAAAGGTTTCTCAGCGACAGCATTATGCGAAGCCAAGTATCAATGAGGCTTTTGAACTAAAAATTAAAAACGGAAGACATCCTGTTATAGAACAACAACTTCCTTTGGGGGAGGAATACATTGCTAATGATCTGTATTTGGATAGAGAGAAGCAACAAATCATAATGATTACAGGGCCAAATATGTCGGGTAAATCGGCCATGTTAAGGCAAACCGCTCTCATTGTCTTGATGGCTCAAATTGGTTGCTTTGTTCCTGCAGAAGCAGCAGATATTGGTTTGGTAGATAAGATTTTTACAAGGGTTGGAGCATCCGATAATATATCTATGGGAGAATCTACTTTTATGGTAGAGATGAATGAGACAGCGAGTATATTGAATAATGTTTCGGACAGAAGTTTAATTCTTTTAGATGAAATTGGTCGAGGGACTAGCACTTATGATGGAATTTCTATTGCATGGGCTATTGCTGAGTATTTACACCAGCATCCTACAAAGGTGAAAACTCTTTTTGCTACTCATTATCACGAGTTGAATGAAATGTGTAACAACTTTGAGCGTATAAAAAACTTTAATGTTTCAGTGCAAGAGTTGGGAAATAAAATTATCTTTTTACGTAAACTAATGCCTGGTGGAAGTGCGCATAGTTTTGGTATTCATGTTGCTAAACTAGCTGGTATGCCTAAAACAGTGTTGCAGAGAGCTAAAAAAATTATGCATCGATTGGAACAATCACATGCAGTGGATGAATTTGGTGAAACAGCTAAAGTAATTACAAAACAAGATGATATGCAGCTCAGTTTTTTTCAGTTAGACGATCCTGTTTTGGAACAAATAAGAGATGAAATTCGTGATTTGGATATTGACACCCTAACACCTGTAGAAGCCCTCATTAAACTGAATGAGATAAAAAAACTAACGGGGCAGTAAAAAAACAAAAAGAGGGTTTGGCTAAAGTATAAAAAGTATTACATTTGCCCTCCCGATTGCGAGTGTAGCTCAGGGGTAGAGCATCACCTTGCCAAGGTGAGGGTCGTGGGTTCAAATCCCATCACTCGCTCCAAGCCCTCATTAAGAGGGTTTTTTTACTACCATGCTCGAGTGGTGGAATTGGTAGACACGTTGGACTTAAAATCCAATGGACAGTAATGTCCGTGCGGGTTCAAGTCCCGCCTCGAGTACAAAACGGAAGATTATCGAAAGATTCTCTTCCGTTCTTTTTGAACGCTTTAAATGTCTATTTCAAAATTTTTAGAAAATCTATTTTTATACATGTTAACAATTCTGATTTCATCATTGGATGGAAAATCAATAGAATAAGCGCTTTTACCTTTTACTCCAAACTTAACTACCTTGTTGTTTTCAATATTTACGTATGTCTTCACTCCCTCAATGTTGAAAGTCAAACAACAGTCTTTTGGATTATTAAAAATTTGAGAATAGCTTGATTCATATCTAGAATTATAACCTTCCACGCTTTCTATTTTTATACAAGCACCATTACACTTTTTTAAATGATACTGAAAACACATTCTTGAGGATTTGTCAAGCTTATTGATTTTTTCGCATAGCTGATATTTAGACGTCAGTTTAGTCAAAAAAGACTTGGCAGCTTTCATACTCATAAAATCAATCAAAGAATCATTTTGTTGATCTCTTCCTAAATAATAATAGCTATAACTAGTTTGATTTTTGCATGAGTATAAAGAAATTAATTGTTTTGATTTCCTTAATTTTCTATTAAAAATTGGCTTATATTTCTTTACTTCTTGAGATTCAAATAGTAATGCCTCTAATTCTGAGTGCATAGGAACAACTCTAATTTTACAATATGCAGATAACAAACGTTTTCTTCCCTTGTATAGATGTTGTGACATACGTTTTTTAACATCAATACTTTTTCCGATGTATAAAATATTGTCTGATGAATCCAAAAAATAATAAACACCGATTATTTCTGGTGGAATATTTTTGTTTATTACATCATCTTTTTCAAAAGTTAAAAACATAAAAATGTAAAAAACTAATCTTTTTGTGGTAAAGCATCTATTTTTTGTAAAATATCAAAAGCTTCTTTTTCAAGCCTATCACTTTCTTTTCTATTTGACTTCGATAAAATAAAGGCTTGTTTTTTCTTTTTATTGTACTGTTCTAGCAGTTTATCCTTCTCTGATTTCTTCTTAAAAAACCCAAACATATTTCAAGATTATAATTATGTATAAAGATAAAAAGAAAGACTTAAAAAAATTGATTAAAATGAATCAAGAAATAGTATTTTTTAAACTTCAATAATTTTGAGCATCAAAATGAAAAAACATCTAAGATTGGCTAAGTGAATTAGTTAAATATTCCTTGCCACATTTTTTCGCTAGCCCCTCTTTTACTTTCGCAATATTGTAGAATATCATCTTTTGGAGCTTTGTCGAAATAATAGGAAATAGCTTTTTGGAATGTTTTTTTATTATTGATGCTTATAGCACCACCAACTCCTATTAGTTCTGCTGCTTCTGGAAAGTTATGATACTTGGGTCCAAACAGTAAAGGACAGCCATATGCAGCTGCTTCTAAAATATTGTGCAAACCACTGCCATAAGCACCACCTATATAAGCTACATCAGCATATTTGTAAATGCTTGCCAACAACCCAATGTTATCTATAATGAGAACTTGATGATCTCTTACATTGCCTTCATTTGCTTGGCTGTAAAGCAATCCTTTTAATTGCTTTTTTATATCAGGAACGTACTTTAAATCGTGTGGTGCTACAATTAGTTTGTAAGTTGGTTTTTCTTCTAAAAGTGAGATGTCTACAGGCCAAGTACTGCCCATAACTACCAATTTCTCTTTTCCTTTAAATGTTTGGATAAGCGGGAGATCCCTATTATTTTTGACATTTGCGTAAACCCTATCAAATCGGCTATCTCCAACTACTGTTATCTGCTTAATACCAAAAGATCGTATGTGTTTTGCAGAGGTTTCATCTTGCACCCAAAAATGGGTGATTCCTTTTAGTGGCTGTTGCATCCATTTTAAGTGTTTTTGTTTTGGAGAAAATCGCCCTGAAATGATATGAGTTGGAACATTTTCTCCTTTTGTGGCTTTTAATAGATTGGGCCATAGATCGTTTTTCACCAATAGTAAGCATTGTGGTTGTAAGATAGTTACCCATCTTTTTATTCTTAGTGGATAATCTAATGGAAGGTAGCGAACAGCATCGGCTATTCCTTCTATTTGTGCATTTTCATACCCTGAAGGAGAGTAGAAAGTGATTAAAATCTTTTCTTCAGGCTTTTCCTTTTTGATATATTCTAGTAAGGTGCGGCCTTGCTCAAACTCACCTAAAGAGGCGCAGTGCATCCAAATAGCTCCTTCTGGTAAGTTACTAAAACTCTCTTTTCTTCCATTTATAAAAGCTTTAGCTTTGGGGTTCCATAAACTAGCTAAGCGAATACCAAGCTCGTAAATCCATATGCCCAAAGTGTAAAGCATTAGTTGTAGTAAAACTCTTGATTAGTGCGTTTACTAATTGGTATGACCCATCCTAGCTTGAGTCCTATCAGTAAATCGTTTCTTAGTTTCGTGATCGGACCATTAACATTGTAGTTGTAGTTTCTGCGGTTTTGAGTGAAGCCATTATTTAAATCTAATCCTGCATAAAAATGTCCTTTACCTTTGTCACTCATGTGCATCCAACCAATAAATAAACTGGCGCTTAATCCATTGCTGAGTCCATCGTACATTTTCAAATATTCATCTTCTAAATTCGGCACATTATTGGTTTCTACTTGAATTCTGATTTTATGCTGCATAAAACCAAAACCACCTAAAGCAATTAGCCCTTTGGTATTATCGATAAGTGGATAAAAATAACCGCCTTTAAACGAAAAATGATAACCCCTTTCGAATAGAGTAATGCTGGATATTTCCCCATTATCACCAAAGATATTTCCTCTGTTGTCCATTAGATGAACTAAGAGAGTGGTGTCTTTAATGTTGCTTCCAAAAATGAATTGAGTTCCCACTCCCCAAACAAAGTTGTTCTTGGTGATTTTTATGAAATCTAAACCTAGTCCAGAGCTCATGCCGTAGTTGTCAGCCATATCTAGTGCAGCTTTCTGTAAACTGTAATGTGGATTAATTATAGTGACCGGATCATTGCTTTGTGCAAATAAGCTGTTTATGCAAAGGTAAATAAGTATAAATACGCTTTTTTTCATCTGAAAATTCCTTGGGGCTAAAGTAATAAATCCTCCAGTGCTTATCGATAAAAAATACGATTTATTAGCTATATTTGGACTTCATCAACAAGTACTATGAAAACAATTTTAATAACAGGAGGGGCAGGTTTTATTGGTTCGCATGTAGTACGGTTGTTTGTGAATAAATATCCTGACTATCAAATTGTGAACTTAGATAAATTGACCTATGCAGGTAACTTGGAAAACTTAAAGGATATTGAAAACGCGCCAAACTATATTTTTGAAAAAGGGGATATTGTAGATGAGTCTTGTATCAGTCAACTTTTTGATAGATACCAATTTGATGGGGTAGTGCACCTTGCTGCAGAATCGCATGTGGATCGTTCTATCACTAATCCAATGGAATTTATCATGACCAATGTAGTAGGGACTGTTAACCTATTAAATGCTGCTCGCAATCTATGGAAAGGAAAGGAAAAGGGAAAACTTTTTTATCATGTTTCCACTGATGAGGTATATGGTTCTTTGGGACAAACAGGTTTCTTTTTAGAAGATACACCTTATGATCCGCAGTCGCCCTATTCCTCTTCAAAAGCAAGTTCTGATCACTTTGTCCGAGCTTATGGAAATACATACAGTTTGCCATATGTGATTTCAAACTGCTCTAATAATTATGGGGAAAATCAATTTCCTGAAAAATTGTTGCCGTTATTTATCAATAACATTCGCTATAACAAAGCATTACCAGTGTATGGCGATGGATTGTTTACACGTGATTGGCTGTATGTAGTTGATCATGCCAGAGCAATAGATCTTATTTATCACAAGGGAAAACAAGGTGATACTTACAATATTGGTGGTTTTAACGAGTGGAAAAATATTGATCTTATAAAATTACTTTGCAAAGTTATGGATGAGAAATTGGGCAGAGAACAAGGTTCTGCCGAAAAACTCATCACCTATGTGAAAGATCGCCCTGGGCATGATAAGCGTTACGCGATTGATGCAGGTAAAATAAATAAAGAATTGGGCTGGGAACCATCTTTGCAATTTGAAGAAGGGTTGAGTAAAACAGTAGATTGGTATCTAAACAATCAAGAGTGGTTGGATAGAGTGACTTCAGGTGAATATCAAAACTATTATAAAGAGCAATACAGCTGATGGTAAAATGGTTTAAAAAGTGGTTTGAAAAACCATTAGACCCCATTGGTTTCGACTGCTTAAAAACCGATATGCATTCACATTTAATTCCAGCTATTGATGATGGAGCTATTAGTTTAGAAGAATCCATCAATATGATAAAAGTTCTACATGAGTTGGGCTTTCAGAAAGTCATTACAACACCCCATGTTATGAATGATTTTTATAAAAACACTAGTAAAACAATATTGGGTGGTTTAGAGCTTGTTCGTACTGAATTGCAAAAACAAAATATTAGCGTAGAAATAGAAGCTGCTGCTGAATACTATTTGGATTATGAGTTTGAGGAAAAGATAAAAGCTGGTAATCTACTTACTTTTAGTGATAACTATATTTTGGTTGAAACGTCTTTTTTGGAAGCTCCACCGAACTTTAAAAAAATGATTTTTCAATTACAGCTAGAAGGTTATAAAGTCATATTAGCTCATCCGGAACGATATTCATTTATGAATATGGAAGACTATGAAGATTTGCAAAGTCGCTCGGTATTTATGCAGTTAAACCTACTTTCATTAATTGGTCACTATGGTACGGATGTACAAAACAAAGCTAACATGATGATTGAGAAAGAACTCATAAACTTTGTAGGCACTGATTGCCATAATATGGGTCATGCTACTATCTACGAAAAATGCCAGACCACAAAGGCCTGGCATCATTTAGTAGAGAGCGGAAAACTCCTTAATCACACTTTATAGTGCGGCACTTTCTGTTGGGAAATCACGATCTAATTTTTTGAATAATCCTTGTAAAACTTTTCCAGGACCGATTTCTGTAACAGATGTAGCGCCATCAGCAATCATAGCTTGCATTGATTGTGTCCAGCGTACAGGAGCAGTTAATTGCTTCACAAGATTTCCTTTAATTTCTTCTGGTTTAATAACAGAACTTGCTGTTACATTTTGGTAAACAGGGCATATTCCTTCGTTGAAAGAAGTGTTGTTGATGGCTGTTTCCAATTCAACTCGAGCAGGCTCCATTAATGGGGAGTGAAATGCTCCTCCAACAGGAAGTTGTAGTGCTCTTCTTGCGCCTGCTTCATTTAGCTTTATACAAGCTTCAGCAATTGCTTCATTACTTCCTGAAATAACCAATTGGCCAGGGCAGTTATAATTAGCGGCTACTACAACTTTATCAATACTATTGCATATTTGTTCTACTACTTCATCTTCCAGTCCTAAGATAGCAGCCATAGTTGATGGGTTGGCTTCACAAGCTTTTTGCATGGCTATCGCTCTTTGTGATACCAATTTAAGTCCATCGTCAAAAGTTAAGTAGCTTGCTGCAACTAAAGCAGAAAATTCACCTAAAGAGTGTCCTGCTACCATTTTTGGTTGAAAAGAGTCACCCAGTACTTTAGATAAAACAACTGAGTGTAAAAAAATGGCCGGTTGTGTTACCTTAGTTTCTTTTAACTCATCCGCTGTTCCTTCAAACATGATGTCTGTAATACGGAAACCAAGGATATCATTGGCTTTTTCAAAAAGTTCTTCAGCCAGCTCAAATCCTTCGTAAAGTTCTTTGCCCATGCCTGAAAATTGTGCCCCTTGTCCAGGGAAAACATATGCTTTCATAGATTTATTTAGTTGCTAGTTTTTAGTTACTAGTTGTTAATTTATGATAAATTAACAGAAATCAAGTTCATGAATTCTGCTCTTGTTTTTTCGCTTTCCATAAAAGCGCCTGAAAAGGCAGAGGTTGTTGTAGCTGAGTTTTGTTTTTGTACACCGCGCATTTGCATACAAAGGTGTTTCGCTTCAATTACTACAGCAACACCTTTTGGCTTTAATGTTTCTTCAATGCAATCACGAATTTCATTGGTTAATCGCTCCTGTACTTGTAATCTTCTTGAAAAAGCATCAACTACTCTTGGTATTTTACTGAGTCCTACAATGTATCCATTTGGAATGTAGGCTATGTGTGCTTTTCCGAAAAATGGTAACATATGGTGTTCGCATAAAGAGTATAGCTCAATGTCTTTTACCAAAACCATTTGATTATAATCTTCGGCAAACATGGCCGACTTTAAAATTTCAGAAGGATCGGTGTTGTAACCATGTGTTAGGTACTGCATTGCTTTTGCTACACGCTCCGGTGTTTTTAATAAGCCCTCACGGTTTGGATCTTCTCCAATTTCTTCTAAAATCACTTCGTACTTTTCCTTTAAGCTGTCAATGATTTTTGAATCGTAAACTTCCTCTTTTTTATACATTATCCGTAGTATTCTACAAAGTTGTTTTCTGTCTCTTGTAATTTTACGCAGTGTAGGATGCCACCCAACTCTAGAACACCTGCTTCTAACTGTTCCCAAATAGCAATAGCTAGCACTTCTGTCGAAGCCATCTTTCCAGCCATAAAATCTACATCTAAGTTGATATTTTTATGGTCTATTTTTTTAATGACTTTTTTCTCTATCAGATTACTTAATTCCTTTAGGTTGATAACGAATCCTGTCAAAGGATTTACTTCTCCTTTTACTGTTACAAACAGTTCAAAATTATGTCCGTGCCAGTTTGGGTTGGAACATTTTCCAAAGACTTCTAAGTTCTTTTTGTCATCCCAATTTTCATTTCGCAACATGTGTGCGGCACAAAAGAGTTCTCTTCTGGTAATATGAATCATCTTTAAAATGCTAATTACAAGGTTGCAAATATACACATTTCTCTAGCTGAGATTTATATCTTTGCTTCATGAATGTTTTGATTGTATCGGCAACAACACAAGAAGTACAAACGGATTATCCTCATTTGGTAACAGGAGTAGGGATGGTGGCGACCGCCATTGCAGTGAGTAAATTACTTACGGAAAAGCATTACGATTTAGTGGTTAATGCAGGTATTGCAGGTTCTTTTAACCGCTCTATTCCACTAGGTAGTGTGGTAGAGGTGGTGCAAGACCAGTTTTCTGAGATAGGCGCGCAAGATGGTAGTCAGTTTTTAAGTCCAATTGAAATGGGCTTAGAGGTAACCACAGTAGTTGAGATGTCAGCGAAAACCAACTTACCAACGGTGAGAGGAATTACAGTAAATACGGTGCATGGTGATGATAAAGCCATCTCACAAATTGTTCATCGCTTAAATCCACAAGTGGAAAGTATGGAAGGGGCGGCTTGCATGTTGGCTTGTCAACATGCAGGAGTACCTTGTTTGCAGCTTAGAGCAATCTCTAATTATGTTGAAAAACGCAATAAATCCAATTGGGATATTCCTTTAGCAATACAAAATTTGAATAAAGAACTTACAAAATTTTTAGCTGAATTATGAAGCTTACCCTAGGTTTTTCGCCTTGTCCAAATGATACCTTCATGTTTGATGCCTTGGTACATGCCAAAGTAGATACAGAAGGATTGAATTTTGAAGTGGTGATGGAAGATGTGGAGGCACTTAATCAGCGCGCTTTGAACAACGAATTAGATGTAACGAAGCTAAGTTACCACGCATTTTTAAATTGCGTACAGGATTATTCCTTATTAAACAGTGGTTCTGCCCTGGGTAGACATTGCGGCCCTTTATTGATTCAAAAAATAGGAAATACTCCACTTACAGCCGATTCAAAAATTGCTATTCCAGGAAAAAACACGACCGCTAATTTATTGTTGAGTATTGCTTTTCCGCATTTACAGAATAAGTTAGAAATGCTTTTTTCTGATATTGAACAAGCAGTGATAGGTGGGGAAGTAGATGCAGGACTTATAATACATGAAAATCGATTCACATACCAAGAAAAAGGGTTAGAAAAAGTTCAAGATTTAGGTGCGTTTTGGGAAACAGAAACAGGACTTCCTATTCCGCTTGGTGGTATTGTGGTAAAACGAAATTTACATTTGGAGGTACAGCAAAAAGTGCAAAGGGTATTGAAGCGTTCAGTACAATATGCTTTTGACCATCCAAAAAGTCCGAGTGAATACATCCGATGTTATGCGCAAGAGATGGACGAACAAGTGATGTATGAACACATCAAGCTTTATGTGAATGATTTTTCTTTGGATTTAGGTGTGGAAGGGAAGCAGGCGGTGGAAGAATTGTTTAAGCGTAACGGAATTCAAACGAATGATATCTTTGTATTATGATTGTAGTAACCGGAGCTGCAGGGTTTATCGCTAGTTTTTTTGTTCAAAAACTTAACCAAGAAGGTTATGAGGACGTCGTGTTAGTAGATGACTTTTCTATAGTATCCAAAAAAGCCAATTGGGAAAATTTGACTTATTGTGAGAAAATTCATAGGGACCAGTTCTTTTCTTGGTTAGAAGAAAATGAAAAGCAAATTCAGTTTGTTTTTCACCTTGGAGCAAGAACCGATACAGCCGAATTAGATACTGCTATTTTAGATGAGTTGAATCTGAACTATAGTCAACAGCTTTGGCGATTATGTGTGAAATACGGTTTGCCATTGGTGTATGCTTCTTCCGCAGCCACTTATGGAACCGGTGAGCACGGCTTTGTGGATAAACATGAATTGGTAAAAAAGTTAAAACCACTTAATCATTATGGTGTCTCTAAAAATAAATTTGATAAATGGATGCTCTCCGAAGTCAAGCGTCCTTATTTCTGGGCAGGATTAAAATTCTTCAATGTTTATGGTCCAAACGAAAACCACAAAGGGCGCATGGCCTCTGTGGTGTGGCATACTTTTAATCAAGTAAGTGAAACAGGAGCAATGAAGCTGTTCCGCTCGCACAATGAAGATTACAAAGATGGTGAGCAATTGCGTGACTTCATTTATGTAAAAGATGTGGCTGAGGTATTGTATTTCTTCATGCATCACCGCAAGGATAGTGGTTTGTATAATTTAGGGACAGGAAAAGCACGTACTTTTTTGGATTTAGCTACAGCTACTTTTAGTGCTATGGGTAAAAAGTCAAATATCTCATTTATCGATACACCAGAAGATATTCGAGAAAAATACCAATACTTTACCGAAGCCAATATAGATAAGCTTCGTGCCATCGGATATGAAACCGAATTCACTTCTTTAGAAGAAGGGGTGAAAGATTATATACAAGGATATTTGATGAAGAATTAAAGCTGCTCTTTCAGTTTTACCAAGAATTGGCGAATGTCTTTCAGGCGGTTAACAATCTCAATATTATTAATAGTGTCATCTTTATTTTCTTTGAGTTTCTTTTTAGCACCTTCTAAAGTATAACCTCTTTCTTTCACTAGGTGATATATGATTTTGAGGTTGTTCAGGTCTTTGGTTGTAAACATTCGATTACCTTTTTTATTCTTTTTCGGTTTTAGGATGTCAAATTCTTTTTCCCAGAAACGCAGTAAAGATATATTTACCTCAAATAAATCAGCCACTTCTCCAATTGAGTAGTAAAGTTTTTCTATTGGTTTTTCCTTGTAAGGCATTAGTCGAATGATTGATTTTCTTGTGCAGCTAACTCAAGCATACGATCAAAATCTTCTGGTGTAAGGTCGTTATGAAAGTAATAGGCTGGATTTACTTTTTTACCATCTTTATGCACCTCGTAATGCAAGTGTGGAGCAGTCGATTTTCCTGAGTTCCCTACATAACCTATTAAATCCCCACGCTTAACTTTTTGTCCTCTTCTGACTGTATATTTCTGCATGTGCGCATACAAAGATTCATAGCCATAGCCATGATCAATCACAATGTGATTTCCAAACCCTCTTCTGCTCTTCTTAGTTTTTTTAACGGTTCCGTTTCCAGTAGCGTAAATTGGTGTTCCTTTTGGTGCTGAAAAATCTACGCCGTAATGGAACTTTGGTTTTTTATAGTAAGGATCAATTCTTCTTCCGTAGCCAGAAGAAAGGCGTTTTAGTTCTTTGTTTGTTACAGGTTGGATAGCCGGAATAGAAGCTAGCATATCTGATTTTTTTGTTGCCATTTCAATCACTTCATCAAAGGACTTAGATTGTATGTAAAGTTGTTTTGATATTTTGTCTAGTTTTTGCGCGGTAGAAATAATCAACTCCGAATTATTGTAGCCTTCTAGTTTTTCGTATCTGTTAACTCCACCTATTCCAGCTTTACGAATGCTGCTTGGTATAGGATCTGCTTCAAAAATAACGCGGTAAATATTATCATCACGATCTTGGACATTGTCTAGGACAGCAGAAACTTGTGACAGTTTTTCATTCATCAATTCGTACTGCAAAACCATATTGTCTAGTTCTCGAATCAACATTTTTTCTTTTGGACTATCAAAGAAGTTGAAGAAAGCAATGAGCATGATAGCCGCAAAAAAAGCACTTGCAGAAAGAAACACGAATGTATCTTTTATTCGTTTTTTCCAAGAGCTTTCAATTTTCTTATAAGAAAGGGTCTTTTTATCGTAGTAATATTTGACCTTCTTCATTCGGTATATTTGGCTAAATTTGTTGCAAAATTAAGGATTTCGAATCACATACGCTTTGCTAAATGAAAGAATGCTAACAAGCGACTGTGAATTGAGTAATAAATTAATCAAATGAATTCCAGAGAGATACGTGCAAAATTTTTTCAATTTTTTGAGGATAAAGGACATAAAGTGGTTGTGTCAGCACCAATGGTTATTAAAAATGACCCAACTTTAATGTTCACCAATGCAGGAATGAATCAGTTTAAAGATTTGTTTTTAGGTAATAGTGAGGTGAAGGATGCTCGCGTTTGTGATACTCAAAAATGTTTACGTGTCTCCGGAAAACACAACGACTTAGAAGAGGTTGGACACGATACTTATCACCACACAATGTTCGAGATGTTGGGAAATTGGTCTTTTGGTGATTACTTCAAGAAAGAGGCTATAGAGTGGGCATGGGAATTGTTGACAGAGATTTACAGAATTGATAAAGACCGCTTATATGTTACCATTTTTGAGGGTGCAGAGGATGATGATTTAGCAATAGACCAAGAAGCATACGATATTTGGAAAGAGCATATTGTAGAAGATCGTATTATCAAAGGAAATAAAAAAGATAATTTTTGGGAAATGGGTGATGTAGGTCCATGTGGACCTTGTTCGGAGATTCATGTTGACATACGCTCAGATGAAGATCGTACTAAAGTAGACGGAAGAACACTCGTTAATGCTGACCACCCTCAAGTAATAGAGGTCTGGAATTTGGTGTTTATGCAATATAATAGAAAAGCAAATGGCATTTTGGAGAAATTACCCAACACACATGTTGATACTGGTATGGGCTTTGAGCGTTTGTGTATGGTGATGCAAGGTGTACAATCCAATTATGATACGGATGTTTTTCAACCGCTCATTCAAGTAATAGCTAAAAAAGCAGGCAAGACTTATGGTGCGGAAGAAAAAGCTGATATTGCCATGCGTGTGATAGCTGATCACTTACGCGCTATTTCCTTCTCTATTGCAGATGGACAGCTCCCTTCCAACACAGGAGCAGGCTATGTGATTCGTAGAATCTTGAGAAGAGCTGTTCGTTATGGTTTTACCTTCTTAAATTTTGAACAGCCGAGCTTATTTGCATTGGTTTCAACTTTGGTGAGGGAAATGTGCGATCAGTTCCCGGAACTGAAGGCACAAGCACAGCTGATAGAGAAAGTAATTAAAGAAGAAGAAGTTTCTTTTTTGAAGACTTTAGAAAAGGGAATTAGTCGATTTAAAAACCTGTCTGTAGAGGATAAAACAATAGCTGGTAAAGATGCTTTTGAGCTATATGACACCTATGGTTTTCCACTAGATTTAACCCAGTTAATTGCTTCTGAAAAAGGATTGTCAGTAGATGTAGAAAGTTTCAACGCTTGTTTGCAGGAGCAAAAGAATCGCTCTCGCCAAGCCACAGCTATAGAAACAGACGATTGGGTGGAACTGTCAGAAGATGAGGTAGAAGAGTTTGTTGGATATGACCAGACTGCTGCCGAAGTAAAGATTACACGATACCGAAAAGTAAAGCTAAAAGGAAAGGAGTTTTTCCAATTGGTTTTCAATATTACTCCTTTTTATCCGGAGGGTGGGGGACAAGTAGGTGATAATGGATTTATTGAAACAAATGGACAAAAGACATCCATCATTGATACCAAGAAAGAGAATAATCTAATCATTCACTTTGCAGAGGAGTTGCCAGCCGATCCAAAGGTAACATTCCAAGCAGAGGTTGATGTTGAAAAGCGATCGTTAACAGCAAATAATCACTCGGCCACACACCTCTTACACGAAACATTAAGAGAAGTTTTGGGTGAGCATGTAGAGCAAAAAGGCTCTTTGGTGAATGATAAATATTTGCGCTTTGATTTTTCTCATTTCTCGAAAGTATCAAGTGAGGAGCTTTCAGAGATTGAGCAAAAAGTGAATGCGAAGATTCGTGCCAACTATGCTTTGAACGAACACCGAAACATTCCATTATTACAAGCGCAAGAGATGGGTGCTATGGCTTTGTTTGGAGAAAAGTATGGCGATACTGTTCGTGCCATTCAGTTTGGAAGTTCTATTGAGCTTTGTGGAGGAATCCATGTTGCAGCAACAGGGCAGATTGGTCTGTTTAAAATTACTTCAGAAAGCGCTATTGCGGCAGGAATTCGTAGAATAGAGGCTATCACCTCAGAAAAAGCGATACACTTTTACAACCAACAATTGGAAACCATTCAGTCTTTACGCGAGTTGATTAAAAATCAAGATGTGCTGAAAGGGGTGCAGAACCTTTTGAGTGAAAACCAAACCTTAAGTAAGCATGTAGCTAAGATGACTCAAGCACAAACAGGGAATATCAAAGGCAATTTACTGAAAAGGATGGAAACAATCAATGGCGTAAACTTCATTGCGGCTCAAGTAGAACTGGATGCTAAAGCGATTAAGAACTTAGCTTTTGAATTGAAGAAAGAACAAGATAATTTATTACTTGTTTTAGGCGCTGCCAATGGAGGTAAGGCAACGATTACTGTTGTTATTTCCGAAAGCTTAGCTGAAAGTAAAGATTTGCATGCGGGTAATATGGTAAGCGAATTAGCACAAGAGATTAAAGGTGGCGGTGGTGGCCAAGCCTTTTTTGCCACAGCAGGAGGTAAAGATGTAAGTGGAATACCAAACGCTCTAGAAAAAGCGAAGGAGTATTTAGCTTAAAGTCTTTAAAACCCCTTCTTTCAAAGCATAAGTAGAGAGTTTCATAGATTGTATTTGTTTTCTTTCTAAAATGTAGTTGATAAAAATCGAGCTGATGACAATCATGTCGGCACGCATAGGAATCATGCCGGGTGTTTTTAAGCGTTTTTCTAAATTACTTTTCAAGATGTAATCATGTAACCAATTATAGTCACTTAGCTTAAAATCATAGTTAGTTTTTCCTTTTAAAATAGATATGTCATAAAACTGATGTGCAATCACTTCGGATAAGGTATCGAAAGAACCCGAAGAACCGACCAAGACATCACAAGGGAATTTTTTCAAAGCTACCCAAAGAGGTGTCAGTATATTTTCTAAATAGCTTTCAATCGACTTAACCTCTGTTGAGGTGATAGGGTCTTTTGGTTGAAAATGTTCAAGTAAACGAGCCGCTCCTAGCTGAAAACTTTGCTTCCAAAAGATTTCTTTCTTGTTACAGATAACAAATTCTGTACTGCCACCACCAATATCCATGATGAGATTATTGCTATCACCTAAATCGAGCGCTTGTTGTACTCCAAAGTAGATGAGTTCAGCTTCTTTGTCTCCATCAATAACCTCAATATGTAAACCCAATTCTGTTTTGACTTTTAATACAAAATCAGCCCCATTAATTGCGGAACGAATAGCAGAGGTAGCAAAAGCTAAAGTGCGATCTACTCGATAATCTTCAATGGTTTGTAAGTGTTTTTTAAGTGCTTCGAAACCTCTTTTAAAAGCAGCTTCGGTAATATATCCTTTGTTAATACCACCTTCACCTAGCTTCACGGCAATTTTGGTTTTGTAAAGCCTAGTATTTCCCTCAACAACTAATAGGTTGAAAGTGTTAGTCCCTAAGTCTATGATTGCTGTTTTCCTCATCCTTTGTATGTTAGCCATTTCCACAGTTCTTTATAGCTTACTTTCTTTCCATACATCAGAATTCCAGTTCGGTAGATTTTAGCAGCTATCCATGTGGTGAAGATAAAGCCTGTTACCAATATTCCCATTGAAAGTAAAAGCTCTCCAGTAGGCACTCCAAAAGGAATACGCACCATCATGATGATAGGAGAGGTGAGGGGAATCATGGAAAACCAATAAGCCAAGCTACCATCCGGATTGTCAATGATGAACTGCATCATTATAAATGACAAGACCAAAGGAATTGTGATGGGTAGCATGAATTGTTGGGTGTCGGCTTCTTGATCTACAGCAGAGCCAACGGCTGCAAAAAGAGAACTATATAGAAGGTATCCTCCTAAAAAGTAAAAAAAGAAGGCAAAAGTTAATTGTCCTAAAGAGATGCCTCCAAAAGCAGTACTGACTTGATTCATCATGATACCCTTTTCCATAGGCGCACCTTGAAAGGTGTTAGCCATCATTTCTGGCGAGCTCAAAACAAAACCTTCTGCTACGGTAGTGAGCACTAGAGTGAGTAGCATCCACAAAACAAATTGCGTGAGCCCTACTAACGCGACTCCTACAATCTTACCCATCATCAGCTGGAAGGGCTTTACGGAAGAGATAATAACCTCTACAATACGATTGGTTTTTTCTTCAATCACTCCACGCATTACCATGGCTCCATACATGAAAATGAAGATGTAAATAAGAAAACCAGAAACGAATCCAATACCCAAACTTGCTTCGGCATTGCCTGTGGCTTCTTCACCTTCAGCACCCAAAATAATGGTGTTCAGTTCAAAACGGATATTGGCATCTTTTAGGGTTTGAGTGTCAATGCCTGCTTCAGCGAGTTTGATTTTTTCTACCTTGTTTTCAATGAGGTTTTCAATTTGCCCCCTCACAGATAAACTCACTTGCTTGTCTGAATAAATGGTGATTTTATCCTTTAGCTCTTCCAAGCTTTCACTAGGGGGGATGTGCACCAAGGCGTAAAATACTTCAGAATTTAAATGTTCTTTTTCGGTTTCAATATTTCCTTCAACATAATGAAAGTGTGTAATTTCATCCGTAGCTTCTAAAACTGGAAGGAGATTGCTTTCATCTAAAATGGCAATGTTTCGCTCTTCTGTTGAGTTCATGGCTAGGTAGGTGGGAACCACCACAATTCCGGCCATTAAAAAAGGAGTGAGGAGCGTCATGATCAAGAAGCTCTTTTTACGCACTCTTGATAAGTATTCTCTTTGTATGATGAGTAAGATGCTGTTCATTATTCACTGACTTTTTGGATGAAGATATCGTTGATGCTCGGTAATTGCTCTTGGAAAGAGACAATTTTAACTTGAGGAAGTAATTGCTGTAACAAGTGATTGGAGTCTTTTCCGTTGAGGGTTTGGAAGACTGCATTATTTTCTTTTTGAGAAATGATTTCAAAATCGTTTACAGCTTTCAGCTCTCCTTCAAACTGCAATTGGTAGGTGTGACTTCTATAAGCATATTTCACTTCATCTACACTTCCTTGTAAAATACATTTCCCTTGATTGATGAGGGCAATGTGGTCGCATAATTCTTCAACCGATTCCATGCGATGAGTAGAAAAGATGATGGTAGCTCCTTGTTCTTTAAGCGCTAAAATTTCCTTTTTAATGAGTTCTGCATTTACGGGATCAAATCCGCTGAATGGCTCATCGAAAATAAGCAGTTTGGGTTCGTGCAAAACCGTGGTGATAAACTGTACTTTTTGCGCCATCCCTTTGGATAACTCTTCTACTTTTTTGTCCCACCAAGAAGTGATTTCTAGTTTTTGAAACCAATAGTGTAGTTTCTCTTTGGCTTTTTTTTTGCTCAATCCTTTCAGTTGCGCAAGGTAAAGTGCTTGTTCGCCTACCTTCATCTTTTTATAGAGTCCTCTCTCTTCAGGCAAATAGCCAATCTGTGCAATGTGTTTTTGCTGTAATGGCTCTCCATTAAAAGTGATGTTTCCACTATCAGGAGCAGTAATCTGATTGATGATACGGATGAAGGTAGTTTTTCCAGCTCCGTTCGGGCCTAGTAATCCATAAATACTTCCTTGTGGGACTTGTATGCTTACCCCATCTAATGCCTTATGTTCGGCATATTGTTTATGGATGTTTTTGGCTTCAAATAAGTTTGTCATTCTTCTATTAAAGTAATCGAGTAAGGTGGTATTTCTATTGTGTTGTTGACTGCTTTTTTTGTGACTTTCCAATCGTCACCTTGATTTAATTCTCCTCTTACATCATGTGTTAAACTACCTGAGTACTGTTCTATTTCTCCTCCATTTATTCCTACATCACTTAGTGTGATCCGATAAGCTGTTTCGGAAGTGTTGCAGATGAATAACTTTTGTTTTTCTCCGGTGACTTTGTAAGCAAAAATAGGGTTAAAGCTTGTGAAAAGGCTTAAGCTCCAAGAAGGATTGTTTAGTTGTATTGATTGCATTCTAGTAGCATTTTGGGTCAATTTATTCCATAATGAAGTGCTGATCCCTGAGGCTGTTTTTTTGTATTTAGTATTTTTGTTGCTGGTCAAATCAATAGCGGAAAAAGGAGTGAATTTGTCAAATCCAATGGAGTGAAAAGTGAAAACTTCAGCATTGGTTTTTTGAATGAGTTGATGAACTTGCATAGCTGTAAAAAGCCCGTGAGCCCAAGTGTTGTGAAGCGTTTTGTTTCCTTTTTCAATGATGTTGTATTCGGTTACCCAAGTTGGGAAAGATTGTGTTTGATGCCATGCCCAGTTTTGTAGTTTTTTTTCTAAATCTGCTGCGGTGGTAGCAATAAACTGCTGATATTCTAAAGCATTATTTAAGTCAACTGTTTCTGAGAAAATAGGGTAGTAATGGAGAATGAATCCAATGTTTTGATATACAGACAGTCTGTTGGTTAAGACTTGGTTCCAATTGTTGAAAATCCCTTTACTTCCTCCGACAACACCTATTTTTACATTAGGAAAGGATTCTTGAATGCGATTTATCCATACTTCACAAGTGTCAGCATATGTTTTAGCATTTGGGTAAATTTCTTGAAGTAATTTATGTTTATGATTAATCTCGTTACCGATTTCAATTCTGTCAATTTCCATACCATTTAGTTTAGCTTCCTTCAACATTTTAAGTTGATCATTTAAAGTGCTAGAGATGATGTTTAAAACAAATATTCCTTTTGATTGAGTGCTTTGAACACCTTGTGAAAACTGTGAAATGGTGTTTGAGGTGTAGTTTTTTCGGTTGTATCTTTTAATTTGTTTCCAGAAAGAATCTTTACCTGTTTGAGCATTAGTTTCTAAATATTCGGAAGTGTAAGCAGGATTTATCTTTATTATAGTTTGACTTAATTCTTCAAAATTTTTGGTTCTTCCTTTTTCCCAATCCCAATAAAAACTATTACTTCCTCCTGGATAACGAAGTATTCCTGGATGGAGCGATTTTACGGCTTCGCAAAATTGATTGTTTTCCCAGCCGGGAGAGTGAGTTAATGGAGCATTGTAGCCCATTATTGGAACTGCTTTTTCTGCTCCAATAGTCATCTTTAATCTTTCTTGTCCGAAAATAGAAAGGCTAGATGATAAAAGTATAATTACAATGAATCTAGACATAAAAATGGGCTAGTATATAACGACTAGCCCAAAGATAATAATATATGTTGTTGAGGGTTTAATTAAACATCTCTTTCACACGGTCAAAAAAGGATTTGTCTTCTTGTGTTGGATTGGGGTTGAAACTTTTAGATTCTCTGCATTTTTCAAAGAATGATTTCTCCTCTTTCGATAGATTTTGTGGAGTCCAGACATTGATGTGGATAAGTAAATCTCCTGTTCCGTATCCATTTACGCTTGGCAATCCTTTTCCTCTTAAGCGCAGAATTTTCCCACTTTGTGTTCCTTCTTCAATTTTCACTTTTACTTTTCCGCTAACAGTAGGGATTTCTACGCTAGACCCAAGCGCAGCATCTGCCATATTGATGTAGCAATCGTAGTGAAGGTTTTGTCCTTCTCGTTTTAAACTCTTGTGTTCTTCTACCTCTATTAGCACTAATAAATCTCCTGGAATACCATCAAATGGAGCAGCGTTTCCTTTTCCAGCAACTTTTAACTGCATACCATCTTCTACTCCTGCAGGAATATTGATGCTGACAACTTCTTCTTGTTTAAGCATACCATTAGCATCTGTGCCTTTTGGTCGTTTGTCAATTGATTTTCCTTGTCCGTGACAACTTGGACAAGTACTAGCTGTTTGCATTTGTCCAAGTATTGTGTTGGCTACTCTAGTGACCTGCCCACTTCCATGACATGTGCCACAAGTGTTGTAAGTAACGCCATCTGCTTGAACTAGCTTTTGGACTTTTATTTTTTTGTCAACTCCGTTGGCAACTTCTTCTAGGTTTAGTTTGATGCGAATACGTAGGTTACTTCCTTTTACTCTTCGTCTGCCACTGCGGCCACCACCGCCAAAGAAGCTTTCGAAGCCGCCTCCGCCTCCTCCAAAGATGTCTCCAAATTGAGAGAAGATGTCTTCCATGTTCATTCCACCACCGAATCCACCCCCTGCGGCTCCCCCCATTCCAGCATGTCCAAACTGATCGTATCGTTGTTTTTTCTCTGGAGTACTTAGGACTTCGTATGCTTCCGCAGCTTCTTTGAATTTTTCTTCCGCAGCTTTGTCATCTGGGTTTTTGTCCGGATGGTATTTTAAAGCCATCTTTCGATATGCTTTCTTGATTTCGCTTTCGCTGGCTCCTTTTGAAACGCCTAATACTTCGTAATAATCTCTTTTGCTCATATTATTCGTTGTTGGCAACTACCACTTTAGCGTAGCGAATTACTTTATCGTTTAGGAAATATCCTTTTTCAATAACATCAATAATTTTTCCTTTCATATCGTCACTGGGAGCTGGAATATTAGTGATGGCTTCGTGGAAATCGGTATTGAGTTCTTGCCCAATAGTATCTTCCATAGCTTTTAAACCTTTTTGTTCTAAAGAAGACTTCATTTTGTTGTAGATGAGTAATACGCCTTCCTCTTCTTTCAACTCTTCTCCTGCATCTGTTTTTGCTTTGATGGCTCTTTCGAAATCATCAAGGATAGGTAGTAGTATTGCTAAAATATCTTCCCCAGCAGTTTTGTAAAGTTCGATGCGTTCTTTTGCTGTTCTTCTCTTGAAATTTTCAAATTCAGCATGTAGGCGTAAGTGTTTATCATTAAGCTCAGCAAATTTCTCTTCCAGAGTAAGCTCTTTTACTTCTTCCTGCTGCACTTGTTCTTCTTGCTTTACTTCTTCTAATTTTTCTTGCTCTTCTTTTTTGCTCATGGTGAGTCTTTTTAGTTTACTTTTTATTATTGCAAATGAGGTGCCAAAGATATAAAAGGGGACAATATGTCAGCAGTTCACAAAAAAGGCAGTGATTTCTCACTGCCTCTGACAAAAAAGCGTTATTTGTTATGTATTTGAATTATTCTACACGCTGAATTTTAGCGCCAATTGCTCTCAACCTATCATCAATATTTTGATATCCTCTGTCAATTTGGTTGATGTTGTGAATAGTGCTTGTTCCTTCTGCAGAAAGTGCAGCAATCAATAGCGATACTCCTGCTCTAATATCAGGTGAAGTCATTGTTGTAGCACGAAGAGGTGTTTTTCTGTTAAGGCCGATGACCGAGGCTCTGTGCGGATCACATAAAATAATTTGAGCTCCCATGTCAATTAGTTTATCTGTAAAGAAAAGGCGGCTTTCAAACATTTTTTGATGAATGAGTACACTTCCTTTTGCCTGTGTTGAAACTACTAATATAATGCTTAGTAGGTCAGGAGTAAATCCTGGCCAAGGAGCATCAGCGATGGTTAAGATCGATCCATCAATAAAGTTTTCTATTTCATACGATTCTTGAGAAGGAATGTAAATATCATCGCCTTTTCGCTCTAGTTTAATTCCTAATTTTTGAAACACCGATGGAATAACTCCTAAATTACTCCAACTAACATTTTTAATAGTGATTTCAGATTGAGTCATAGCGGCTAAGCCGATGAATGAGCCAATTTCAATCATGTCAGGTAAAATAGTGTGTTCGCAACCGCCCAGGTAATCAACTCCTTCGATGGTTAATAGGTTGGACCCAATTCCTTGAATATTGGCGCCCATGCTATTGAGCATTTTACATAACTGTTGTAGATACGGCTCGCAGGCAGCATTGTAAATAGTAGTCGTTCCTTTAGCCATCACTGCTGTCATAACAATGTTGGCGGTTCCTGTAACCGATGCTTCGTCTAAAAGCATGTAAGTGCCTTTCAGTCCCTTGGTAGTGACTCGGTAAAAGCTCTCTTTGCTATCATATTCGAATTCAGCTCCTAACCTTTGGAATCCGATGAAGTGTGTGTCGAGTCTTCTTCTTCCAATTTTATCGCCACCAGGCCTTGGGATAAATCCTTTTCCGAAGCGTGCTAAAAGTGGTCCAACTATCATTATAGAACCGCGAATGCGTGTGCCTTTTGCTTTGAATTCATCAGAAGTAAGGTAGTCTAGATTGATTTCATCTGCTTGGAAAGAATAGCTTTCTTTACTTAGCTTTTCAACTTTTACTCCAAGGTCTTTTAGTAGTTCAATCAAGATATTAATATCAACAATATCAGGAATATTATTGATGATGACTTTTTCTGGTGTAAGCAGTACAGCACATAAAATTTGTAGTGCTTCGTTTTTGGCTCCTTGTGGTTGAATTTCTCCTTTTAACTTATGTCCGCCTTCAATAATGAATGATCCCATTAGTAACGTTTATTACGGTGTTTATTGTTTTGTTTTTTCTTTCTATTGTTGTTGCCTTTTTTTATTACGGCTACTGAAGCAAGTTCAGTGTTTTCTGAAAGAGATAATTGTCCGTTAGAAAGTTGTTTTAATTGTTTGAAGATAAGTTTGTCTTCTACAGAATCTCTATTCCAATTTATATAAGACTTCTTCATTTGATTAGCAATGGCTAAAGTGAGTTTGTCTCTTAGCTCACCTTTTTCCATTGCGCATGCTTCCTCTATCATCATTTCTACCACTTTTCCGTAATGATTAAATATGATTTTACTATTTGGATAGGCTAATGGTTCAGGTTTTTCAAATAATTTTTCAAGCTCTGGTTTTTCATAAGGAGAATTTACATCTAATTTGAAATCGGACATGATGAACAAGTGATCCCAAAGTTTGTGTTTAAAATCATCTACATCTCTTAAGTGAGGATTTAGTTCGCCCATTAAGTCGATGATTCCTTCTGCCATTTTTTGTCTTTCTACTCTATCATTTAGGTTTGCTGCATAGTCTACCATTTTTTGAATATGTCTCCCATATTCCGAAATAATGAGTTTTTCTCGCTGTGTGTTGTATTCTAATTCCATGCTTAAATTATTGCCTCGAAGCTACGGTTTTTTTTTAATTATTAACCGATTATTTTCAATCTGGCAAATTTGAGTAAAAGTTGTTTTTGTCCAACAGATTGAAAGAATACGATGGCTTTTTTATTGCCAGCAGTACCTTCAATTTGTAGGATTTTACCTTTGCCAAACTTAATATGTTCTACTTGCATTCCGACTTGTAACAAATGACTGTTATTTTGTTCATTCATTGTTTTGTTAGCAGTAGTGTTCACTTTTGTTAAATTTCTGGGTGTAAATTTTGCTGTAATATTTACACTGGATTTACCGTCATTCGTGCTTCTTTTTGTGAAATAGCGTTTGTTAGTATTTATATTAAATTTAAAGGAAGCTTTTTTATTGGATATATTGTTAGGCTTTCTTTTTTGAAAATGCCAATCTAAATAAGAGTCATCAATTTCTTTTAAAAAGCGACTTGGTTCGCAGTCAATCAGTTGTCCCCATCTAAAACGACTAGTTGTGTAAGAAAGTTGGGCAAACTTTTTTGCTCTAGTAAGGGCTACATAGAAAAGTCTTCTTTCTTCTTCCAAGTCTTCTCTAGATTGAATAGACATTTGCGAAGGAAAAAGATTTTCTTCCAATCCTACAATGTAAACATACTGAAATTCCAGTCCTTTAGCAGCATGAATAGTCATTAGAGTGACTTTATTTCGATCTTCTTTTTTGTCAGTATCTTGATCTGTTAAAAGAGCTACATCTTGCATGAAATGTTCAAGTGTACCTCCATTTTCGCTGTTTTTCTCTTTTTCGGAAAAGTCTTTAATGGCGTTTAGAAGTTCTTGTATATTTTCGTACCGACTGACACCTTCAGGTGTTTTGTCTTTATATAATTCACCCAATAATCCGGATATTTTAGCGATGCTTTCCGCTAATTCATATGTGTCTTTCTCTAATTGAGCTTTAAAACTGTTGATGAGGGTGGTGAAATTTTTTAATTTGGTTAATGTGCCTGCATTTACACCAATTTGAGTATGAATTATTGGATTTTCTAGACATTCAAAAATGCTGCACTCGTTGTTATTTGCTGTAATTATGAGTTTTTGTAATGTAGTGATACCAATTCCTCTGGAAGGATAGTTGATAATACGTTTTAAAGCTTCTTCATCTTGAGAGTTGATGATTAGCCTGAAATAAGCTAACAAATCTTTGATTTCTTTACGCTGATAAAAAGATAATCCACCGTATATATTATAGGGAATATTCTTTTTTCTGAGCGCCTCTTCTAATGATCGAGATTGTGCATTTGTTCTGTAAAGAATGGCAAATTCTTTATAGTGTATTTGATGATTGTTTCTAATATCAAAAATTGATTGAGCAACCATGTATCCTTCTTCATTGTCACTCATGGTTTTCACAACTCTAATTGGTCCGCCTTTACTGTTTTTTGTGAAGACTTTTTTCTCTATTTGGTTTTTATTGTGCTTGATGATATTGTTCGCTGCTTCTACAATGGTTTGCGTAGAGCGATAATTTTGCTCTAGCTTGACTGTTTTAAAATCAGGATAGTCAACCTTGAAGTTCAGAATATTTTGGATGTTTGCCCCTCTGAAAGCGTAAATACTTTGAGCATCATCACCCACAACACAAATATTTTCGTTCATAGCAGCAAGTCGTTTTACAATCATGTATTGTACATGATTTGTATCTTGGTACTCATCTACCAAAATGTATTTGAACTTGTTTTGGTATTTGTTCAGTACGTCAGGAAAATCTCGCAATAACAGATAGGTGTTAAACAGTAAATCGTCGAAATCCATCGACCCAGAAGTGAATAGGCGTTTTTGGTAGGTCTGGTACACACGACTCATTTCGGTGAGTTTTCGTTGCGCGTCATCCATTCTCATTTCTGCATTGCTTTGGTATCCAGCTGGTGAAATCAAAGAATTTTTTAACTGACTAATACGACTGTAAACAATATTAGATTTATAAACATCCTTGTCTAAATTCAGCTCTTTGATTATACTTTTCAAAAGGCTTTTAGCATCAGCAGTATCGTAAATAGTGAAATTGGAAGGATAGTTGAGTTTATCTGCTTCAAAGCGTAATATCTTAGAGAAAACGGAGTGAAAAGTGCCCATCCAAAGATTGTGCGCATTGGTTCCCCCAATAATTTGACTTATACGCTCTTTCATCTCTTTAGCTGCTTTGTTGGTAAAGGTTAGAGCTAATATGTTGAAACTGTCAACGCCTTGATTTATTAGGTGTGCTATTCGATAGGTAAGCACGCGTGTCTTTCCAGACCCTGCTCCTGCAATAACCATTACTGGTCCCTCTGTTTGTTCTACTGCTTCTCTTTGTGCAGGGTTTAGTTCCTCTAAATAACTCATCAATGATATTTGATTTTTGACTTTTGAATGTGTTTCAAATGTAGATTTTTTGACGGGTGAATAAGCTTAAAAAATGCTCTAGTTTTCAACATTTGTAGGATGTGTAAAATATGGTTATTTTAGTCGAATTAAATACTAGAAGAAAAAAGGTGAGAAAAAATTCAATCTTAATCTGTTTATTGTTTTCTGTTTTTTTTGGGAACGCCCAATGTGACTTATCAGTAATTGATACTACGCATGTCAACTGTAATGGAGAGGCTTTAGGAGGATTTGTTTTAGATGTTGGAGATGCAGTTTCTCCATACACTATAAATTTAAATAATGGTATAACTCAGGTAGATAATCCTGTGTTTACATCTTTGCCTGCAGCTATTTATCAGGTGATTATTGTGGATAACGCTTTTTGTATGGATACGATTGAAGTAAAAATTAAACAACCAGCGTTTTTAGGTTTGAGTTTAGAGTGTAATGACGTAAGTTTGGTGGCTTCTGTTTATGGTGGGGTTGGTGATTATGTGTATTCTTGGACTAATGAACTAGGGCAAGAAATAAGTTCAGATACAATGGTGGGTTACGAAAGCGGAAACTTTTATGCTTTTTCTGTAATTGATGAAAACGGTTGTGAGCAATCTGACACTGTTTATCTTTGGTCAAGTTTTACGGCTAGTACATATTTAGGAATACATCCATTATATGTAGAGTTTTCTAACACTAGTTCTGAAGGATTGTATGAATGGGATTTCGGTGATGAGAATAATTCATCTCAAACGAATCCTTTTCATGATTATAATGAAGTGGGAGCTTACGAGGTGGCCTTAACAGTAACAGATGAGAATTCTCAATGTTATGCAACTTCAACTGATACAATAGATGTACAAGGTTTTGAATTAGAGGGAGAGTTAGAAGATTGGGCTGAAATGTACAATGTATTTAGTCCAAATGGAGATCAAACAAATGATGAATTTGCTTTTTTAGAAAATCATGCAATTCAAGAATTTAAGGTCGTAGTTTACAATCGATGGGGAAAGAAAATATATGAATGGTCAGATCCTAAAAAAGGATGGGATGGAAGTAATAAATCCGGAAAACCTGTAAGAGATGGAGTATATTTTTACTCTATGACAGCTGTCGGAGAAAATGGAAAAGAATATAAACACAAGGGCTCGGTGAGTCTGTATAGATAATAGTTTAGACATGAAAAAAGTTTTATTTGTACTTTTAATTTTATCGTTAGGATTTACTACGAAAGAAGCGTGCGCAACCCATGCAGCTGGTTTAGAGATTACCTACGAAGTAGATAGTTTGAACCCAGGGTGCTATACTGTTACTGTCAAGTTTTACAGAGATTGTGACGGTATTTCAGCACCTGGCTCATTATTTTTAGATATACAATCGGTTTCATGTGGACAGTTTTTGTCAGCTACAGCAAATCAAGTTAGTTTTACTGAGATTTCACCTATTTGCCCTGGTTATAATACTACATGTACTGGAGGAACATATCCAGGTATTCAAGAATATGTTTATGAAGCTCAGGTTTGCCTTCCGGTTGAATGTAATGATTGGATTATATCAACTTCAGAATGCTGTAGAAATGGTGCAATCACCAACTTAACTAATCCAGGAGGCGATGATATATATGTTGAAACGTTAATCAATAACACGCAACCTTACACAGATAATAATACATCTCCCATATTCACAAACCCTCCAGTATCTTATATCTGTGACGGACAATTGTATTGTTACAACAACGGAGCTTTTGATGCGGATGGCGACTCTTTAGCATACAATATTATTACACCTTTAACAGGTGCGGCTACTACAGTAACTTATATAGCTCCTTTTTCTAATCTTAACCCATTTGATGGTATTACATCTTTTGACCCACTGACGGGGAATCTTTGTGTTACCCCTACAGCTGGTGTTCAGCAGGTTACTGTAATTGCAATTGAAGTATTAGAGTATAGAAACGGAGTATTAATTGGTAGTATTATAAGAGATATTCAGGTGCAGGTATTACCTTGTCCAGGAAATAATGTCCCTCAGTTAACAGGCTATGATGAACTTCCAATAAATACATACAATACAGATACAATAGTATGTCCTGGAGATTTGTTAGATGTTAACATTAATGCATTTGATTTAGACTCAAATAATTTAACTATGTCATGGAATATGGGGATTCTAGACCCCAATGTAAATATGAATTTTATTAATAATGGAACAGATAGTGCATATGCTAATTTACAATGGACTCCTTCTATCAACGATACAAGCTCTAGTCCTTATTGCTTTACAGTTACGGTTGCTGATGATGCCTGTCCTATTTTTTCTACATTTACTTATTCCTATTGTGTTACTGTTGGAGGAAATCCTACTTCTTTAGCGCCGCTTCCAATTGTTTGTGAGAATGGTTCTCCGTTAGCCCTTTCTGGGGGTACGCCAGCAGGAGGTGTTTATTCTGGGGTTGGAGTAGCTAACGGTTTATTTAATCCAGCTGTTGCTGGAGAGGGTATTTATACGATTGAATATAATTATGTTTCAGGAACTGGTTGCACGGGTAACGCATTTCAGGATATTCAGGTTATTGAACAGCCATGGGCTGGTCTAGATGGAAGTATGGTTATGTGTACTGGAGATGGCCCAGTTGATTTATTTTCCTTATTAGCAGGTAATCCCCAAACAAGTGGAGTTTGGAAAGATCCTTCAGGAAACATCATAACTTCTAGTGTGATAGATCCACTAGTAGACCCTGCTGGATCATATACATATACAGTTTATAATCCTCCCTGTGTTGAAGATATAGCAACTGTTGTTATTTCTTATAATTTATTTCCTTATAATTCACAAGTTACTAATGTGTCTTGTGCTGGTATTGATGATGG
>CACHMF010000008.1 GCA_902580855.1 uncultured Bacteroidota bacterium | reverse complement strand
AATAACATTTCCCAAAACGTCATAAATAAATATATTGAAATCACCATCTATATTTATGTTGACTTCTCCAGATGTAGGATTTGGGTAAAAATTATATAATTTTTTATTATCATTAATGCTTGATGATGATGACTCTACACAAAAGTTAAGTGATAATGAATTGCCAAAGTCAGCGTTTGGATATTGACTCTCATCTAATTCACCCAATATATCACCATTACTGCTACTTATGACAAAATCTCCATCAAAATCACAAGAGTGTTGTGAACCAAACATACCATCACCATAATCATCAGATAGTATAAAATCATAACATCCTTCACTTAAGCATATTTCATGGTTAACCATTGTTGGATTTGATTCCATTGTCTGTGATGTGCTACCACCTGGATAATACCCCATTGGTACAGAAAATACTTCATTACCATTAGCATCATTTATTACCCAAGATGTTTCCTCTCCATAACAATCTGGTAGAAAATCTAGACTAACATTATCGCCTACTAAAACATTAATGTATGCTGGCTGAATCGACTGTGAAACATTTCCTTGATTATCTGTGATTTGTAAAATCACTGTATATGACCCGTTACTTGAATAAGTTACATTATGTGGACCTGGACCAGTAGCAGATGATGGGTTTCCCCCAGTAAATTGCCAATTATAAGAACTAATATTACCTGAACTAGTATTAGTGAATGTTACTGTATGTGGTCCGGACCCACAAAAATTAGTTTCATTAGAACTAAAAGATGCAGATGCAGATGTTCCGCAATAAAATCCATTAATAAATGTTACTCCAGTATTATTTGGATCTAACCATGGTTTTAACTGTGCATTATTTGCTGTTCCTCCTTGATCCCAGCTCTCAGAAAATTTACCATAAAGATCTGTTTGACTTGTAGCATTACAGTAAGATGACCCTCCAGACAAATCACCAATTATATGTCCATTACTGTTAAATATTGGACTTCCAGAAGACCCTCCTTCTGTTACTCCATGACCATTTTGAGTTCCAGACCATGTAACTCTCCAGTGAGTATTTCCACCCCAATTTCCGTTCCAGGCTCCATTTGTTAAACTTGAAGTATATGTAGATATTTTTTTTATGTCACCAGAGGGGTGATGGATACTAACTCCTGAGCTAGAAGCAGATGTTGAACGATCCCATCCTGCATAATATAATCCCCAATTTTGTGGTGGAGCAGTATTAAGCTCAACCAAATAAAAATCTGATGTTGAACCAATGTTTCCATTTACTCCTCCAATAGCGCCACTGTAAGAAATTTGACTACAACCAGTAATTGAATTTGAGCTAGGATTTGAATTAGGATTACTACAACCTGGAGCTTCGTAGTTGAAATAAAAAATCCATTGATTATGATCATTAGCACTTGCATAAGAATTTTGTCCAAACGCACAGTGATCTGCTGTAAGAACATAGGGTGTACAGTTGTTAGCTGTGTTATTGATTAAAGAACCAGAGCACCATCCGTAAGAAAATCCTGCTTTTATACTTATTCGACATGCAGCTTTTTTTCATCTTGCCATGAATCACCTTCAGGTGAACAATTAATATTAACTTGACAATAATCAGAATCACCAAAATCTCTTGAACTAAATAATTGATTTACTCCTCTATAGGCATAGTTTAATTCAGTTATAATCAATTTGGCTAATTTTTCATTTTCTAATGGTGCTTCATATTCAATTACCGCATCTGATCCTTGTAGAAGTTCAATTGCAAAAACATTACTTTTGTGATTGTTTTTTGAGGTGTATGCCCCCAAAATTTGACTTTTATCAGGATTATATACATAAAGTTTTCCTCCACTCGGTATCCAGAATTCTGAAAAGTTTATACCTAATGCTAATGCATCATCAGCATGAAGCATAATTCTATATATTTCTCTACCATTTGGAAGGACATCTTTTGAACCGTTTTTTAGTAAATCAATATTTGTATAAACAGAACGTCCATATTTATAAATATTTCCTTGTTTTGAATCAACATCGTCTTCTATTCTGATTTGATCCATGTTTGGCTTATCAACATTTACTAAAGGAATATTTTTTAAGTCAAAAAATTCAAAACTACTTGGGGTTCCTCCTTGATTAATTTGCCCGTTGACTATCGAGGCAGTAAATAAAAATAGAATCAAAAATAAATTTCTCATAATAATTAATGTTTTATTAGTTTGTGAACGCTATGGTTCCCATTAATATCTTTAATGTGTGCAGTATAAAATCCTGCCTTTAATGTAGATAAGTCGATTTTAAATGATTTGTCTAAAGGTTTTCTACTTAAAATTAACTTACCATTAATGTCATAAACCTTTAGCTGACAAATTATATTGTTTGACAAAAATACAAAATTACCCTGTGATGGATTAGGATGAATGGTTGTCGTTTGATTAATTTTTTGAGAAGTATTAGTTAATTCACACAAATTAATGCTGTAGCTATCAGTATAAATGCCGCTAAAAACATTTTCATTAATACTGAAAAAACCATTTCCGAAATCACAACAAATCCCATCACTGTATGAGTCGTAAATAGTGAATATGTAACAAGAATCAAGTTCTAGACATACTTCAAATTCATTTAAACTATTGTTTAAAAGGTCATTTCCGCTTGCAATTTGTCCATTGTTTTGGTCGGTAATCACCCAGCTTACTTCCTCAGCATAGTTATCAGTGAAGATGTCGATGTTATAAGCGTTTCCTTCAACAACATCGAAAAGTACTTCAATAGTGTCGTTTGAAAAATCTAAATCATGAAATCCGTTAGGGGATGATGAATAAACCAAAAGCTCGTGGCTTCCAGCAGTAATAACTTCTGTTCCAATAATTAAGTTAACACTACTTCCTGGTGCTAAATAACCATTCCAATAATAATTAACAACAGTTTGGTTGTTCAGTTGGTATGAAATGATAGCTGTTTTTATTTCATCTGATGAGAAATTACTTAATTCAACATCAATATTTAGTTGATTTCCACAAAAAGAATTATTATCAATTGAATTAATTTTTGTGATGCCAATATCTTCGTATGGAATAAGACAAGCCATTGAAGAAGCTATACTTTGTCTTGCAGTTGCTAAAGTCGCTTGCATTCTTGTTTTTTGTCCGATTGTAAACATATTCATGCATGCATCATTAGTATAATCCATATAGTTATTGAACATGTCACCATTATTTGAACAGCTTGGACTTGGATGAGCAGGGCAGCCATAGTTAGGAGATTCTTGTTCAGGGGTATCGTTTACAAAGTCATCTCCACAAGTCATGTCTCCCCAAATATGTATTAAGTTAAGCCAATGACCTACTTCGTGCGTACAAGTTCTTCCTTTGTGATAGGGGGCTGTAGCTGTTCCAATGTTTCCAAAATTTTCAAAATCAATAACAACACCGTCTATTTCTGAATTAGAACTAGGGAATGCAGAAAATCCTAAAACACTAGATAAATCACATATATAAATATTAAGATATAATTCACTATCCCATATGTTTTTTCCACCCAATGAGTCATAGAAAATTCGATCGTCAAATAAAGAAAATGAGTTGACAGAAGTTTCAGTTCTTGTAATGCCGCTTGTAGTATCGTTGCTTGGAGTTCGTTGGGCTAAACAAAAGTTAATTTCTGTATCGGCTGATAAAGATGCAAAGTCCGAGGGAGTATTGATTTGATCTATGTTTTGTCTTCTAAAATCTTCATTAAGAACAGTTAGTTGACTTAGGATTTGGGCTTTTGAAATATTCTCTGTGTTGTTTTTATAAACTACATGAAAAACAACTGGTATATTGATGATTGGCACACCTCGTTTATCATTTCTAAATTTTTGAATTTTTTCTTCAATTTGCATGTGAATGGCAAGCTGTTTTGGTTTGTTTTCAAGCTGATTTAGAAGTTTATCAGCACTACCGCATCTTTTTTGTCCAAAAGCAACAGTAAAACCTAAAAAAAACAGTAAAAGAATACCCCTAAACATAGATTTTGTAAATTTAATAAAACTATTGTTGAAAAATGGGATTGTTAATGAATACTGTATCGGTAAATGTTAGCATAAAGTTAACCAGGTCTGTCTTTTCTTGCCCAGTCAATCCTAGACCTTTTCCAACATGTTTCATTAATGGGTCTATGGTGCTTGATTCAATACCACCAGAGTTGTAATGCTCAACAACTTCTTCTAATGTAGAAAATCTTCCATCATGCATGTAAGGAGCTGTTAATGCTATATTTCTAAGTGTTGGTGTTTTAAATTTGCCATTATCTAAGGATTCTCCAGTAAATTCTCCAAGTCCATTATCTGTAAAAGGCTCATTATCTAGCCCGTTGTTATGAAAGTCGTGATTAGTCATAAATGGGTATGAGTGGCAGTGAAAGCAATCTCCTTTTTCAGTCATGTAAATATCCATTCCTCTTAACTCGGAATCAGTTAGGTTAGTTTTACGTTGAATGAATAAGTCAAATTTCGATTGTGCAGAAACTAATGTGCGTTCAAACTGCGCTATTGCTTTTGCAACATGAGTAGAATCAAAATCTACCACTCCAAAGGCCTTGTAAAACAAATCTGGATAATCTTCTGTATTTTTTAATTCATTTATAACCTGACTCCAAGAAATTGAATGTAATTCAATCGGACTTGTTACTGGATCTAGTGCTTGCTCTTCTAAGGAACTGGTGCTTCCATCCCAAAAATTTGATGTTCCCCAGGCCAAATTTACTAAAGCCATGGAATTTCTTTTGCCTATTGTTCCACTTGTTCCAACACTAAATTGTAAGGGATCAGTAAAACTGAATTCTTGCATATGGCAATTAACACATGCTTGCTGGTTGTTTACAGATAAAATGGGATCATTAAATAGTTTTTTTCCAAGTAAAATTCCTTCTTCAGTCATAGGATTATCAATAGGAATGTTTGCAGGAGGAAAACCAATGGGACTTAAAAACTCAACAAAAGTTGGGTTATAAGGTATTGGTTCTATTGGAATTTCAATAGGAATATCTCTTTCACAAGAGATAAATAAAAAACAAATTATGAAACTATTGAATAGAAAACGCATTGGCTAAATTATTCATAAGAAGATTTGCTATTGGTGTTGATTCAGACATGTGTGGAACATTTTCAGAATAATTAACTTTATTCATTAAATCAGGAAGTTCCAAAGATAGAGTCACTTCCACAGTATCTGTTAAAGACAAGTTGATATTCACCTCTTTTTGAACAAGTCTGTATAAGTCATTGTGTGCTAAATGATAAGATATAGGTAGGTTGTATGCTCCATTTCCGACCGTGTCTGCTTTTTGTTCTACCATAACAAAAATATATGATGGAGGAGTCATATACCAATAGGTGTTTTGAGCAAAGCTTAATGGATGAGTACTCACAAAAGTAGTGGGGTCCGAATAGTTTTGTGATTCTGTTAATCCTAGACCAAATTCAATTGCATTGATTATATTGTTGTTGTGATGTGTTAAGATGAAATTGTTGTCACTTTCTACGTCATATAGAAAAACATTTGCTATCTCTTTATTGTTTATCTTTAAATGAGATAGGTAATATTTCAGTGTTTCCAAACGATAAGAAACATTGTTGTTATCATAAGTTCCGTATACATTCAGTGGTCTTCCGTTTTCGGTAACTACAAAATTTATTTTCACGGGATAATCATATTCACAACTATCATCGTCTTTGTTTGCTTCAATATCAAAGTTGGTTGCAATGGGGTCTGTACAACCAGGTTCTTTGCAAGAAATCCAAAGCACAACACAAAAAATTATACATAAATATCTCATCTCTTCATTTAAAATATTTACAAATTTAATTTAAACCATTATGAAATAAAAGCACTAAGTGTGTATAATCTTACGCGCTTAACAAATGTGAATAACTCCATTAACAATATTATAGTTTGTTTGTTTGTATTGAGTACTTTTCTGCTTGTAATTTATGAAGCAAAAATTTGTAATATATCGTTCTAGTGCAGGCTCAGGAAAAACCTATGCCTTAGTACGAAACTATATCAAGTTAGCGCTGTTGGGAGATGAGCATGGGTTTAGGCCAACTTACTTCCGACATATTTTAGCAATCACCTTCACCAATAAGGCGGCTTCTGAAATGAAAAAGCGCGTGCTTTCTTTTTTGGAAGATTTAAAAAACGGAAAAGGTGCTGGAGAAGAAAATTCCTTTTTCAGCCATATACAAGAGGATACATCACTTTCTGTAGCGGAGGTGCAAAAGCGGTCCGATCAGCTTTTTACACAAGTGCTGCACCAATATACCGATCTTTCTATATCTACCATCGACAAGTTTGTTTATCGCATTGTCAGGACTTTTGCACACGACTTAAGTTTGTCGCAGAACTTTGAGGTGGAGATGGATAGCAGAAAGCTGATTCAGCCTGTGGTGGGTATGTTAATAAATAAAGTGGGCACTAATCCGGAGCTCTCTAAGGCTTTGGTGTCTTTTGCTTTATCTAAAACAGAGGAGGGTAAAAGCTACAATTTAGAATACGATTTAGAAGAGTTTGCGAAACACCTTTTTGTAGAAGAAAACCAAACTTACATCAACGCTTTGAAAGAAGTGGGCATAGAAGATTGTTTAGCGGTAAAAAACGAATTACAGCAAAAGATTGAGTCCTTCGAGCAAGAGTTAATGAAGTATGTTGTCGCTTTTGAGAACTTCATGGCGCAACACCCTTTAAGTCCGAAAAGTTTTTTTAGAGGGTATTTCCATGCTTACATGCTTAACTTAAAGTCATTTAATCCTGATAAGTTTAAGCCGAACAATACCTTGCGCAACAACATGGATGAGGATCTTTGGTGTGCCAAATCTGTCCCCTCAGCTGAGCAAGAAATTATTGAACAGCACAAAGGGTTTTTAAGAGGCTTGTACGATGCTGTACAGTCGCACCTTGCCCAGCATTTTAAATCTTATCAGTTTCATAAACTGGTAAGCAGAAATATATACTCCATTGCGGTTTTAAACGAGCTTTTGCAGGAGATGGAAGAGTTCAAGCAAGAGCAAAATATCAAACATATATCCGAGTTTAACCGAGCAATCTCAAACATTGTCAGGAAAGAGCACACGCCCTTTATTTACGAGCGATTAGGAGAGCGTTACAAGCACTTTTTAATTGATGAGTTCCAGGATACTTCTACCATGCAGTGGCATAATTTATTACCCTTGGTACACCATGCTTTATCTATGGGGCATCAAAATTTGATTGTGGGAGATGCTAAGCAGTCTATATACCGATGGAGGGGTGGTGAGGTAGAGCAATTTGTAGAACTTCCAGAACAAATCTTTAAAGGAGAGGTCTTACCGAATCAAAAGGAATTAACACAAGCGATACAGCGCAATCATCAAGAGGTGAAGCTGGATAGCAATTGGCGTTCTTCTCGAAACATCGTGCAATTCAACAACAACCTTTTCACTTCCTTAAAAGAAACTTTATCACCCAATTTACAAGCCATCTACAAAGCGCACGAGCAGTTGCCGCAAAGCCAGGAGGAAGGTTATGTGCATATCGATTTCACAGATAAATCGGATGACACCAAGCACGATATCATGCAAAAAGTAGTCTTGCAGCTGCAAGAACTGCAGGAGCAAGGGCATGCCTTCAAGAGTATGGCTGTGTTGTGCAGAACGCGAAAAGACGCCAGTATAGTGGCTTTTTATTTAAGTCAGGCAAAGCCGAAAATAGCGGTTGTGTCCGATGAAGCCCTCTTGCTGAACGCTTCCAAAGAGGTAAATTTATTAGTTGCGTTACTGCGTTTAATGGCGCATCCTACCTGCAAGGTTTCCATGGCTTTGGTAATTGATTACATATTCCATAACAATCAAACAAACAGCGGTATACATAGTTTACTAAAAGTATTAGATGAGAATGATTACACCGCTCATTTTCAGCAACTGATGGCAACTTACGGCTATGATTTAAAGCAACAGAGCTTGTGGAAACTACCGCTTTATGATGTGGTAGAAAAGCTCATTCAGTTGTATAAGCTGCCGGCACAAAACAGCTACTTGCAATTCTTTTTAGATGTGGTGCTGAAGTTCAGCATGAAGCAAGGAAATGATGTAGCCGAATTTGTAGAGTGGTGGGAAGAAAACAATGAAAAAGAAGCGATCGTCCTGCCGGATGATATGGATGCGGTAAAAATCATGACCGTACATAAATCCAAAGGCTTGGAGTTTCCGATCGTATTCATCCCTTTTCAGTGGAAAATAGGCAAAGGAAGCAAGGAGCTGTGGGTGGATGCTAAGGGGGAGCTTTCCCAAATGAAGGTGGCGCTTATCTCTAACAGTAAAAAACTAGAAGACACCCACTATGCTCAAGAGCGACAACTAGAGCAAGAAAAAGCATACCTAGACGATTTAAATGTGCTGTATGTGGCCCTGACAAGAGCTTCCGAGCAATTGTATGTCTTCACCCAATCTCCTAGTGGTGATAACAAGCTGAACACCCTGGGTAAACTCTTCCAGCATTACTTTACACAACAACAGCAAGAAGTACCTTATAGTATAGGTGTTGTGTCGCCACCCAAAGTGGAAGAGAAGAAAAGCGAATTTGAACCTTTTGTGTTGGATTACCAGCGCATACCTAATTGGAGAGCGGTGGTGCAGCTGAAAAACAATGCCAAACAGCTTTGGGATGTAGCGCAAAGCAAGCAGGAGTGGGGTACGCTTTTGCATCAAGCCATGGCCAACATTCATTACCTAGAGAATGCGGATAAGGTCCTGAAAGATTTACAGCTCAATGGCTTAATCGATAAGGAACAAGTGCAGCAGCTAACAGCGCGAATAAACGAACTACTAAGCGATCCAGAAATCACCCCTTTCTTTGCGGAAAAATGGCAGGTGCTTACCGAAAGAGAAATACTCAGCCCTGCAGGAGATGCTTATGTGCCAGACAGGGTGCTGATAGGGGAAGATGAGCTGCAGATAGTCGATTATAAAACAGGCTCTAAAACAAAAGAGCAAGAGCATCGAAAGCAAATCAATAAGTATGCAGGACTCTTGCAGCAGATGGGCTACACCAACATTAAAAAATTCATCATCTATACGGAGGAACAAGAAAAAGTAATGCAAGTATGACGCCCTTTTTACAACATATCGCTCAAGAGTTGCTAAAACTATCTCCGGCTGTTTTACAGCAAACCGTTGTGGTGTTACCCTCTAGAAGAGCAAGCGTCTTTTTAAAGCATTACATGGCGCTGGAGTTGGAGCAACCCATTTGGTTGCCCAAACTCATTTCTATTGAAGATTTTATTGCCGAGCAGAGCGGCTTGCAATTGGCCGATAACCTCAGTTTACAATTCAAATTGTATGAGGTATACCGAGCGCATGCCAACAAGGAGGAAGTGGATAGCTTGGAGCAATTCTTGCAATGGAGCCAAACCTTGCTGTACGATTTCAATGAGATTGATCGCTACATGGTAGATGCCAAGCGCTTGCTAACCAACCTGAGCAGCTTAAAAGAGTTGGAGCAGTGGAGCTTAAGTGAACCTGATTTAACTCCTTTCCAAGAGCAATACATCCGCTTTTTTGAGCACATATACATCTGGTACGAGGCATTCAGAAACAAACTCTTGGAGGAAGGTCTAGCTTACCAAGGCATGGCTTACCGACAAGCGGCAGAGCACATCCACTTAAAATCCATTCCGCATAAGGAAGTGTGGTTTGTGGGGCTAAACGCCCTTACAACGGCCGAAAAACGCATCATACAGCACCTGAAGGATGTGGGCAAGGCCAAACTCTTTTGGGATGCCGATGCACATTATGTAGACAACCAAGTGCATGAAGCCGGTATGTTTATGCGACAGCATCAGCAGGAGTGGGGTGGAGTATCGCCTCAAAAGCTGTTGGAGCAGCAAAAGAAACTACGCTTGATAGGTTGTGCCAAAAATGTAGGCCAAAGTCGGGTGGCAGGACAAATCGTTTCCACTTTCGATAAGGAATCCATCGCCAAAGGAGAAACAGCCCTCGTATTAGCAGATGAGCAACTGCTCTTTCCGGTGCTGAATAACCTAGCCGACATAGAAACCCTCAACATTACCATGGGAGCGCCTTTAAGCAGCACTCCTTTGTTCACTTTGGTCGATTTGTTGTTGCGCATGCAAGTACGCTATCAGCAATACCAAAGAGGCGGTTTTTACTACCGAGATGTACAAAAACTCTTGCGCCACCCCTATAGCGCATACCTCTTTGAGCAAACCCAATTGCAGGCAGTGCTCCAAGAGATCAAGCAAAAAAACTTGGTGTTTGTAAAAGCCAAGCATTTGGAGCTGACAGACGAGCTGCTGCAACACTTCTTGAGTCATTGGGACAGCGCTGCCGCATTGCAGCAATTACAAGCGCTGATAGACCGACTGAAGGAAACCCTCATCACCGACAAAGCCAGCTTGGCTTCCGAAGTGCTTTTTCAGTTTCAGAAAAGCTTGAAGCAATTGCGCAACTACCTAGAAGATAGCCAAGAAGAGTGGAGCATTAAAACCCTGAAAAGTGTTTTTTACCAACTGATAGGCAAGGAAAGCATCCCTTTTAGAGGAGAGCCGCTAAAAGGCTTGCAGCTCATGGGCTTGCTAGAAACCCGTACGCTCGATTTCAAGAAGCTCATCATCTTATCGGTCAACGAAGAGAAGCTTCCTGCAGGAAAATCCAACAACTC
The DNA here is from genome assembly GCA_902580855.1 of uncultured Bacteroidota bacterium. Taxonomy (GTDB): domain Bacteria; phylum Bacteroidota; class Bacteroidia; order Flavobacteriales; family UBA7312; genus UBA7312. Next base: position 42,565 of record CACHMF010000008.1, on the reverse strand, counting down.
CTTTATTCCTTTTGTACTGAAAAAGTACTTCAAGATGCCTACACACGAAGAGCGTGATGCCGTTTTTGCTTATCACTTTTACCGTTTGTTACAAAGGGTAGAGGAAGCCTATTTGGTGTACAACACCCAAAACGATGACTTTGGCAGCGGAGAGCCCTCTCGTTTTTTAACACAGCTACAGGCGGAGCTACCCACTTTGGATTTGCAACAGCAACTACTGACTGCCGACTTACCCGACTTGAGCGATAACAGCATCTGTATTGAGAAAACAGCAGCCGTGCAAAAAAGCATAGCCGACTGGGCACAGCACAAAATATCGCCCTCTGCATTAAACACCTACATTGCTTGTCCGCTGCAATTTTACTACCGATACATTGCCGGTATCCGACAAGAAGAGGAGGTAGAAGAGTTCATGGAAAGTAGCACTCTAGGAAGCGCTATACACGATGCTTTAGAGAAGGGTTATGAAGACTTTGTTGGCCAACATCTTGATGAGGCTGCTATAAACGAGATAAGAACGAGGAGTTTGAATGCGCTCAACACCATTTTACAACATAAATTCAAGCAACGACTTGAACATGGTAAAAACCATTTGTTACATCAGGTGGCCCAACAAATGTGTAGGCAGTTTTTAGCCACTGAAAAGGAGCAGATTGTAGCAAAAAAATCGCTGCAGTTACAGAGCTTAGAGCAAAGCATAACGCATCAGTTAAAGTTAGGAGAATTATCAGTTAAGCTTTTTGGAAAAGTGGATCGCATAGATCTGCTAAACGGACAATGCCGTATAATTGATTATAAAACCGGATTGGTAGAGTCCAAAGACTTAAGAATTGAAAGTTGGGAAGATTTAATTACAAATAGCAATAAATCCAAGGCTTTTCAGCTCATGATGTATGCTTATTTGTATTTAAAACAAAATAAAGATCAAAATAGTGCAATAGTGGGTAATATATCTTTTAAAAATCTGAAAAAAGGCTTGTTATGTATTAAACAGAAAAATATTAACAAAGCTTTAGTGGTAGGTAAGGATGAGTTACAGTTGTTTGAGAAACAATTACAAAATTTACTATTAAAAATAATAGATGACCAAGAGCCTTTTGTACAAACTACAAAGCTCAGCACCTGCGATTGGTGCGACTTTAAAAGTGTTTGTGGGCGTTAGTTCTTCATTATCGCTTCTGAATTATTAGACCGCCTAATAGTTTACTTTTAAACCAAGTCATATTAAGCAGAGTTCATATATTTAATTTATTATTTGTAATAACTAATAGCATCTTAGATACAAGTTGAATCAATTTCAGACAATCAAATGCAAATAGCCTCTCTTGCTGATATTACTTTTTTACTGCGCCTATATAGTTTATATTTGTACATATGAACTACATTCTTTTTGATGAAAATAGGGAGTTTTTATTTCCTTTAACACATACTCGACCAATTTCAGAAATCCGAATAGGGATCTTAACAATAAAAGAAAAATGGGCTACGTATTTTAGAAAAAATTTTAGTACGCAAACTTCCGAGTATCTACAAACCAAATATCCTTTACATAAAGAGTTGGATAATGTGTATATCAGTGGTGGCTTATGCCCAAATAAAGCATTAGTGACAGCTATACAGAAACTTGCCGATGGGGAGGGTTTATTTTCGGGAGATATCCTTTTGGCTTACCGCAATGAAGCGCATCAAAAAGTGTATTTTAATGAAGAGTTCACTCAAATAAAAAAGTTGTGGCACATCTTTCAGTATAATGCTAAAGAACTACAAGCCGATTTTGATTTGCTAACTGCCGGGCGTAGCTCTCAAACTTTAAGTGATACAAATCTTGTGATGGGCTCTGAAAATATTTTTGTAGCTGAAGGCGCAAAGGTTGAAGGTGCAATACTAAATGCAACTACAGGGCCTATTTACATTGGAAAAAATGCTGAGTTGATGGAAGGTAGTATTGTACGCGGGCCTTTAGCTATGTGTGAATATTCCGTAGTAAAAATGGGTGCTAAAATTTATGGAGCTACAACAATAGGTCCTCATTGTAAAGTCGGAGGTGAGGTCAATAATTCTGTTTTAATGGCCTATTCTAATAAAGGGCATGATGGCTTTTTAGGCAATTCTGTTTTAGGAGAATGGTGTAATATTGGTGCGGATACAAATAATTCTAACCTTAAAAATAATTATGCAGAGGTGCGCTTGTGGAGTGAGCATGCTGGTTGTTTTGAAAAAACAGGATTACAGTTCTGTGGTCTCATTATGGGAGATCATTCTAAATGTGGTATCAACACAATGTTCAATACAGGTACAGTAGTAGGGGTTAGTGCCAATATCTTTGGTGCTGGTTTCCCGCGCAATTTTGTACCTTCTTTTGCTTGGGGTGGTTCAGCCGGTTATAGCACTTATCAATTATCTAAAGTATTTGAAGTAGCAAAAAAAGTAATGGCTCGCAGGGGTGTTACTTTTGATGAAATAGAAAAATCTATCCTTCAACAAGTTTTTGAGCTGACAAGCGAACATCGTAACTTTTAATGCTCTGCCAAATTCCGTCATTTAATCACTGTGGCACAGTCATTGCTTATTTGTATTTTAAAGGCAAAAGAATAACCTACTGCCATATTGACCTAAAAAGAATAAATTCTTATGAATGATAGACTTTTAATTGACACATTGTCGGGAGTATTTGATGAGGAAGCGGAGTTCATACCATTAATGAGCCAAGAGGATGAAGACAAGATAAACAAAGAAGAAACACCAGAAATATTACCGATTCTATCCTTAAGGAATACGGTTTTATTTCCTGGAGTAGTTATTCCAATTACAGTGGGTAGAGATAAATCTATCAAGCTGATTAAAGAAGTATACAAAGGTAATAAGGCTTTAGGTGTTGTTTCACAGAAAGACCTCACTGTTGAGGAACCTAGCTTAGCTGATTTACATACCACAGGTACTGTCGCACACATAATGAAGATGTTGCGCATGCCAGATGGTAACATTACTGCGATTATACAAGGACGTAAGCTGATGCAGCTTACCGAATTAGTTCAAGAGCAACCATATCTAAAAGCGAAGGTAGTTCCAATGGAAGAAGTCAAGCCAGCAAAAGGGGACGAGGAGTTTGATGCTTTGGTTAGTTCTATAAAAGATATTGCCTTGCAGATTGTGAAGGAGTCACCCAACATTCCAACAGAAGCACAAGTAGCTATCCAAAACATAGAATCGCCATCTTTCTTAATCAATTTTGTGTGTTCTAATATGGATGTGTCGGTAGAAAAAAAACAAGAGCTGTTGATGCAAAGCAACTTAAAAACACGTTCTGTACTTACCTTAGAACTCCTTTCAAAAGAGTTGCAAAAACTTGAGATGAAGAACGAAATTCAACACAAGGTTAAATTAGATTTAGATCAACAGCAACGAGAGTATTTTCTGAATCAACAGCTGAAAGCGATCCAAGAGGAATTGGGCGATTCTGCTGATCAGGAAATAGAAGAAATGCGTAAACGCGCAAGGCAAAAGAAATGGACTAAAGAGGTTGGTGAAAACTTCGAAAAGGAATTAAAGAAGCTACACCGTATGAATCCTGCAATGGCTGATTATTCAGTGCAGCGTGCTTATTTAGATTTGGTCTTGGATTTACCCTGGGGAGAATACACCAACGACCACTTCGATTTGAATCATGCTAAGAAGATATTAGACAGAGATCACTCGGGTTTGGAAAAAGTGAAAGAGCGCATATTGGAGCACTTAGCTGTTTTGAAACTTAAGGGAGATATGAAAGCACCAATCCTATGTCTATACGGTCCACCAGGAGTTGGTAAAACTTCATTAGGAAAATCTATTGCAGAGGCTTTGGGACGCAAGTACGAGCGTGTTTCTTTAGGTGGTATGCGTGATGAGTCGGAGATTCGAGGTCACCGTAAAACATACATCGGTGCTATGCCAGGTCGTATCATCAAATCTATTAAAAAAGCCAATTCTTCCAATCCTATTTTTGTTTTGGATGAGATTGATAAAATTACTCGAGATACACACGGTGATCCTTCATCAGCTATGCTAGAAGTTTTGGACCCTGAACAAAACAATGCTTTTCATGATAATTACTTAGAAATGGGTTATGATCTTTCGAAAGTTATGTTCATTGCAACAGCAAACTCTTTAAATACTATTCAGCCTGCTTTACTCGATCGTATGGAAATTATCGAAATCAATGGTTATACAATTGAGGAGAAAACAGAAATTGCTATAAAACACCTCTTACCAAAACAATTGAAAGAGCATGGTTTGAAAAAGACAAATTTAAAGGTTTCTAAAAAGGTCTTAAAAAAAGCAGTAGAAGGATATACAAAGGAGTCTGGTGTGCGTGGTTTAGACAAGGTTGTTGCTAAATTGGTGCGTTATGCTGCCAAAAGTATTGCTATGGAACAGGAATATAATACTGAAGTCCAAGTTGATGATTTGAAAGAAATATTAGGCCCTGCTCGATTTGATAAAGACCGTTATTTGGATAATAACATTGCTGGCGTAGTTACCGGCTTAGCTTGGACGCCTGTTGGTGGAGATATACTTTTTATTGAAAGTACTTTAAGTAAAGGAAAAGGTAAGCTAGTAATAACAGGTAATTTAGGAAAAGTGATGAAAGAGTCTTCTACTATTGCTATGAAGTATATCAAAGCTAATGCCGATACAATAGGTATCAATTCCAGTATTTTTGATAATTACGATGTGCACATCCATGTGCCAGAAGGAGCTACTCCAAAAGATGGTCCTTCAGCAGGGATTACCATGCTAACGGCTTTAACCTCTTTGTTTACCCAGCGAAAGTTGAAGAATAAATTGGCAATGACGGGTGAAATAACTTTAAGAGGAAAGGTATTGCCAGTAGGAGGTATCAAAGAAAAGATACTAGCTGCTAAGCGAGCGGGTATCAAGGAAATCATTCTTTGTGATGAAAACCGAAAAGATATTGAAGAAATCAACGAGCGCTATACAAAGGGCTTAACTTTTCATTATGTAAACGAAATGCATGAGGTATTGGATATAGCTCTTTTAAGTCAAAAAGTTAAAAATCCTAAAAAGTTGAAATAATCAACAAATTTGCACGTTATGAAAAAAATTAAATAAATTATAATATGACGAAATTATTATTTAGTACAGTATTTGTAATTATTGGATTAAATGGTTTTGCTCAGGATGCATTGGTAAAAGTAAGTCCCTTTCATTTTTTTGATGGTACACTATATGTATCTTATGAGAAAACTTTAGAAAATAATCGTTCTATTCAATTAGATGGAGGTTTGCGTCTAGCAGATAACGGAAATGATTATGGTTGGATGGGTGAATTGCAATTACGTAAGTATTTGTTCAGTTCAAAATTTGCTGGAAAATCTGTTTTAAGTGGATTTTATGCAGGTTTATATGCAAATGGAAAATATTTTAAAGAATATAATGAATGGAGAGAATGGCATACAATTGTAGAGCCATATTGGGAATATGTTTATAATAAAGATGGTACAGAAAATTGGGAAGAGTCTGTTTGGCACCAAGGAGAGTATGATGAGGTGACTGTTAAAGAAAGTTATGATATCAAACAAGGAGAAGGTGGTGTTATATTTGGATTCCAAAAAATTATTAATAAAGCATTATCTTTAGATATGTTTATTGGTGGAGGTGTGAGAGGTGCTCAAATAGACGGTAAGAAATTTAACCTTTTTCATGCAGGTGATAGAGGTTACACAGGTGTAGTCCCAAAAGTAGGTTTTTCAATAGGTATTGCTTTATAATATATGCACTCTACAAAAATATAAGCGCAGTTAGTCTGCGCTTTTTTTGTAATAAGTAACTCGTGAAATCGTTAAAACATTTGTTACTTTGCCTTATGCTTAAACACCTCTTGTTTCTTGTATTATTACCTTCTTTGCTGTTGGCGCAAACAGGAGGGAGCGCTACATATCAAGTTCTGCAACTCCCTGTTTCTTCTCGTATGGCAGTCTTGAATAATCCGATTGCTATTTCGAGTTCTGATCTAAATTTTGGTATTTATAATCCTTCTTTGCTAAACCCTAATATGAATGACGGTTTAGCACTTAACTTTGTGGACTATTTTTCTGATATCAACATGGTTTCTTTTGCTTATGCTTTTCCTTTCAGAGATGCAGGAACAGTTGGAGTATCTTTACAGTCTTTAAGTTTAGGACAGTTTACGCATACAAACGAACATGCAGAAGAGTTGGGGTCTTTTAAAGCAAATGAACAACTTCTAACTGCTGGTTTTGGAAAGCAACTATATGAAAATTGGAGTATCGGCGGAGCTATAAAGTTTCTACTTTCTGATTTAGAAAGCTACCAATCTTTTGGAATAGCAACTGATTTAGGAGCTACTTTTTTTAACGCTGAAAGTCAATTTTCAGCATCTGTTTTAGCACAAAATATTGGTAGGCAAATCACTTCTTATAACGGCGAAAATGAAGCATTGCCTTTTGAGGTGAAAATAGGGTTATCAAAAAAATTAGAGCATTTACCTTTTCGTTTTTTTATCGGATATAATCATTTAGAAACTTGGGATTTAACCTATAATTATAATCCAACACTTACAACCGATCCTGTAACAGGAGAAGACCTTATAAACACAGTAAGTTTCGGACAAAAACTTTTTCGTCATTTCACTACTTCAGCAGAACTAAATATTGGTAAATATCTACAATTACGCATGGGTTATAATGCACAACGTAGGCATGAACTTACCGCTAATTCCTTTTTAGGCATGGTGGGTTTTTCTTGGGGTGTAGGGTTTAAAATGTCTCATTTTTACATAAATTACGGTAGAGCAACATATCATTTAGCAGGTGCTCCTAATTATTTCTCCGTTGGTACCAATCTTTCAAAATTTTACAAACGCCAATGAAAAAGATAAATATAGCAATAGATGGCCATTCATCATGTGGAAAAAGTACAATTGCTAAGCAGTTAGCCAAATATTTTTCTTATTTATACATTGATACAGGAGCTATGTACAGAGCAGTCTGTTTATACTGCTTACAAACGAAAATTATTTTAGATGGCGTAATAGATAAAAAAAGATTGTTAAGTGAGTTGAACCAAATAGAAGTTTCTTTCCAATATAACAGCGACAAAAATGTTTCTGAAACATATTTAAATGGTATGAATGTGGAACAGGAAATAAGAGGTTTGTGGGTGTCTGAGAATGTAAGTAAGATAAGTAAGATCAAAGCAGTTAGAGAAAAAATGGTGTCTATACAAAAAGCTATAGGTCAGCATAGAGGAGTAGTAATGGACGGTAGAGATATAGGAACCGTTGTTTTTCCAGATGCTGAATTGAAATTATTTATTACTGCTTCTTTAAAGGAAAGAGCACACAGAAGGCATGCAGAACTACAAGACGTTTCTTTAGAGGATATTATAAAAAATCTAGAAGATAGGGATCTTGATGATAGTACACGCACAGAAAATCCTTTGAAACAAGCAAAGGATGCAATAATTATTGACAACACCAAACTATCTATTGATGAGCAGTTTAAGCGTATCCTAAATTATTGTGAACAAGCTATGAAGTAAACTCTTCTATAACGCTTTTAATAGAGCGTGTTCCTTTAAAATATGAGAGTAATTTTTGAAGTACTTTATCTACAATTGCATCTGGACAAGATGCACCACTAGTCAATATGATTTTTAATTTATTTTTTTCAGGTAAGAAGTTATGTGTTTGTAGTATCTTTTTGCTTTCGTAATGGTAGTGCTGTATCAAATCTTCCGATAAAATTTCCTCTTCTGATTTAATAAAGTATGTAGGTACTTTTTCTTGGCAAAGTTCTACTAAATGGGAGGTATTGGAGCTATTATAACCACCTACGACAATTGCTAAATCAGCTTCTTTTTCTAGAAGGCCGTAAGTTGCTTTTTGATTCTCGTTGGTAGCATAGCAAAGTGTATCTCTTGTATCTGCAAAGTGGTCTTTGAAATTTTCCTCATCATATCGCTCAATGATAGCCGATTTCAAGAACTCTGAAATGCCCTCTGTTTCGCTAGCTAACATGGTTGTTTGATTTACTACACCAATTTTTGCTAAATCCTTTTCAGGATCAAAACCTTTAGAGTGTTTATCTTTAAATAGCTTATAAAACTCTTCTTTCTTTCTAGTTCCAATAATAAATTCAGATAGCAATTTTGCTTCTTCCATATCACGAATAACTAGAGATGGGGAATTTTGGTTGGAGTGTGAGAAAGTAGCTCTTGTTTCCTCATGCCTATACTTGCCGTGTATGATAATGGTAAAGTCCTTTTTTCCAATGTTTTCGGCTTTTTTCCAAACACGGGTTACAAAAGGACAAGTGGTATCATATTTTTGCAAGGAAACTCCTTTTTTTTCTAGTAATTCTTGTATTTCTATGGTTGTTCCAAAAGCTGGGGTCACTACTACATCATCACTAGTAATATCATCCCAAGCAATTAGTTGTTTCCCTTGTGTATCCATAATAAATTTCAATCCCTTTGCTTGTAAGTCATCATTTACAGTTGGGTTGTGTATCATTTGGCTCAAGAGATAAATATTTTTGTTTGGGTTTTCTTCTATAGCTCTGTAAGAAATTTCAATAGCATTTTCTACACCATAGCAAAAACCAAAGTGTCTAGCTAAGTGAAATTGTACTGGCCCAAAATCAACAATAGTTGGAGAGAAGTCTTTCTTCTTAGGATCCAATTCTTTACGACTCTTCTTAATTGTACTAATGATAGGGGATCGATAGAAATTGGGTATTTCGAAATTTTTCATTTAGTGCAGATATATACATGCAAAAATAGTTAAATTTGAATTGCTTTATGAGTGGTATTAAGGATTACAGAACGGACTATAGTAAACACGAGTTAAACCGTAAGGATTTACCTGAAAATCCTATTCAACTTTTTGACATTTGGTTACATGAAGCGATGGATTCTATTGAGTCAGATGCGAATGCTTTTACATTATCTACTGTAACTGCAAATACTTTTCCAAGTAGTAGAGTTTTGCTACTGAAAGAAGTTAGTGATAAAGGTTTTGTATTCTTTACGAATTACAAAAGTCAGAAAGGACAAGAGATGGAATTAAACCCAAAAGTAGCACTCAATTTTTTTTGGCCTTCTTTAGAAAAGCAAGTTCGAATACAAGGTGTGGTTGAAAAAGTTTCTAAAGCAGAGTCAGATGCTTATTTTCAAAGTAGACCCTATAAAAGTCGAGTTGGCGCTTGGGCTTCCGAGCAAAGTAGTAGTTTAGAATCTAGAGCAATCTTGGAAGAACGATACTTACAGTTTTCTGAAAAATTCCCTGAATATGTGCCACGACCTACTCATTGGGGTGGCTATTTAGTTAAACCACAAAAAATCGAATTTTGGCAAGGGCGCAATAATCGTTTGCACGACCGTTTCTCTTTCCACTTTGTTGAGAGTAAGTGGATTGCTGTTAGGTTAGCTCCTTAAGGTCCTATTCTTCCAAAAATCTTCTTCTACGATTTCTGACCGGTCTATGGAATATCGAAGCCAGTTTAGTAAAGTTTCTTCTTTAGCTGCATCATCTAGTTGCCAATTAATGTTTTCTTTACGCAACTGTTGGCTGAGGTGTTGCAAACAAACAGCTGCTGCTACTGATAGGTTAAAACTTTCGGTAAATCCGTACATGGGTATTTTTAAATATTCATCTGCTTCTTCTAAGACAATATCTGTTAGTCCTTCCATTTCTGTACCAAAGACAAGCGCTATTTTTCCTTTTGTGAGATCAAAATCCTGAAGGTTTCTATCGCTTTTGTGAGGAGTGGTAGCTATTATACGGTATCCATCTTTTTTTAGCTTTTGGATGCATTGGATAGTGTTATTTTCTTCCTCATTGTACCGCCTTATGTTTAGCCATCTTGAAGAGCCCATCGCTACTTCTCTATCAGGTATAAAATCATTATTATTTTCAATTACATGTACATCTTGTATTCCAAAGCAATCAGCTGAACGTAATACCGCACTAGCATTTAGGGGTTGATAAATGTTTTCTAAAACGATAGTAATATATTGGGTACGCTCCATTAACACCTTTTGAAAGCGGTTCCAACGATCTTCTGTTACCAAAGAGCTAAGATGTATGATTAATTCTTTCACTGAACAGTGAGTGTTTCATTCATTTCAAATCCTCGCAAAAAATCCGAAATAGCCATACGTTTTTTACCGGCTAACTGTATTTCCTTTAAATGAATAAAACCATCATTTACAGCTACTTTAAAATGGCTTTTTCCATCTGTTAAAATGCTACCTATTTTTGCTTCATGCGGACTTTCTTCTTTACTGCTTTTGTATACCTTTAAACTTTTTCCATTACTTAGGGTAGTCCAAGCACCAGGATAAGGCGATAGGCCACGGATATGATTTTGTATAGTGTGTAAGTCTTTATACCAGTCTATTTGACATGTATCTTTATATATTTTAGGAGCTTTTGTTGCTGTTCCTTCTTGCTTTATATTAGGAGCTTTGTCCTCTGCAATAGAATCAATAGTTTTACAGACTAATTGACTGCCAATTCGCATCAGTTTATCATGTAAAATACCCGCATCATCATCTGTTTCTATACTAACTTTCTCTTGAAAAATGATGTTTCCTGTATCAATTTGATGTTCAATGAAAAAGGTGGTTACACCACTTGATGTATCTCCATTGATAATGGCCCAATTGATAGGCGCTGCACCTCTGTATTTTGGTAGAAGTGAGGCGTGTAGGTTGAAAGTACCATGTTTAGGAATATTCCAAACTACTTCAGGTAACATTCGAAAAGCTACAACTACTTGTATATCAGGATTTAAAATTTTTAGTTTTAATAAAAAAGATTCATCTTTTAAATTATTTGGTTGTAAAATTGGTATATTTTGCGAAATAGCATACTCTTTTACAGAAGAACAACGCAGTTTTTGTCCTCGGCCAGCTGGTTTGTCAGGAACGGTTATAACACCCACTACATTGTAATTTTTTTCTACCAAAGCTTGTAAAGAAGCTGTAGCAAAATTTGGGGTTCCCATGAATACAATGCGCAAATTATTCATCTAGAAAATATTTGTTTTCAAAATTAAAGAAATTAATGCACCCAAATTAGTTTTTCATCTTCTGTAAATTCAAGCTGTCCGTTATCATGTAAAAACTGAATAACTTGAATTATTTTTCGCTCTTTAAAATCTACTATTTTTAAGATTATATCATTAGTTCTCATGGGGTTTTCAGTGATTAGGTTCTCAATAGCACGTGCTATTTTTTCAAATTCAAAATCGTTTATTTCTAGTTTGTTAAGCTCTAAGCACACATCGCAAATACCACATCGAACTAGTTTTTCTTCGCCAAAATAATCTAGAAGGAATGAGGACCGGCAACGATATTTATTTTGCACATAAGCAACTATAACTGCTGCTTTACCCTCTTCAATTGACTTTCGTTTTACCAATATTTCTTTTGATATAGGAAGCATTTTAGCATCTACACGCGACATGCTGAAGAATATTTTAGGTGTACTATTTTGAGGTAAATACTCCAGAATATTCATGTTGTGTAATTTCTGAAGGTAGTATTTTACCTCTTGTGTGCTATGTCCAGAGCGCTTAGCAAGTATACTTTCCTGAATTTTGGTGAAGCTATCAAAAACATCTCCGTAAGAGCGTAAAATGGTTTTAACCAAACGATCGTAAATTGGGTTTCCTATTTGAAACTGATAAAGCTCTCCGTGTTTTATCTTGAAGTGTATACGAGAGGGTTGTCGCACAGCATCCGTTAGTTTGATGTATCCTTCGCGCTCTAAAAGTTTAAGTGTGTTATAGGTTTTAAGAGGTGGTAATTTGTACTTGTCGCAAAATTCTTGCAAATGAAACTCAAAACTCTCTCCTTCAGCAGAGCCAATAGCAATTTGTAAATGATTAGCTAAATGTTGGTACACACCCCTAATTTCTTCTAATGCAGGATAATGCTCTTCAATGTGTTTTTTGAGTTGACTGATATCAAAACCATTGGTGAGTAAAATGGCGTATGCCATTTTTTCGTCTCTTCCAGCACGCCCTGCTTCTTGAAAATATGCTTCTGGAGAAGAAGGTAAGTGCATATGCACCACCAATCGTACATTAGGTTTGTCTATGCCCATCCCAAAAGCATTGGTGGCCACCATTACTCGTACATGATTTTGTTGCCATTGCTTTTGTTTAGTGTCTCTATCAACTATATCTAGTCCGCCATGATAAAAATGTGCTGATACATTATGCTCTTGTAAAAGCTGATAAATGCGTTTGGTTTCTTTTCGTGTGTTGCAATAAACTATGCAAGAACCCTTAACTCTTTGAAGTACGCGCAACAATTTCCCGTCTTTATCTTCTTGTTCCAAAACCACATAAGAGAGTTTTGATCTGAGGAAACTTTTATGCCATACATTTGATTCTTTGAATAGGAGTTGTTTTTGTATGTCCTCCACCACATCAGGAGTTGCTGTGGCAGTTAGTGCTAATAAAGGAGCGTCTATAAACGATCTGATTTCAGCTATTTTCAGATAGACCGGTCTAAAATCGTAACCCCATTCTGAAATACAGTGCGCCTCATCAACAGCAATAAGATTGATGTGCATTTTCTTGAGTCGTTCTTGTACCATTATGTTTTGTAAACGCTCAGGAGAGAGGTAAAGAAATTTGAAACTTCCATAGATGCAGTTGTCTAGCGCAATGTCTACTTCGGATAGTGTCATGCCAGAAGTTAAAGCCATGGCTTTTATTCCTTTTGATTGTAATGAAGACACCTGGTCTTTCATCAAAGCAATGAGGGGAGATACAACCAAGCAAATACCGTCTTGCATCATACCTGGCACTTGATAGCAAATGGATTTACCTCCTCCGGTAGGGAGTAGCGCTAAAGTGTCTCGTCCAGCCAATACTTCATTGATGATTTCTTCCTGTGAAGAACGGAAGGAGTTGAATCCCCAATATTTGGTAAGTATTTGCAGTGGGCTGAGCATACCCACGAATATAAGGATTAGATTTGAGAAAGAATAAACTTCACCCTTTCTTCTACAGTAGTGAGTGGTATTTCAACTAACTCATAACCAAATGACTGATAGATCTCTCGCAAAGATTTATCAATAGCAATAGCTTCTTCAAAACTTTCAAGTCGTTCGGAATCTTGGTGATATATTTCCTCCCATGCTGGAGCTATAAAAACTTTTGATTCGTAGCGGTGTGTTGTTAAGTCTGTTAGCATCTGCTGTGGGATGGATATGTTTTGCAACTTCATATAGGCTAATCCATCCAACATGCTTCTATCGTAAAAATGTAGTTTTTTAGCGGCTAAATACTGTGTTTTTCGCTCTTGAAAGACAGCGGCTTCAAAATCGAAGTTCTTAGCCGAAGTTTGTATGTTTTGATCCTGAATGATTCCTCTAGAAACTTCTTCAAAGCAAGGGTGTCCTATTTGTTGAAAATATTCAATAATGCTACTTTTTCCAGTAGCAGGCCCACCTGTAATGATGAAGCGTTGTATCATATAACCATACCCAATAGTGCTATTCCAGCACCCAAAATGATAGCCACCATTTTTTGTGTGTTGAAGTGGTGTCCTTCGCTGCTTTCAAATAAGATGGTTGTAGAAATGTGTAAGAAAATACCTACTACAATAGCCATTATCTCATCGTAAAACTGTCCAATATGGCTGATGTAATTACTTACAAATGCACCTAGTGGGGACATGATGGCAAACAAGAAGAGTAAGGCATATGCGTATGTTTTTTTCATACCATTGTGGATGAACATGCTCAATAACACAATGCTGACGGGGATTTTATGTAGTGCAATTCCCGTTAAAAGAGCATCGTGTGTGTGGTGATGATGGTGATGTACATGATCTCCCAAAGGCATTCCTTCTAAAAATGCATGTATACAAAGCCCTATCATCATACTGACTGGAACACTTCCATGTAAGTGTGCGTGCCCGTGCTCAATGCCTTGAGAGAAATGCTCCAAAATAATCTGTAGGAAAAACCCTATTAAAATGAATAATCCAATGTACGTTCCGTCAGTTTTGGTGTGGTAAATTTCTGGGATAAGGTGTAGTACTGTAATAGCAAATAAATAAGCACCACTAAATGCAATCAGTAACTTCATGCGTTTTCCTGATTGCGCTTTAAAAATCTTCACAATTAAAGCACCGAATACTACGGATCCAAAAAGAATAATATATGTTAATGGATTCATTTTTGAGCTACAATTATTAAGCGATCTGAATGTAAAACATTAAAATCATTAAGTTCGTAATCACCCCACAAATCTACAACATTCATTCCTGCTTTTTGAAGATAATGGCTGAAATTGTCCAAGGTTAATGCTTGTACTTTTTCTTGGTAATGGTGGTTTTTATTAGCATCTATAAAATGAATATCTTTTAAGATAAATCCGTTTTCTACTTTTCGTTTGATGTTAAAATCAATATTCTCAATGGTTTTAACTTCTTCTTCTACTAGTTTTGTAATAACTTTTTTAGAGTTCATGAAGTCAATTATGAGTTTACCTCCCTTTTTAAGGTTTTTTGCCATTGCATTAATTGCTTTTTGATTATCGTTATCTTTTTCGAAATAACCAAAGCTTGTGAATAAATTTAAAACATAATCAAAATAGTTTTCTAGATAAATTTCACGCATATCATGTTGTTGAAAATGCAAGTTTTCACAAATATCTTTATTTGCTTCTTTTATACTTTCTATGGATAAATCAATTCCATGAATATTAAAACCATTTCGGTGTATTAACTTGGAATGTCTTCCTTTTCCACAAGCCACATCTAAAAAAATTGCTTCTTCAGATGGTTTTAGCTGTTTGAGTAAATGATTAATGAAATGCTCTGCCTCCGACTGATTTCTATCTTTATATAAAAGATGGTAGTAAGGTGTATTAAACCATGTAGCGAACCAATTTTTCATAATGCAAAGATAAATCTTCTTGAAGAGATAAAAATGTAATTTTACAGCTGTATAAAAAGCAAGCATGCAGAATTTTAAAATGATAGCGAAAACCCAATTGGGTTTGGAGGAAGTCTTAGCAGAAGAGCTTAGACAATTAGGCGCTCAAGAAGTGACGGTATTAAACAGAGCGGTAAGTTTTGTGGGCGACCTTGGCTTCATGTATAAAGCGAACTTATGTTTAAGAACAGCCATTCGTATTCTGCAGCCCATTCATCAGCTAACTGCTAGAAGAGATGTGCAGTTGTATGAAGAAGCAAAAAAGTTTGAATGGGATCAGTACATTGATGTAAACAATACGATTGCTGTAAATGCTGCTGTAAATTCAGATTTTTTCAATCACAGCCACTATGTAGCATTAAAAGTAAAAGATGCTATTGTTGATTATTTCAGAGACAAAAGCAGAGGTAAGCGTCCTAATGTGGATGTGAAAAATCCAGATGTGCGTATCAATGTGCATATCTCTAATGATAAGTGTAACATCTCTTTAGATAGTTCTGGAGATTCCTTGCATAAAAGGGGGTATAGGCATGTTACCAATAATGCACCTATTAGCGAAGTATTGGCGGCAGGATTAATTCTTTTAAGTGATTGGGACAGAGAGAGCGACTTTTTGGACCCCATGTGCGGTTCGGGAACCTTAGCGATTGAAGCTGCTATGATTGCTTGTAATATACCACCGGCTCTACATAGAAAAGGTTTTGGTTTTATGAATTGGAAAAACTTTGATGAGCAGCTGTGGAATACAATCAAGGATTCAGCTCTAAAGAAAGTGAAAGATTTTCCTGGAAAAATTATTGCTTGTGATAGAGCGTTTGCTTCTATTCGAAAAGCAGAAGCTAATATTAAAGATGCTTTATTAGATGATATTATTGAGGTGCATAGGATGAATTTTATTAAAAAGCCTTATTTGTTTGAAAATAAGGGGGTAGTATTATTCAATCCTCCTTATGGTGAGCGTTTAGAGGCGGATGTAAATGAGCTATACGGACAGATAGGTGACACCTTTAAAAAGAATTATGCTGGCTGTTCGGCTTGGCTTATCACCTCGGATATGGAGGCAGTAAAGCACATTGGCTTAAAACATACAAGAAGAATAAAACTCTTTAATGGGCAGCTCGAATGTCGTTTCTTGAAATACGAAATGTATGAAGGGAGTAAGAAACAGAAGAAGCAATAAAAAAGCGGCTGAAAGCCGCTTTTTTATTTTTCCATTATTTCCGTTTTTAGAAACCGATAAGTTCTTGTGCTTTCTTCAATGAGATTTGTGTTCCGTTATAGAATGCAATGATATATGTATTTTCAAATCCTGCTTTCTCGATAGCAGAATGTTTCATCATTGCACTTTGTAAGCTCGTGTAGTTTCCTACGGTGTATCGAATCAATCCATCACCCATTTCAGCAGCGTTTATGCCGTCTAAATCCATAATTGGCTCTAGCGTTTCTTCATCTACATTATCGCCTAAAATACCGATTTGAATTTGGAAAGTTACATCTCCGAAAACAGCTGGAGTGCTTTCTTCCTTTCCATGATCCATGTATTCGTCAGCATTTACAATTGCTCCATCTTTTAAGGCGATTACTTTAGCGTCATCATGTCCTAAGAAATAAATTTCGTTTCTGTGTTCTGTTGCTTCTTCGAAAGTAGCAAAGCTTCCAGAGAAAACATGTGTAAATCCATTTGCTCCTTCAAATAAAACCAAGTCATCTAGGTCAAAGAAGTCAGCATCTACTTCTTCATAAACACCTAGTTGAACTCTGAAAATGATATTTTCCAAAGGAGGTAGTTCAGCTTTTAAAGCAGAAGTTCTTTTGTTTTCTTCTCGATCCATTTCATCTTCACTAACCACTCTTAAGTCTCCTCTGTTATCTTCCATTACTACAGCACCTAAATAACCTTTATTAGCTAGTTGTTGCTTGTACTCTCTAGCGTCTAATACATCAGCAAATTCTCCAGTAGAATAGATGGTTGTCTTTCCTTCAAGTGTACTCTTTAAGTCAGGAATGCTCATTAGCTTATTGATTTCCTCAGCTTTCATTCCTTTGTCATGCATGGCAATTTGTACTTTGTATACAATTCCAGCATTTAAATCAATTTGAGTGCCAACAATTACTCCGTCAAGGTTTTTTTGTTGTTGTTCTTCAATCAGTAATACAATTTTTGGCTTGTAAATGTTTACAAGCATTGTATCTCCTTTTTTGTTGACAACAGTCTTAGTTAACTTAACAAACTTTTCGGTAGGGTATGCTTCTTGGAAATAAGCATCTGCATCAGATCTTGTTCCTGCATTTATGTAAGAAAGGTATAGTCTTTCCCCCATTGCATTAGTAAGCTGAACACCTTGAGCGTTCACAATTGATCCTTGCGGAGTTTCAGGCTCTATGTCTTTATAATCAGCAACACCATCTAAATCAGTGTCCAGCGGACAGCCAAATTCGTCTACAGCGACTCCTTTAGGTGTTTTCGGGCAGAAATCGTCAATATCAATAACACCATCACGATCGCTGTCCTCTTTGTCTAATACCTCGAAGTTTACATTTGCTAGATAGTCATCATGATATTCTGGCTCATATCGCTCTTCACAAGTGTAGCAGAATATATCATAAATAAAAGAAGCACTTGTTACTGTATATGCATCATGACTTCCGTTTACAATGTTATCGATGTAATCGGTGCCTGTTAAGTGCATCACTGTCGATACATTGAAATTCATCCTATCACTTACTTCTAGGCTTAAACCTAAACCTACAGGAAGCGAAAAGCTGTTTTGACTGTATCGTTCACCATTAGCAACAAGATATTCATCTAATAAATCGATCTCATATACTTCGTTGGTAGCGTCATTAGACCCTTTAGAATCGAACCTTAAGTATGTTAATCCAGCTGTAGCAAATGGATTTATTTTTGTGTTTTTGAAAACAGTTTTGAAGTTATATGCGAATCTAAGCCCAACTGTATTTACATTACTCATAAAGTTTTCTGGCAGTTCTTCATGATTTGTTCCTTCAACTCTTACAATTCCTTCTTCGATGATTAAAGCGGCATCGAAAAAGTCATTAAGATTAGCTGAAAGACCGAATTGCATTCCTGTTCTTCCTATCAATCCGTTGTTTCTTGTGTCAGAAATATCCCCTTCGAAGTTAAATTGACCTAAACCAAACAACACTCTTGGCTGTAGATTGTTGCCGTGTTTATGAGGTCTGTCAAAATTAGTGGAATCCTGGTATTTGTAGTTATTGTATTGTGGTCCAGGAATTTGAGCGTAAGTAACGGTGCTTGCAATAAAAGCCAAAAGCAGCGTAACAGCATATTTTTTCATCGAAAAACAAATTGTGTTTGTACGATGGTAAAGCTAATAATTTTTCGGGAATGATTAGAAGTTCGGTTTGAGCAAATATTTGCTGTAAAAATCATCAATGTGAGCCACTGCATCTTCGGCAGTATCTACTACAGCAAATAAGTCTAAATCTTCAGGGCTAATATTCTTTTCTTTTTCAAGCATTACTTTTTTAATCCAATCAATAAGCCCGCTCCAAAAATCACTTCCAACTAAGACGATAGGAAACCTTCCTATTTTTTGAGTTTGTATAAGTGTTAATGCTTCAAAAAGTTCATCCAGCGTTCCAACACCACCCGGCATCACAACGAATCCTTGAGCATATTTGATAAATATAACTTTTCGAACAAAGAAGTAATCGAAGTCAATGAGTTTGTCTGCATCAATATATGGGTTAGCACTTTGTTCAAAAGGGAGTTCTATGTTGAGTCCTACCGATTTTCCGTTCCCTCTTTGTGCTCCTTTATTTCCGGCCTCCATAATTCCCGGTCCACCACCAGTAATAACACCGTACCCTTTTTGCGTGAGCTGATAAGCAATCTCTTCAGCCAATATATAGTACTCTTTATCAGCTGGTGTTCTTGCAGATCCAAAGATTGATACACAAGGACCAATCTTAGCCATTTTTTCGAATCCTTCTACAAATTCGGACATAACTTTAAAGATTTGCCAAGAATCGGCAATCTTTATTTCGTTCCAACTTTTTTTCTTGAATGCTTTTTGAATTTTTTTCTCGGTCTTTTTGTTCATAGGTTGTGGTTGTAAGGGTTATAGTTCGTCTTTTAAAAACGCTGCAGTATAACTTTTCTTACATTTTACGACCGATTCGGGAGTTCCGTTACAAAGTAGTTGTCCACCAACCTCACCACCATCAGGGCCTAGGTCTATGATGTGATCCGCAACTTTAACAACATCCAAATTGTGTTCTATGACTACCACGGTATTACCCTTATCTACCAATCTATTTAGTACCTCTAGTAGTACTTTTACATCTTCAAAATGAAGCCCCGTAGTAGGTTCATCTAGTATGTAGAAAGTTTTTCCTGTACTCTTTTTAGAAAGTTCAGAAGCCAGCTTCACTCTTTGTGCTTCACCTCCAGAAAGTGTTGTAGATTGTTGACCAAGTGTAATATACCCTAATCCAACATCAAGTAATGTTTTAATCTTTCTAGCAATAGAAGGAATATGTTGAAAGAAATCAACAGCTTGATTAATTGTCATGTCAAGTACATTAGAAATTGATTTTCCTTTGTAACGAATTTCAAGTGTTTCTCTATTATACCTTTTACCTTGACAGCTTTCGCAAGGAACATGAACATCGGGTAAAAAGTTCATTTCAATGGTGCGTAAACCAGCACCTTGACAAGTTTCACAACGCCCCCCTGAAACATTAAATGAAAATCTTCCCGGTTTATAACCTCTTGCTTTGGCTTCTGGAAGGTTGGTAAAAAGGTTTCTAATATCTGAAAATACTCCTGTGTATGTGGCAGGGTTGGAGCGAGGTGTTCTTCCAATTGGTGATTGATCAACCTCAATTACTTTATCAATATATTCCAATCCATGAATAGAAGTGTAGGTTAAAGGTTTTTTCACCCCCCTGAAAAAATACTGATTTAGAATAGGGTATAGTGTTTCATTGATAAGTGTACTTTTACCACTACCAGAAACGCCAGTTACACAGATTAGTTTTTCAAGAGGAAAATCAACATCAATATTTTTAAGATTGTTTCCGCTGGCACCGTTTAGTTGTATCTTTTTACCACTTCCTTTTCTGCGTTTTTTTGGAACCTCAATTTTTTTTATGTCATTGATGTAATCTGTAGTAAGTGAAGGTGACTGAATAAACTCTTGTGCTGTTCCTTTTGCTATAACATGTCCACCATGTATACCTGCTCCAGGGCCGAGATCTAACACATAATCAGCTTCTAAAATCATGTCCTTATCGTGTTCCACTACTATGACAGAATTACCAACATCTCGTAGTTCTTTTAAAGAATGAATAAGTTTTTGATTATCTCTTTGATGCAAGCCAATACTTGGCTCATCTAAAATGTACAATACATCGTTAAGTTGAGAGCCGATTTGAGTAGCTAAACGAATACGCTGGCTTTCGCCTCCTGAGAGTGTTTTTGCAGACCTATTAAGACTTAAATAATTTAGACCTACATTAAGTAAGAATTGTACTCGCTTATTCAATTCTTTTAGAATCTCTTTTGCTATAACTTGTTGTTTATAAGACAGTTTTTTATCTAGCTGTTTTAGCCATTTCTTCAGACTTACAATATCCATTTGCGCCACCTCAGATATATTTTTATCGTCTATTTTGAAATATTGCGCTTCTGTGTTTAATCGACTTCCGTTACATGTTTTGCAATCAACTTTATTCATGTAGTCAGCAGCCCATCTTTTTAGTTTTGGAGAGCTAGAGTTTTTATGTTGTTCTTCTAAGAAGTTTACAATGCCCTCAAAATTGATGTTATAAACCTTGTTAAGACCAAGATTTTTCATTTCCATTTGAAAACTCTCATTGATTCCATAAAGAATAGCATCTACTCCTTTTTTGGATATATTTTTAATTGGAGTGGTAAGTTCAAAATTGAATTTTTTACCAATTATTTCCAGTTGATCTAATATCCATTCACCTTTACGATCAGCTATAGGAGCAATCCCACCTTTATTGATGCTTAAGTTTTTATTGGGTAATATCTTGTCTATATCTATTTCGTGAACCCTTCCCAAACCATTACAATACAAACAGGCACCTTTTGGAGAGTTGAAAGAAAAACTATTAGGTTCTGGAGAAGCATAAGCAATTCCAGTTGATGGGCACATGAGTTGCCGGCTGAAAAATCGTAAGTTATTTGTTTGATAATCCATCGTCATCATTAATCCCTTACCATGCTTTAACGTTGTCTGTATAGATTGTTTAATGCGACTTTCGTTATCTTTCTTTACAAGAAGGCGATCAACTACAATTTCTATATCATGGGTTTTGAACCTATCTAGTTTCATTCCTGGTTCTATTTCTAGGATTTCTCCATCTACTCGAACTCTTACAAACCCTTGTTTACTAACTTGTTCAAAGAGTTCTCGATAATGTCCTTTGCGAGAGCGAATTACAGGAGATAAAAGGAGTAGTTTTTTTCCACTCATTTCATCTATTATGGTTTGCACAATTTCCTCATCAGAATATGAAACCATCTGCTCTCCTGTGTTGGAAGAATAAGCGTTAGATGCTCTTGCATATAGCAAACGCAAGAAATCGTAAATTTCAGTTATAGTACCTACAGTAGATCTTGGATTTTTACTCGTGGTTTTTTGCTCGATAGAAATAACTGGACTTAAGCCTGTTATTTTGTCGACTTTAGGGCGTTCTAATCCGCCAAGAAATTGACGTGCATAAGCCGAAAAGGTTTCAATGTATCTTCTTTGTCCTTCTGCATAA
This sequence comes from uncultured Bacteroidota bacterium, assembly GCA_902580855.1. Lineage (GTDB taxonomy): Bacteria > Bacteroidota > Bacteroidia > Flavobacteriales > UBA7312 > UBA7312. The sequence goes on along the minus strand of CACHMF010000008.1, from coordinate 20,799 downwards.
ATAGTATCGAAAGCCAATGAAGATTTTCCACTACCACTTAACCCGGTAATCACCACTAATTCGTTACGGGGGATAGATACATTGATGTCTTTAAGATTGTGCTCTTTAGCACCATAAACCTTTAAATACTCCTTTTTTTTCACTTGCTTAATTCGATGCTTTCTGTAGGTTTTGATGGTTGAAATGTGTAATATCCTTTTTGCGGAATATCTATTTTATAAACCTTTCTTTTGCTGTTTGTTAGATAGTTTTTTCTCAACCAAGGGTTGTATCGTTTTAGTATCTTGTAGTTGATGTCATGTTTTTTAGCAAAATCGGACCAATCGCTTACAGCACTATCAACACTTACCGAATAGGTAGGTACATGCTGATAAAGGTCTTTATCTCTTAAGTGAAATCCATAATGTTTAGGATCTTCTATAATGTTCTTTAAGGCTAAGATACGGAATACATAACGCGATGTTTCGTTGTTCAGTAGTAGATCGTAATAGTTATTTGCTTTTTGAATGTTCATTTGTTTTTGTAACCCTGTTCGCCCCATATTGTAAGCAGCAGCAGCAAGGGTCCATGAGCCAAATTTTTCTTTTCCTATCGATAAAAATTTACAGGCAAGGATAGTTGATTTCTCTAGATGGTAGCGCTCATCTATTTCGGAATTCACTTCCATATCAAACTCTTTAGCAGTTCCTTTCATGATTTGCCAAAAACCTGTAGCGCCAGCAGGGGAGATGACATTTTCCAAACCGCTTTCTATCAGCGCTAGGTACTTGAAATCGTCAGGTACCTGGTATTCTGCTAAAATAGGTTCGATGATAGGGAAATACTTGTGGGCGCGCTTGTGCAACAAAAGAGTGTTGGATTGCCAATAAGTGTTTTTTAAGAGTTCCTTATCAAAACGCTCCCAGATATCAGGGTTTTCAAGCGGAACACGCTCTCCGCAAAAATCCATTTGTGCAGTAGGTTTGGGTAGTGCAAAAATGGAATACTTGCTGTTGAAGTGGTTCATGAAAGACTGATCATCAGCAAGTTCGTTAGAAGAAAAGCTAAAAAACTTAGCGATACCGATTAGTGCTATGATGAGTGTAAAGGAGTAAAACGTCTTTTTCATGAGGTGAACTGACTTTGAAAGTTTTCAAATAGTTCTGCCTCTTGGTCTTTTTCCGATACCAAAGGATTGTCTACACCCCAATCTATGTTAAGTGTAGGGTCGTTCCACATCAGAACACTCTCTGATTCCTTAGAGTATCCGGCTGTGCATTTGTAGTTGAAAATAGTGTTATCTTCTAATGTAAGAAATCCATGCGCAAAGCCAGGAGGTATCCAAAACATTGTTTTATTTTCTCCGCTAAGAAATACTTTTTCGTGTTGTCCATAGGTTGGAGAGTTGCTACGGATATCCACAGCTACATCTAATACACTTCCTTGTATAACACGCACTAATTTTCCTTGTGCAAATGGAGGATTCTGAAAGTGTAGTCCGCGCAACACATCTTTCTGAGATAAAGATTGGTTATCTTGTACAAAGTTTAGATCTAACCCTAGTTTTAAGAATGTTTCCTTATTATAAGATTCATAAAAATAACCTCTATCATCTGAAAATATGCGTGGTTTAATGATGAGTAAGTCCTGTATAGATGTTTGCTGAATATTCATTGAAAAAAGGGAAAGTTGCGAAGATACAAAACACATATTATTTTCGTTAATCTTTGTGTATAATTCGGTTATATTTGCGAACTCAAATTATTTGAATATGAAAAAAGTAATATTTAGCCTATCTTTAATGGTAGGTGTTTTAACATTAAGTGCACAAAATTTAAAAACAGAAATGGAAAAAGTAAGTTACAGTTTAGGTGTAAGCGTTGCAAATAGCGTAAAAGCACAAGGATTAGAAAGTGTAGATCCAAAAGCTATTGGACAAGCATTTGCAGATGTATTTGAAGGTAATGAGTTGGTTATCTCTGAGGAGGAAGCAAATGTTATTTTGCAAGAGTATTTTCAGAAGCTAGCAAACAAATCTTTGGAAGCTAATTCTGAAGCAGGAAAAACCTTTTTAGCTGAGAATGCGAAGCGTGAAGAAATCATAACTACATCTAGTGGATTACAGTATGAAGTACTGGTAAAAGGAGAGGGTGATTCTCCAAAAGTAACTGATGAAGTAACGGTACACTATCACGGTACTTTAATTGATGGTACCGTATTTGATAGCTCTGTAGAGCGAGGCCAGCCAGCTACTTTTCCAGTAAATGGAGTGATTCCTGGATGGGTAGAAGCTTTACAATTAATGAAGCCAGGTGCGAAATATAAATTATTTATTCCATCTGACCTTGCATATGGTGAGCGCGGCGCTGGACAAATGATTGGACCAAATTCAACTCTTGTTTTTGAAGTTGAGTTAATTTCCATTAAATAATCTAAATTATATTTTAATAAAAAGCCGAACTGAATAGCGGGGCTTTTTTAATTTATCAGTGAAGCCTAAAGTATTATACGATTCAAATTGTTCTTTTTGCTGTTTATGTATTAAGTTTATTAAGCAAAAATCCACTGTTTTCGAATTTCTGCCATTACAAAAAACTAACGATAGCATTGAGGTTCGGTTAACAGAAAAAGTTTTATATTCTTCTGATGCAGTTTTATTCATCGTTAAATGGTTGCCTTATCCTTACAAATTTTTAACAGTTTTACGAATAATTCCTAAAAGTGTTAGAGATATGGTTTATCAATGGATTGCTAAAAAAAGATATTGTTTAGACAGTAATAATAGCTGTTAAATTTTGGATTTAACTTCTTCAATATACAGTTTTGGTAAGTTTTTTTAAACCCAACACTTCTTATGTTTTGTTACAAGTTAAAATAATTTTAATTTTATACCATAATTAAAACAAATCAATCCTATGAGAATATTTAAAATTATGACTTTGTTTGCTCTTTCTACACTTTTAGTGGTAGGCTGTAAAAGCAAAGAAGAAGTAGGTGTTTCACCTAAACAACAAGGAGAGGTGTTGCTAGAGCAGTATTGCTCTGGAAAAGATTTCTTTTCTGATAAAAAGACTTTTAGAGCCAGCGCTATTGGCGAGAGCTTAGATCAAATGACTTCAAAAAAGAAAGCGCGTTCTAACGCTCAATCGGAATTGGCAAAAACCATGAAATCGACCATGCAAATTGTAGGTGATAATTATGTGAGCTCGACCGAATTTAACAACAAAGAAGAAGTTACAGAATCTTTTAACGAAATGGCACGTACCATAGTTAATGAGGAATTAAGAGGAGCGATTAAAATTTGTGAAAAATTTACCCAAACATCTGAAGGAAAATACAAATGCTATATGGCTATTGAGCTTTCTGCTGACAAATTAGTTGCTAAGTATCATGAGCGTTTATCGAAAGATGAAAAAGTTAAAGCCCAGTACAACTACGAACAGTTCAAGAAAACATTTGAAGAAGCTATGGAACAAATAGCTAATCAATAATATTTGCTAATTTAATTTTAAAAAGCCCGTGCAAACGGGCTTTTTTATTTTTGTATGAAACTATTAACAAAATTTGGGATAATACTTTTGTTTAGTTCTTCTTGTGCTTTTTCATAAGCAGAGGTGTTAGCTTGTTCAAAACTCAGTTGAATTCCTTTTAATTTGTTTAATTGTTCACTAAAAACAATCATCTGATTCTTGTCTTTCACCTGAATACTCATGTTTAAAAATGCAGTAAACATTTTTTGGCCTGTTTGCGTTCTTCCTTTTTCAGTATTGGCTTCTATCTGCATAAATAACTCAGCTTCATCTTTTCTTCCAGTAGGAGAAAAGCCAAGTTTATTCAGGGCGGTTTCAGCGGCAAATTTTAAATCTTGACTTCTATAAAGTGTGCCAAAATACTTTTCTTTTGATTGAACATAAACTAAAGGAGTGTATACATATATTGGCATTGTTATTTGGTGTGATTTAACTCCTCTTGCTAACTTTTGTGTAAAATTATCTGTAGTAGCCTCTTTTAGCCAATCTTCAATGTTTAGGCCTACTTGCATTTTCTGAACATTCTCGGTACTAGATATTTTTGGAACAATAGCTATAAATAATCCGTTTTCGTCTGTTGAGTTGCTAAATGGTTTTACATCTAGTAAATCAGAAGCAAAAATAAGCGGTATATTTTCAACTCTTGTTTTGTTGAATTCTACAGCGAACTTTAATTCTCCTAGCTTATCACCTAGCATTACTTTTACCTTTTTGTTTAATGAAAGAATTCTGAAGTTGTCCATAAAGGACCTAAATTGAGCAATTATTTCGCTACCCAGAAAAACATTTCTACCATCTATTTGGCAAGCTAAAGGCTCACTCAAAAATGGTTTTAATACTTCTAATGCTTTTACAAAATGTACATACCGTTCTTTTGGTGAATGCTGATGCGTAGTGAAGGAGAGTAGTGTTTTGGCTTGTTCCATAGCTTCTTCCATTCTAGCTTGTCTAACTTCAGTGTATTTTCTTTTGCTTAAGCTGTAATATACCCAGTATTCATCACCTGCTTGATGTGTTCCTTTTAATTCATATCCTTGTAGGTGTTCTTCTGCTTTAATTTTTATATCGGATTTAAATTCTTCTTCAAAACCATACTCTCTTTCCATTTGTACAAAAACAGATTGTGTAGCTATATTAACTTTAATTTGAGAAGCTAAATTTTGTAATGCATTTTGTTGAGCTACTTGAATATAATTTACTGGATTTTTACTTTTGTTAGCAATTCCAATTCCCGTATAGTAATTTTCACTAACAGGGTAGTTTTTCACCCAGTCGGGAGTAATGTCTTCTATGTCATTAATTTGCTTTGTAGATCCACAAGCAAAGAGGATTAATAAAAGTGAGTAGCAGAATATTATGCGCATTATTTTTCTGGATTATATGTGTTAATGTCCTGTGTTATTCTCTTAGCAATGTCGTTGTAAATCTCATCAGCTATTTGAGTAACAGGTTTTAAGTTTTGATTGTTTCTGAACAGTTTCTTAAGGGCATTTTTTTCTAAAATAGACTTGTTGATCTTATCTGAGGAATCTTTTTTATTTGGCCACCTCCAATATCCTGGAACAATATTTCTGTAGTTATAATTTGAAGTAGCAAAATACACCTCATCTTTTTTATATAGATTAATGATGTCAGTTAATAAAATCTCTCCACTTTCTGTAGAAATAAGCTGGTATTGAAACGAAATGTTTACTTCATTACTACCGTAAAACTCATTATAAGTGATTTTTTCATATTCGTTTTCGAAATAATGTTTTTCAGTGTCAGGATTATATTTTTTAACTTTACGTTCGATCCAAGCTTTCTTCACTTCTTTTTTAATAGGTTTTTTTGTTTTTGAAAAACTGATAAGCTTACCTGTTAAAATTGCTTTAACTCCAATTAGTTCACCTGCATTTACAGCAGTGTTATCTGTTGTTTGCCCACTTAAGCCCATTATTTGTTCGTTAATAAGTGTCTGTGTGTGAATCCTATCTACTAACTTAATAAAAGGGTTGTTCAGCTTTATCATTTTATCTGAAATATGTGCTGAAACACTTGCTTCACCTCCTTTTTGATTGGTTGCGTTTTCAAAACTCATTAAACCAATGGTTAATAGGCCGGCTTCAAGTGCAATTTTTTGTAAAGCTTTTGTATCTTTATATGAGTCAGGTATTTTATTAAATTCATAATAAGCAGCTCTAAATTTTTCGATCTCTAAAAAAGAAACTGCAGATCGATATATAGGTTCAAAAGTGGCTACATTTTGTAAATCATCTACATCTCTATAAGAAGGTTTGAGTAAGGAAACTTCTTTAAATAATTCTTCTGCTTCATTAAATTTTTCTTCTGACAATAAATTAAGTGCCTTAGTGTAAATATTTTCTAAATAGCTATCTATCAGAATATTGTAGTCTTTTGTGTAATGTGCGGGAATTTCTATTAGTATCTTATATTTTTCAACTTTTTTTTGAAAAAGTAAAGCTGAACGATACAGATACACAGCTTCTTTAACTTTTTGAAAGTTTTTGGATTTAAAAAATTCATCCAGGTAATTATTAACAACTCTTTGTCCTGAGATTTTCAAGGCTTGGTTAGCTTCTGTAAATTCGGGTTTTTTGTCTAGTGATTGAGTAAAGTAAAGACATGCTTGTTCATGTAGGTTTTGTTCTTGAAGTTTAATACCTTTTTTATAAAGAGATTTAGGTGAATTACATGCAGCAAGTAAAAAGCTGAGTAGACATAAGTAAATGTATTTTTTCATCTCAACAAAAATAGCATTTTTACATTAGTTTGTTTATTCAACTTTCTAGAAGAAATGTGTTGTAATAAAATTATGGCAACAAAAAAGTCATATAAACCTAAATTGATGATTAGGATAGAGCAACTCATTATTAGAATAAAGAAAATTATCATTCTGATTCTTTTTTTGGAGTGAGTAAGATATGTACATTATAATTACACATCTTATATAATTTCATTATATATTTACTGATTCTTTATAAAGAAATGTGTACGCTTTAATACCTTGATAGAAAAGTTGTTACATTATTGTATAAACTTTTCTTTGCTTTAAATCGACATGCTATTTCTTCCAAAATGGATACATGTTTTGAAAATAGGAGATAAACAAATGAAAATCGTGAAATAATGTCTATTGAATTTCCAGAGAGCTCTAAAGAAATTACTATAATCAAGGGAAAACGATACAGTATTTGCACTTGTGGTGCAAGCGCTGTAATGCCTTTTTGTGATGGTAAACATAGAGAAATAAACGAAAAAGAAGTTTGCAATTACAAGTCAATCAAAATTATTTCCGAAAAAGACACTAAAATACAAGTTCACTCCGCTGCTTGGGATAGTTGAAAAAATGTTAATACTATTCATTATAATTATTTGATTCTAAGATATTACTGTCCTAATTTTATGACAAATCTTTTATAATGCGTTTTTACACCTATTTATTTCTGATTTTCCCTTTATTTTCTTGGGCTCAATCAGATGTTGATTCCTTACTTATTAACTCAGAAAATCAATTTCGAGATTCAATAGCTGCTATCAACTTGGCAACTGAACAACAGCAATTCCTTGAAGAAAATTTTAATGCTGCAACCGACTTCATGAATAATGAAGATTACATCAATGCTATTAAGTGTTTAAATCAAGTTTTGATTATAGATACCAACTATATAGATGCATATTTTAATAGAGCAGTTTGTCAACAAAAATTAAATAATTACGAGCTGTCAATAGCAGATTTCAAGATTGTTTATGATTTAGACTCTACTAGAAGTGATGCTCTTTTTGAGCAAGCTGTTTATGCCAAGGAAAATAATCATATTAAACAATCTGAAGAATTGTTTACTCAGATTTTAGAGTTGTTTCCAAGTCACGCAAAATCAGCTTATGAATTAGGTGTTTTACATTACCTTCAAAAAGATTTTAGATCTGCAATTACTGCCTTTACTAAATGTTTAGCTTTAGATGATAAGAATGCATATGCATTGCATGATAGAGGAAGTTGTTACAGGTTAATAGAAGATTTTGATAAAGCAGAAAAAGACTACATTTCTGCAATTGAATTGAACCCTAAGTCTTTTATGTATAACAACTTAGGTGCTGTTTATAAATTAAAAGGAATGTATGCAGAGGCCCAGCAAGCTTTTAATGAAGCCATTGGTATAGATTTATCAAACCCAGTATCTTATAATAATAGAGGTAGTTTGTATTATGAAAATAAAAACTATAAGGATGCCTTTATAGATTTTGATAAAGCACTTGATTTAAATCCTAATTATATATTGGCGTTGTGTAATAGAGCAGCTATTTATCACCTCAGAGAACAATACGGAGCAGCTCTAGCTGATTTAAATAAAGCGTTTGAGCTAGATAAATTAAATCCATCCATTTTATTAAATAGAGGTATAACAAAAGAAATGTTAAGAGATGAAGAAGGAGCTTGTAATGATTGGAGTAAAGCTGGAGAGTTAGGCTTGCAACAAGGTAAAACGTATTATATCAATAACTGCGAATAACATGAAACTTATAATTACAATACTATGCTTGTGTTTTTGGATGAATATCTTTGCACAAGATATTAGTTTCAAAAAAGGAAACTTTAAAAACGATAAAGAAGGGTTTAAGGCAGCAGTTACAGCTATTGATAAAGGAAATGATTTATTAGAGATAGCAGAAGAAAAAGTGTTGTTAATGAAGTATGCAGGAAACGAATTTAAATCTGCATTAGAATTTTACTTGCCTGCCCATACATTTAATCCAAATAGCTCTGAATTAAATAGAAAAATTGGACATGCTTATTTATACACTAATGAGCCATATTTAGCAAAAGACTATTTACTTAAATCTTTAGAATTAAATTCAGATGCTGAACCTATACTTTATTTTTTGCTTGGTAAATCTTTTCAATTAGAGCAAGATTTTGAGACAGCCCAAACATACTTTTTAAAATTTGGTTCTGAGGCAGATAATAAAACATTAGAGAGATATAATAAACTAAATAGAAAACATTTAAAAGAATGCAAAAGTGGTGTTGAAAATATTGCAATAAAAAGACGAATGTGGGTAGATAATGTGAAAGAGTTGAATACTGAATTTGATGAAATATCACCATGTATTACCGCCGACAGAAGTGAACTTATATTTTCTAGTAACCGATTGGGTAATAGTGATATTTATATTTCTACTCGGCAGAATAGAAAATGGAAAGACATAACAGCTATTGAAGAGTTAAATACCGAAGAAGATGATGTAGCATCTAGCCTAGCTTATGATGGACAACGAATACTTTTGTTTAAGTTCAATAATGGTCAAGCTGACATCTATCAATCTAAATTAGAAGGAAATACTTGGTCAGAACCAGTATTAAAGATGTCCAAAGTAGTAAATACAGATGCAAACGAAACTTTTGCCTCTTATGATCCGCAAGACATCAAAGTTTACTATGTGACGGATGGTGGTCATGGAGGTGATCAGGATATTATTTTTAGCGGCAAAAAAGATGAGGATGAGAAGTATTGGGGAAAAGGACAAAGCGCAGGACATGAAGTAAATTCGGCTTTTCATGAGGGATCTGTTTTTATGGCTCCTGATGGGCAAAGTATGTATTTTTCTTCTCAAGGCCATTCTTCAATTGGTGGTTACGATATTTTTGTTTCTTTTAGAGATAAGCATGGTCTTTGGGGAAAACCACTTAACCTAGGGGCGCCTATCAACACTCCTTATGACGAGTTGTATTTCTCTATTGCCGCAAATGGAAAGTATGCTTATTTTTCTTCCAACAGAGCAGGAGGAAAAGGAGGGATGGATATCTATAAAGCTACATTTTGGGGTTCTCCCAAAGAACCAATTGTGATTACAGAAGATCATTTAATAGCTAGTATTACAGAACCTGTTGTAAATACTTATGTCCCTAAGACTATAAAGATCTCAGAACGGAATAGTTTAACTGTATTTAAAGGTAAAATTCTTGATGGAATTTTACAGACTCCAATACAAGCAAAGATTAAAATTTATGACAATTCTACTGGAGAAGTATACACGAGCGTAAGTTCTAACAGTGCTACAGGTAAGTTTTTACTTTCCCTTCCTTCAGGTTTAAATTACGGTATATCTGTCGAAGCCGAAGGATATCTTTTTCACTCAGAAAACTTCAACATTCCTGTAGGTTCTGCATACAATATGGTTAGTAAAGAAATTGCCTTGAAAAATATTGATATTGGCAGCAAAATTGCTCTAAGAAATGTGTTTTTTGAAACAGGGAAATCTGAAGTGAAGATAGACTCTTATCCTGAACTTGACAGACTTATACAACTCATGCTAGATGTACCTTTATTAAAGATAGAATTATCTGGACATACAGATAATGTAGGAAATGATGAGTATAACCTTAATTTATCTCAAAGAAGAGCAGATGCTGTGCGAGCGTATTTAACTTCAAGAGGAGTAGATAAAAGTCGGGTTTTAGCTGTTGGTTATGGAGAAAGTAAGCCTGTAGATTCAAATGATACTAAGGAAGGTAGAGCAAATAACCGAAGAACAGAGTTTGAGATTACAGACAACTAAATATGTAGTCGTGCTTGAGCAGCAATATCTTGTTTGCTAAAATCATTGTTCAAGTATTTGTAATAGCCAGTAATAGCAATCATAGCAGCATTATCTGTGCAATATTCAAAAGGAGGGATGTAGGTTTTACAACCTTTCTTTTCAAGAGTGAGGAGAGCTTTTCTAAGTTCTGAGTTTGCAGAGACACCCCCAGCAATTGCTACTTTTTTAATACCCGTTTCTTGAATAGCCTTCTCAATTTTTTCCATTAAAACGGTAATGATTGCGTGTTGTATAGAAGCACAAATATCAGCTTTGTTTTCTTCTATGAAATTTGGGTTATATTTTTTTTGCTTTTGAATAAAATAAAGAATACTTGTTTTTAATCCGCTAAAACTAAAATTAAGGCCATCTACTTTGGGTTTTCCAAATTTAAAAGCTTTAGGATTTCCCTCTTTAGCAAATTTATCAATGAGTGGTCCGCCTGGATATGGAAGACCTAATATCTTAGCTGATTTATCAAATGCCTCTCCAGCAGCATCATCAATAGTTTCGCCCAATAACTCAAATTCGAGATGATTAGTAATTTTAATGATTTGAGTATGCCCGCCAGAAACAGTTAAGCACAAAAAAGGAAAATCAGGCATATTATAGCTGCCGTCTTTATCCTTTATGAAATGAGCTAAAATGTGTCCTTGCATATGATTTACATCAATCATTGGAATATTTCTTCCCAATGCAAAAGCTTTTGCAAAAGAAACACCCACTAATAAAGAGCCCAATAATCCTGGACCTCTTGTAAATGCAATGGCTGAAATATTTTCTTTTAAAATTCCTGCTTGAGTGATTGCTTGATCTACAACGGGAACTATATTTTGCTGATGTGCTCTAGAGGCTAATTCAGGAACAACACCACCATATTGTTCATGAATTTTTTGATTAGCTATAACATTGGAAAGAATACGATTATCTTGAATGATTGCCGCTGCTGTATCGTCACAAGAGGATTCTATTCCTAATATAGTAACGGGTTTACTCATTATCTAAATTGTAGAGTGTGTGTCCCATTTTATCTCTTTTGGTTTTAAGATAAAATTCATTGTGTTCATTAGATTTAATTTCGATACTTACGTTTTCTACTATTTCTAATCCATAACCTATTAAACCTGTTCGTTTTTTTGGATTATTACTCATTAATTTGATTTTATGAACACCTAAATCACGTAGAATTTGAGCACCAACTCCGTAATCTCTTGCATCAGCTTTCAATCCTAAATCTTCATTAGCTTCTACCGTATCTCTTCCATTTTCTTGAAGCTTATATGCTTTCATTTTGTTTAGTAAACCAATACCTCTTCCTTCTTGATTCATGTAAACAATAACACCTTTGCCTTCATTTTCTATCATTTTCATTGCAGATTCTAATTGGGGTCCACAATCACAACGGCAAGATCCAAAAATATCACCTGTTATGCATGAGGAATGTACTCGAACTAAAATCGGTTCGTTTTTATCCCATTTACCTTTTACTAATGCTAAATGTAAGTCACCATTTGTAATTTGACTGTATAATTGTAAATTAAAGTTTCCAAATGTAGTAGGAAGTTTTATATCATTTACTTCTTTTTCAATCAAGCTTTCATTTTGTAATCTGTATTCAATTAAATCTTTTATTGAAACAATTTTCAATTTATGTTTATTTGCTATTTTTTTAAGTTCAGGCAAACGTGCCATGGTCCCATCTTCATTCATTATTTCTACTATGACACCAGCTGGATACATTCCTGCTAACCGAGCAAAATCAATAGCTGCTTCGGTATGTCCAGCTCTTCTAAGAACACCACCTCTACGAGCTTTTAATGGAAATATATGTCCAGGTTTCCCTAATTGTGCAGGACGGGTGTCAGGATTTACTAATGCTTGAATAGTTTTGGAACGGTCACTGGCAGAAATTCCTGTTGTGCAGCCATGTCCAATTAAATCTACAGAAACAGTAAATGGCGTTTCGTACTCGGCAGTATTTTTACCTACCATCAACTCCAAGTCTAGTTCTTCACAACGATCTTCAATAAGTGGTGCGCAAATAAGTCCACGGCCATGCGTAGCCATGAAATTGATCATTTCTGGAGTAACCATTTCAGCAGCAGCTAAAAAGTCTCCTTCATTCTCTCTGTCCTCATCGTCAACAACAATGATGACTTTCCCAGCTTTAATGTCTTCAATAGCTTCTTCAATAGTATTCAGCATGCCTTAAAATTTGCTGCAAAATTAAGCTATTTGCTTGAAAAAAATAGGGGGGTTCTAATCTAATTTACGACTCCAGTTGCTGGTGCGTCCAAAGAGTGGAATTCCAACATAACCTCTTAGATTTAAATGATTTTTAGAGGTAAGTGTCATGGTGCCACTGTATTCATTACCAGACTTGGGGTCGTAGATGTTTCCGTTATCCCATTCGTTATCACTATTATATTCGAAATTGTACATGATAATCATACCCATTCGAGATCTTGATTGCATGGATTCATCTGGGTTTAATGGATCGGTTTTAGGATTTCCGTTTTTATCTAAAGGATTTAACATCCATGTAATTTTACCATGATATTTTCCATCTTCCTTATAAATCTTAATGATAGCATCTTTTTCTTGGTTATACCAATCTCCTAAAATAACATCTGATTCTGATTGAGCTAGTGTGATTAAAGAGAAGAATAAACCTATCGTTAGTGCGAATAATTTTTTCATTTTTTTCATTTTTTAACAAACTAAAGATACATAAAAAAGCCAATCTAGTATTACTATATGCATAGAACCTTACAACTAATAAAACTTACTTACTTACTTCTCACTGATAAGGAAAGTGATAAAACTTCAAATTTATTTTTTTAAAATATAATTTAAGAAAATAGGTTTTTTAGAATAGTAATTTAAAAAGTATTAAGTTTAAGATTTTTGTAATTTCTTATATAAACCAAAACTTTTCCTTCTGCACAAATTATACCATTTTCATCAACAGCTTCTACTTCATGCCAAACCTGAAATCTTCCATCTTTTTCCAATCCTTTTAGTGCATTATGAATATCTTTTTCTTTTAGTGTAAATATCAAATAAAGATCTGTTTCAGCAGGATTTTTAAAGCTGATTTCAGCACTTTTTAGCCATACCTCCATAGGCAAATTTTTGTGTGAAAAAATCTGCCAATACATAATAGGAAAGTATGGGTCAATAGCACTAAAAATAGTGCCTCCAAAGATACTCCGATGTAAATTTTTATTTATGATTGAATGACGAATACGTACTTTAATTTCCATAAAATCCTTTTTGATACTTTGTATCTTTATTCGATTAAATAGTAGCGGAGGGAATAAATTAAGTATCAAGCGGACTAATTTTGGGCTTAATTGAATTTCATTAAGTTTCATAACCTGAATATATTAAAAAAGCCCCACTCGAGTGAGTAGGGCTTTTATATGAATAATGTATTGTTTAAATATGAATCACTTCATCATAAGCATCAGCAACAGCTTCCATTACGGCTTCACTCATAGTAGGGTGTGGGTGAACTGCTTTCAGGATTTCGTAACCCGTAGTTTCTAATTTGCGACCTACCACTGCCTCAGCAATCATTTCTGTAACATTGTAACCAATCATATGGCAACCTAACCACTCACCGTACTTGGTATCAAAAATTACTTTTACAAAGCCGTCTTTGTGTCCAGCAGCTGAAGCTTTACCAGAAGCAGAGAATGGGAATTTACCTACTTTGACTTCATAGCCAGCATCTTTGGCAGCTTGTTCAGTGTATCCAACAGAAGCAATTTCTGGCGAACAGTAAGTACATCCCGGTATGTTGTTGTAGTCTATTTTTTCTGGGTTATGTCCAGCAATTTTTTCCACACAAGTTATACCCTCGGCAGATGCAACATGGGCCAACGCTTGGGTTGGTAACACATCACCGATAGCGTAATAGCCTGGAATATTTGTTTGGTAGTAATCATTTACCAAGATGCGACCTTTGTCTGTGGCAATACCAACTTCTTCTAAGCCGATTCCTTCAATGTTAGCAACAATACCAACAGCAGAAAGAACTATATCACAATCGATCGTTTCTTCACCTTTTTTGGTTTTTACTAATACTTTACATCCATCACCACTTGTATCTACACTTTCTACTGAGGCATTGGTCATGACATTAATCCCAGCTTTTTTGAAGGTACGCCCTAATTGCTTAGAAATATCTATATCTTCTAAAGGAACAATGTTTGGCATGTATTCAACAATAGTTACATCTACACCCATAGAATTGTAGAAATAAGCAAATTCTACTCCGATAGCACCGGAACCTACTACCACCATCTTTTTAGGTGCTTTAGGTAAGGTCATTGCTTTGCGATAGCCAATTATTTTCTCTCCATCTTGAGGAAGGTTTGGAAGTTCTCTTGAACGTGCACCAGTAGCTATGATGATATGGTTCGCGCTGTATTCAGCTGTTTTACCATCGGAATCAATAACATCTATTTTTTTGTCTGCTTTTATTTTGGCAAAACCATCAATCACCTCAATTTTATTTTTCTTCATCAAGAATTCAATACCCTTGCTCATGCCATCAGCAACACCACGGCTACGATTGATTATACCTTTAAAGTCGGCATTTGCATCTTTTACCGTGATACCGAAATCTTCAGCATGCTGAATGTATTCGAATACTTGCGCACTCTTTAATAATGCTTTGGTAGGGATACACCCCCAGTTTAGGCAGACACCACCTAAAGATTCTTTTTCTACAATAGCGGTTTTTAAACCTAGTTGAGAAGCACGGATAGCAGTTACATATCCACCCGGCCCGCTTCCTATTACAATAACATCAAAATTCATAGTTCGTATTTGATTAAAAAGGATTGCAAACTTACAAAAAAATACTTCCTACATTTGTAGTTTCAAAACCAAAAAAATGGCACATTATTTATTCTCATATACCCATCCTCACCGCCACTTTGTAGATATTGATATGACGATAGAAGTAAGAGGAGAGGAGCAATTGTATTTTCAGTTACCTGCTTGGAGGCCTGGACGTTACGAGTTGGGTAATTTTTCTAGAAATGTTCAGAAGTGGACTGCCTATAATGAAAAAGGAGAGCAATTGCCTCATCAAAAAATAACAAAAGATAAATGGCAGGTAGATACATTGGGCGCTAAAATCATTACCATTGCCTACAATTATTACGCCAATAAGTTAGATGCAGGATCTTCTTACTTGGATGAGAAACAATTGTATGTAAACCCTGTTAACTGTTGTATGTATGTGGTTGGTAGAATAGAGGAGGAGTGCAATGTTGAACTAGATGTTCCAGCAGACTACGAAATAGCTTGTGGTTTAGAAAAAACTGGCAAGCATAGCATGAGGGCTTTTTGCTTTGATGAATTAGCTGAATCGCCATTCATTGCTTCTAACAGTTTGCAGTATGATGTGTATGAGGTTGAGGGTATTCCTTTTAACCTTTGGTTTCAAGGACCATGCACACCCCCTTTTGAAAAACTTAAAAAGGATTTTGTCGCTTTCACACAAGAGCAGATTGATTGCTTTGGTGGTTTCCCATGTAAAGATTTCCACTTTTTGTTTCAGATTACACCATACAAAAGTTACCATGGTGTAGAGCACACCAATTCTACGGTCATACTATTAGGTTCGGAAAATGATGTTTTTGAAGAGCGCTATGATGATTTACTTGGCATCTCTTCCCATGAGCTATATCATACTTGGAACATAAAATCTATTCGCCCAGCAGAAATGCTGCCTTACAATTACACACAGGAAAATTACAGTCGACTTGGCTTTGTTACAGAGGGTGTTACTACCTATATGGGCGATCTGATGCTGTACAGATCTAGGGTTTTTAATTGGCAACAGTTTTCCAAAACTCAAAACGAAAACCTGAAAAGGCATTTAGAAAACGAAGGAAGACACAACTTATCTGTTTCCGATAGCTCTTTCGATACTTGGCTAGACGGTTACGAATTAGGAATCCCAAACCGGAAAACTTCTATATATACAGAAGGTGCCTTATGTATGTTTATGATAGATGCGCTCATCATTTCTCATTCAGAAGGAAAGCATACTTTACATGATGTTATGAAGGTCTTGTATACCGATTATGCCTTGAAAGGTAAAGGTTACACCGAAGACGATTTCCAAAGTTTGTGTGTTAAGTATGGTGGGTTAGAAGTGTCACAAGTTTTTACTCAGCATATATACGGTACGGAAGATTATCTTCCTTCATTGAAAGCCATATTACCTAAAATTGCCTTAGAACTTAATGATTTAGAAAATCCATCACTTACGGCTAGTTTATTTGGTTTCTTATCAGCCAAGATAAATGGTAAATGCATTATTAAAAAGATTATGAACGATTCTGTCGCCGATAAAGCCGGAATGGCGGTAGAAGATGAAATTTTATCCGTTGATGACAACGCAATAGAAATGACTTTGAACGACTACTTATCAAGAGATGTTAATGAAGTCACTTTTCACCTTAAAAGTCGTTTTGAAAACAAGTATATTACTTTACAAGCAGGGGTTCATTATCCATTACAACAATTACATAAAGCAGCAGCAACAAATCAGCTAAAGGTCTTTCGCAAGGTTTGGGGAAAGTAATTAAACTTTCATTATGTATCTATTGGACTACCACTACCATGTAATTTATATTTTTTCATTACTCTATCTCTTAGTAATTACTTTTCATATCAGTAATTTCTGATTTTGTTTCTATTTTTATTTTAAATATCTATTGTTAAAATATCTGCAAATCGTGTGGTGTAACAAGGAGATAATTTCTCTTGCCTGAGTTTCCATCTTCTTTCAAATCCTTGAGACGCTAATCGGATTTTATCTTTACCCATTAGCATATTTATTTTATCTACCGAATACATCAATTTTCTCCTTTTATCTCTATCAATCGTATCAAATAAAGACATCTGCACCTCTTCTTGTGGTGTCGTATTCTGAACGATTACACCTGCCTTTTTATAAATGCAATCATCTCGGTAAATACTTTTTAATGCCGTATTTGCCATGCTTACTATTTCAGCACTATCATTGGTAGGTGTCTGAAAATCTAAAGTGATATGTGGGTGGTATTGTTTAGCATTTGGTTTATACGGATTAGTCATCAAGAAAACAGAAATCTTAGAACAACAACTCTTTTCTTTTCTGAGTTTAGTCGCACAAGTATTTGCAAAGGTACTAACAGCTTCTTTTATCCTTTTGTAATCCTCTATCTCTTTTCCGAAAGAACGAGCTGTACAGATGTTCTTTTTCCTTGCAGGATTTAGCTCTAAATCATAACACTTTTCTCCTTGAAGTTCCTTTTGTAAACGAATACCATTTACAGAGAAGTTTCTTCTTAACCATTCTGGGTCTACATTTCTGAAATCTAATGCCGTATTAATACCTGATTGCTTCAAACGCTTGGCATACTTTCTACCCACACCCCATAAATCCTCTACAGGAAAGAAATTTAAGGCTCTTTTGATGACGTTTTCATCATCTAAGATGAAAACACCCTTCTTAGTATATTTTTTAGCAATATGGTTAGCCACTTTGGCTAAGGATTTAGTTGGTGCTATTCCAAGAGAAATAGGAATGCCTGTCCATTGTTGCACCTTCTTCTTTATAGATACGGCTCTATCTGTTGTTGATAGTTCTGAGAAATCTAAAAAGGCTTCATCTATGGAATAGATTTCTACTCTTTCTACCTCTGATTTTAAGGTGTTCATCACTCTATCGGATAAATCTCCATACAGTGCAAAGTTAGTAGAGAATACATTGACTTTATGTTTCTCAATCAATGCCTTTATTTTAAAGGCAGGTTCTCCCATCTTAATACCTAATGCTTTGGCTTCATTACTTCTCGCAATTACACACCCATCATTGTTAGATAATACCACTAAAGGTTTATTTCTTAGTTGGGGATTAAACACTCTTTCACAAGAGGCATAGAAGTTATTACAATCGGCTAATCCTATCATACGAAATGGTGTATTGCGTGAGCTACTACTCCAAACAACTCAAAGTCCATTTCTTCTGTAATCTCGATAGGTTTATAACTTTCATTCTCGGCTTGCAAGAACATCTTTGTTTTAATCTTTTTAATTCGTTTTACAGTAAATTCTCCGTCTATATGAGCAACCACTATGCAGTTATTTGTAACTTCAAGTGATCGGTCTACAACTAATAAATCTCCACTTACTATTCCCGCACCTAACATAGAATCACCATTTACACGTACATAATAGGTAGCAGAAGGGTGTTCTACTAAAAGTTCGTTTAAATCTAACTTAGCGTGCATATAGTCCTCAGCAGGAGAAGGAAATCCTGCCGAAACACCACCCTCAAAATAAGGTGTTTTTTTTATAGTTCCTACCTCAGCATTATAGAACTCTAATTGATTTTTTTTATGTAGATTTTTTAGTTTCATTTACTAGCTTTGTTAATGGTTTAAAATATTTAAAAAAATCATTAAAAAATAACTAAATAATTAGTCAAAAAAAGGTTAATAAATACGTTAAAATTCAAATTAAAAATTCGATAAATTTTAGAAACAGTATTGATTTAAATACTCACAATCTCCAAAATCACAGGTTTTTTCAAATTGATAACAAAAGTCATAAACACTTCCATCTTGTTCGTTAGAAATTAACATTGCAACACCTAAAGTTTTGTAGTAATCGGAGTTTTTATCATTTAACTTAATTGCTTTTCTTATATATTCAATTGATTTAGAATTATCTCCTAACTTTAGATAAGCTACTCCTGTGTTAAAAACAGCATCTTGGAAATTTGGATTGTATTCTATTGCCTTTAAATAGCAACTTAATGCTTTTTCTTCATTTTTCATAGAAGCGTATGTATTACCAAGCTTATTAATTACATCAACATTTGTAGAGTCAATACTTAGGTACATTTCAAAATCTTGAATTGCATTATCATAATTTTCTAGTTTCCTACTCAACATTGCAGCTCTATATAGCATGTGTAGTAAAGCATCTATATCATTGGAATATTTTAAATTAAGATAAATAGCCCTGTAATATTCATCAATTGCAGTATCATATACCTCTCTTGCTTCACAATTCATTGCTCCATTAAATACTGGCTCAAATAGAGTTGTATCACTTAATTGAGCAATAAAGAAATCAATTGATGCTTCATCAAGCATTCCAAGATTTTCACAACATAGACCTCTATAATTAAATGCTAATGCAGTTAGTCTTGGAATTTTTTTAAGACTATCTAAGTTTGATAAAATTGCTATAGTTGTATCAAAATCATCATAAGCATTTTGGAAGTTTGAAATAGCAAAATAAGAATGACCTCTATTGTAAAATGCTATTGCTACTGAATCTTCAAAACTAGAAAGATTTATATAGTTTGAATACTTTTCTATTGCTTGATCATAGTTTTGATTCTCAGCACTTAAGTAAGCATCCTTAAATATGTTGCTTAAATCTTCGTTTGTTGATTGCGAATAAATATTCGTCATCGAGAAAAATAAAAATAAACCTAATACTAATGTTGAATTATTCATTTAGTTAAATATTATTGTTGTTAATAGTTGAATAAATAAAGCTATTATTTGAGGCATCAAGCATCCAATATTCTGTCTTAAAATTTATGCCTTTTTCATTGAAATATTTGCATTCTCCTATTTTTTGTTTGTTTTGTTCAAATCCTACTTCTTTGATTGTTCCGTTGGGCCATTCTATTATATAACTTTTTTTTGAATCATTATCTTTGTGAAATGCTTCGACTCTGTAAGCTTCTTTTATCATATTTAAACTTGTTTTTTCAAATTCTTTAGCACTTACTCCAATCAAGAAATAAACAGGCATAGAAACACTGTGATTCCTGCAAATTTCCCACGTCTCGTTTGCACAATATACACCGTAGGATTTTAACAGTTCGATAGATTTAATTTGTGATAAGTTATAATTATCAGAAAGTTTCACACTTAGCTGTCCAACATCAAAAAATATAAAACCACTGTTTTTTAATAAAATATGGATATGGTATATTTTAATTTCTTCATCAAGATCTATCAAATCTTGGATATAAATAGAATGTTCTTTTAAAATTGGTGTATTATTAGCCCCAAATGTTTGAATATCAACATAAATACTGCTTGTTTGAACATAGTTAGGCAAAACAGGCACAAGAGAATTTCCTGATCTAGGAACAGCAGTTGCTCCATAAACATAATCATATGCTCCTGGAAAGTCATTGTAAGAAGGATGTCTTAATGCTGAGCCAGAAACCCACAACAATTCTTCGGTTTGCATACTACCATTAATCTTTCTAGAACCAAGTGCAACTCCACCGTTTGTATTATTGTTTTTATCATAATTTCCAACAAAATATTGTTTTGAGAGGCTCCATTCCATGAGTTGAAAATCATATACATATTCAAAGACTCTTGAGCAATGTGGCACACCCTCAAAAACATGAATGGTTTGTCCAGGGACAGACCAAACTGATTGTATACCCTTTTCTGTTATGTACATCTTGTCTCCTTCACTTGTAAAAACAATATCCGAAATTGGATTTGATTCATGATTAGAGTTTGATTGATTGTAGTCATTAATTTCAAAACAAAAAATCTCATTACCATTAAAATCACCACCATCAGCAATTTCAATTTTCCAAATTGAATTATTTTCAATTAAATTAACAGTGTCAGTATCTTCAACGATTTTA
>CACHMF010000007.1 GCA_902580855.1 uncultured Bacteroidota bacterium | reverse complement strand
AGAAATGACGCTGGTGGACTCTATATTTTGGAATTTGTTGGTCCGTTTGGATCGTTTCCAGTTTCCGACACCTGGGCAAATTTTCCAATGACCTATGGTGATAATTTTAATTGGTCATTTGTAATCGATTCAATTTTTGAAAATACGTTTGTCCCAATGCCTGGAGCAGATTTAGTAAGATATAAAAAAGATACATTTAACATTTCAGAAGTTGATGCCTTTGGCACTGCTTTCACACCTTTAGGAGCATTTGATGTTTTGAGAGTAAAAAATGATGCGTCATCCGTTGATTCGATTTGGATTAAACCTTTTCAGACATCTCATCAAGTTCAAACTATGGGTATGACATTTGACCCTGATACATTAACAATAAACGTTTTAGATACTGTTTTCTTTACTGGACTCGGTTATCATGATGTTACAGAGGTTAACGAATCCACATATTTATCAAATGGAGCAACATCTAACGGAGGCTTTACCTATTTATCTGATGATTTTCATGTCTTCACAGAGCCAGGAACCTATTACTATGTATGTTCTCCACATGCTGGTATGGGAATGAAAGGAATGATAACAGTAGTTGACGATTGGACATTCTTTCAAACTAGCAGCAATTCAGGAGAATCATATTATACATTTTGGACTGATGATACTAATGACGCAGGCTTACCATTATTAACAGCTTATACAGATGGATCGGGAGATATATATGAAGTAGAGTTTTTAAATGATGGATCAGGAGTCAATAATAATGAAACATGGGACTGTATAGCGGGAGCTTGCATAGATCCAGGAAATGGAACAGGTGAGTACGATAATATAGTTGATTGTGAATATCAATGTCTAAGCTCATCTGTTAAAGAAGTAAATAATCAGGCATCATTGGTTTATCCAAATCCTGCAAAAGAATTTATCAGCTTAAATATTAATCATGATGGAGTTCTTAAAATATATAGTATCGATGGAAAAGAAGTTTTAAATAAACAAATTATTTCAAACGTTAATATCAAGATATCTGACTTGACTGAAGGAATGTATCATTATCAATTCATTTCCAACAATGAAATACAGTCTGGAAAATTTCAAATTATTAAATAAATCAAAACTAGAACCCTATAAATCACACTTTCATGAGAAAGTTTTTCATTATAATTTCTGTTGTTATTTATGGTCATACTTATGCTGAAGACACTACTTGGGTAAAAGTACATGACGCTACGGATATGACATGGTACGGTCATTATAAACAATGGGGAGAATTCCCTGATGGATCAGAAAATTATCGTAAAGTAATGTTACATTACACTATGGGTTGTGCCTCAACAGGATGTAGCGGATGGGATTACACTACTCATATTACATTAAGACACAGAACAGGAAAATACGATTCCACATTGGTGCTAGCTCCTTCCTTTACTGCTAATGGTGTCACGCAAGATTCTTTAGAATATGCAAATCAACCTACTTTTACACTCCAATTTGATAGTGCTGGAGTAGACACTATATACAACGATAGTATTGTTGTTATCTCATATAATAATCCCACAGACCCATGGCTAGCAACTGATACGTCTTATGTGTTTACTGCAAATTATTTCTACTTTCAATTTGATAGTCTTGGAAATCAAAGTGATTCTGTTTGGGTAAGTGCAGATAATGTTATTTACCTTTCAAATACGAACACATATAATATTTATGAAATTATTGAAGAGTACGAACTAGGGCGCGCAATTACTCCATATGGGACATATATGAATCCCACCAACTCATCCTACGGAACAAATGGTTATACAGAAGATTGGCAACATGTATTTTCTTATGATATAACTGATTTTGCACATTTACTTGTTGACTCAGTAGAAATAGATGCCTTTTACTCTGGCTGGTCAAGCGGATTTAGCGCTACTACCGATTTTGAATTTATTGAGGGAATACCTGCAAGAAATGTCTTAGCTGTGAACAACGTATATAAAAATGCTGCTAGTTCATATTCATATTCATCATCTAGTGATTTTGAAACAAACCAAATGCCAGCAAAGAAACTTCCTACACTAAGTAATGCAGAAGAATTTGAGTTTCGATTTACCCCTAGTGGACATGGACAGGCAGGTGAGTTTACCCCTGGGATACATTATTACTTAAAAGTTAACGGAACATCTGTTGGATCAAATGAAATATGGAAAGATGATTGTGGATTAAATGCTGTTTGGCCTCAAGGTGGAACATGGATTTTTGACAGAGCAAATTGGTGCCCAGGCGAAGCTGTTCCTACATTCTACCACGATATTTCTTCACAAATTATACCTGGAGATTCTGCTTTATTCGATGTTGATTTTACAAGCTTTAATCCTACTAGTGGCGCTTCCTATTCTTGTGCATTACAATTCTTTCAATTTGAAGCTGCTAACTTTAGTTTAAACGCTGAGATAGTTGATATCATTAGCCCAAGCACAAAAGATATCCATTCAAGATTCAATCCAGTATGTGGAAATCCAAAAATTAAAATTAAAAACCTTGGAACAACCGCTCTTAACACTTTAGATATTGAATATGAAATGGAAGGGGGTAGTACTGAAACATATAACTGGACAGGAAATTTAGATTACTTACAATCTGAAGAAGTAACTCTACCTTCTTTCTTGTTTAATGGATCAGATAATATATTCAATGTCCGTATAAGTAATCCTAATGGAGGTATTGATGAGCAAAAAGAAAATGATTTTTTAAGTAGTTCATTCGAGCTTGTTCCTGACTACCCTAACGAGTTTAAAGTGGTAATAGACGCAAATAATTTTGGCAATGAAAATTCATGGATAATTTCTGACATGGATGGAACAGCTCTGTATTGGAAGTTTGGGCTAACAAGTAATCAATATAATATCGACACTGTTAATTTACCTAATGGCTGTTATTTATTCGAACTAACTGATAATGGAAAAGATGGTTTAGACTTTTGGTGGAGCAATGCTACTACCGGAACAGGATCAGCAAAGTTCCAACAAGTATTCCCTCCATATATCTTAGAAACTTTTCATCCAGATTTTGGATCAAAAATTATTCATCATTTTACTGTAGGTGGTGGTGTAAGTACTATTGAAGATGAAGTAATAAAACCTTTCAATATATACCCTAATCCAACAACAGGACAAATACAAATTGAATTAAGCGAGAATAATAAACCCTTTAATGTTCAACTTTACAACATCTTGGGAGAAGCTATTTGGCACGAAGAAATAAAAGCTCACACCTCTCTAAAGAGATTAGATATATCCAACCAGCCAAATGGTGTTTACTTGTTGAAACTCCAATTAGGGGATAGAATAACTACTGAAAGAATCATCTTAAACAGATAATCATAAAGGCGGGCTATACACCCGCCTTTTTTGGTATTTTTGACTCATGCAGAAAGCAGTCTATTGCAACAGTTTAACAAAGTACGAGCGTTTTAAGACACGCGAAGTTATGATCGGTCAAGTAGGCGTAGGAGGTGACAACCCAATTCGTTTACAATCGATGACCACTACGGACACTATGGACACCGAAGCTACGGTAGAACAATCTATCAGAATGATTGAAGCTGGCTGCGAAATTGTTCGAATTACTGCTCCTAGCAGAAAAGATGCTGAGAACCTTCAAAACATTAAAGATGAGTTACATAAAAGAGGATATGAAACTCCTTTAGTTGCCGACATTCACTTTACACCAAACGCTGCAGAAATTGCAGCACGAATTGTTGAAAAGGTACGTGTAAACCCTGGAAATTATGCTGATAAAAAACGCTTTGAGCACATCGAATACACAGATGATACTTATCAGCAAGAAATAAATCGCATCAAAGAACGATTCATCCCCTTAGTACGCATATGTAAAGAACATGGAACTGCTATGCGTATTGGAACAAACCACGGCTCATTATCTGATCGTATTTTAAGCAGATATGGAGACACCCCTTTGGGTATGGTGGAATCTGCTTTAGAGTTTTTACGCATTTGTCAAGAAGAAGACTACCACCAAATCGTACTTTCCATGAAGGCAAGTAACACCCAAGTAATGGTACAAGCTTATCGTTTACTCATTGTAAAAATGCAAGAAGAAGGCATGAATTATCCTTTGCATTTAGGTGTAACAGAAGCAGGAGAAGGAGAAGATGGGAGAATCAAATCTGCAGTAGGGATTGGGACTTTACTAGAAGATGGAATTGGTGATACCGTTCGTGTTTCACTAACGGAAGAGCCAGAATTTGAAATTCCTGTCGCACGCGAATTAGTTGCTCGATACGCTAATCGAGACAACCACGATCCCATTAAAGCAATTGAAAACAATCCAATCAACCCTTTTGAATATACTAAACGAACCAGTAGAGAGGTGTTGAATATCGGAAGCAAACATGTGCCTGTCGTGATAGCTGATTTTTGTTTGAAAGAAAAAATAACTCCTGCATCTTTTTTCGCTTTAGGATATAACTACTCCGTTCCTTTAGATAAGTGGAATGTATCTGACATGGCTTGTGACTATGTGTTTGTAGGGGATAAAATCATCGATTTTGAAATTCCTGGAACGCTAGGTATAATATACAATCACAATACTTGGCTTCAACAAAAACACAAAGAAAGAGTATATCCATTTATACAAGCTAGCGATTACCTAATGGGAATTGAACTTTCGGACAAAATGAATATGATTTACGCTTGTCTTTCTGATTTATCGGAAGCATTTATTACGAAAGTTAAAACTGATAAAACAGCTGTTTTACTTATTGATAGCTGGAACAGTCATGGTATGGCCGAGCAAAGAAGGTTATTCATCGAGCTGATGGATAACAATTGTGATGTCCCTGTCATCATTGGTAGAGCTTATGGAAACCTAACAACCGAACAGTTACAACTACATAGTGCCACAGATATGGGGGCTTTACTCACTGATGGATTAGGTGATGGCATCTTCATTGCAGCCGAAAACTGTGGAAGCGACCAATCAATTAACCATACTGCTTTTGGCATTTTGCAAGCAAGTAGAACACGCATCTCCAAAACAGAATACATCTCTTGCCCTTCTTGTGGTAGAACACTTTTTGACCTGCAAGAAACAACCGCAAAAATTCGTGCTAAAACCGATCACTTAAAAGGTGTGAAAATTGGAATCATGGGATGTATCGTAAACGGCCCTGGAGAAATGGCTGATGCTGACTATGGTTATGTAGGAACAGGTATTGGGAAAATCACTCTTTATAAAGAAAAAGAGGTAGTACAAAGAAATATCCCTGAGGCAGAAGCAGTAGATGCACTTATTGAGCTCATTCGTTCTCATGGAGATTGGGTAGAACCGAGTGTTTAAGCGACTTATATAAAGCCCACTGATTCTGGGCACGCATCAAATTATGCATTTCGTAGGAAGTCTTAAAATAGACATTATCATTTAAAAAGTCTGTTAAAAACCGAACAGACTGCATCAAAGTAATCGCTTGTCCGGCAAAGTATAATTGTGTTTTTTCTTCTTTAGTAAGAGTTACTTCAGATAAAAAAGAACGGAGCAAAACTTTAATAATTTTAGCATCTGCCCTAACCTGACTAATCTCTTGCGACTCTTCTCCTAACACATTACTATATGTTCGAATCATATCGCCAATATCAGATAAAACTGTACCGGGCATTAATGTATCTAAGTCAATAAGTGCTGTGGCTTTATCCGTTTTTTTATCAAATAAAAAATTGCTGATTTTCGTATCAAAATGAACCACTCTTTGTGGTAATGATGCGTTCAATTGATCAAACTGCAACAATATCTCTTTTTGTGAATCAATATTTTCAATCAGCTCTTGGGCTAATTGCTTTCGTTCCTTCCCGCTTGTATTGACTGCTTGCTCGAATTGAGCTAACCGAAATGCTCCTGCATGAAAATCTGGCAAGGTAATATGTAATTGCTCAACAGGAACCGTTGCACTACTTCGATAAAAAGACCCTAAGCATTTTCCCGCTTCTTGAACTATCGTCTGTGATGGCACTTTATTATAGCAAACACTATCTTCAATATAGGGGAATAAACGCCATATTTCTGATTTACACTCTATATATTTATCTTGAATAGGCGTAGGGAAAGCATAAGGAAATTTGGCCTCAAATAAGTGTTTTTTAACAAGTAAAATATTAAACAAGCCTTCTTTAAACAGAGGGAAAACAGTAGTGTTTATTGACTGCAAAATAAATTTCTGATGAGTAGTAAAAACAACAAAGGTCTGATTAATCAGACCTTCTGTAATAGCTTGTAAATGCTCAACTTTCCCATGAGGAAAAAATTGTTCAAAAAGATATTGTGCTTTTTTTAACTCCACAATTTTTCTGGATAAACTCCGGCAGTAATATGCTTATTGATAGCAGCCACTGCCATTGGCTTGTCCTCTTTATATGTTACCCCAAACCAATTGTCATTTGTTGGTATCACACGTACTTTCATCTTACCAGAAACAATAATATCTGTTACAATATTTGGTATATAATATTCCGCTGTTGGATTGTTTGCATTTTCTTTCATAAAGGCGTGAAGACCCTCTTCTATTTCTTTGAAAATAGATGGATGGAAACCCCAATAGTTCATTGATACACTAGCGTTTGCATCTAGTTCTCCACACGGATCATCAGCACCAATATTATACTGTACTTTACCATCTTGCACAGCAATTTTAACACGCTCAATCACTTCAATTAAGTTATTACTTTCATCAACAGAACACACACCACGATTTACTGTTCCATGCTCTGATAGGGTATTATGTAGCGTATATCCAACCATAGACATTAGGTTAGGAGTACATTCATTTTTCAAGAAATCAGCTATTAACTTAAATGAACCTGCACCATAATAATCATCTGCATTGATAACAGCAAAAGGTTCGTTTATGACATCTTTCGCTACTAATACCGCATGAGATGTTCCCCATGGTTTCGTGCGCTCTACAATGTCGATACCTTCTACTTTTACATTAACTTCCTGATAAACATACTCAATCTGAATGCGGTCAGAAAATTGATCGAATCTAGAGCGAAAGGCCTCATTAAACTCCTTTCTAATAACAAAAACAATTTTTCCAAATCCAGAGTTTATGGCGTCATAAATAGAATATTCGATAATTGGCTCTTCGTTTGGGCCAATTCCATCAATCTGCTTCAAGCCTCCATAACGACTTCCCATTCCTGCAGCCAATATCAAAAGTGTAGGTTTCATAGTGTTTTTATTGTGATGTCTAAAGTAGCTAAAACTACTATAGCTTAAGATTGCTTTCTTGAGTTTTTTGAACAGTTTTTTCAACTAAAACTGGAAAGAGATAGATTGTATCTCTATCCTTCTTTCTCGAGCAGCAGCTATGCTATAAACCGATTGCCTTCTATCGTTTGGATTATCACTTACACCTATTTTTACTTGACTCTCTCCAAATGGAAGTTCTGTTATTTTAAGTTGTCCGTTTTTTATATATGGCAAGAAAATTCCATTTTGGTAGGTGTATAAATAATTCTGAATACTATTGATTCTTCTCTTTGCTAAAGCCATGTTATACTCCGTATCATTCAACGGACTTGTAAAGCCTTTTATCTTTATTTCAACAGATGCTTCCAAATCCATGGCTAGTTGTAATTGGATTGCAAAGGTTTCCAATTGCTCAAATCCTTTCCGGATAGAATGTTCAAAAAACACTTGCATTTCTTGTTCTGCCGAAGTTTTTAAATTTCCAGCCAATACTTGTCCAAAACGCTGTTTATACTGCTCCCTCATCAAATAATATTCTCGAAAGGAATCTTCATAATTTACTTCTGAAACTGTGTCTCTACTATTTGGATTTGGCTCATCATTATGGAAGTATAAACTAATGGGTAAGTTAAGCTGCATTTGTTTGGCTAAACTATCCACTCGCTCACAAATACAATCTTCTGGCTTCTCAAATGCATAAATATCATTGCAACAGCTTTCTTTGTCTACAAACAAAGAACCTTTTCGGTTAGAGCTAAGATATCCCTTCAAGGGATTGTCGATGCGACTATTGTAGTACAAATCATTGTGTGAGCTATTTAGTGGTTTTCCTACATTTTCTACTACTCCCCATTCATTATCCCAAGTTGTTTGAAAAATATCGAACCCACCAATTCCTGGATGAAAATCAGAGCTGAAGTATAGCTTTTGTTCAACCGAATGATAGAATGGCGTCACCTCATCTCCCGTTGTATTGATCGTGCCACCAAGGTTCGTAGCAACACCTTCTTTAGGTGCGAACCAAATATCCATACCTCCCCACCCGCCCTTTCTATTAGAAGTGAAAAATAATCCTTCTTGTTCTTTCCAAAATGCCCATTGAGGATGAGTATTGGTCGTATTCGGTTTATTAATTTCTGATGACATTTGTTGTGGATTTTCCCATAAACCATTTAGTAATTTAGCCGAATAAATAGCACAACGCATGCCTTCTTTTTCTGTTTTACACTTAGTAAAAAACACCTCATCGGCAGTTGGGTTAAAACTGATGTTGCCTAAGTGGTAATCTGGAGTGTTAAACACTCTTAAAACCTCTGCTAATTGTTGATTCTCTGATTTTAACAATTTGCTATGATGCCCTAATAATTGTTCCGTTTCTGTACCATCTCCTTTTTCCAAAGAAGAAAAATAAAGTACCGAATCACCTAAAGCAAAGGGTGCAAAATCAGATACCTTGGAGTTAATGTTTTCGCTCAAATGCTGTACAATCGTTTCTGTGTTTTGCAAACTAATTGCAAGATTAGCTCCTTTCAGCTCCATCAGTCCTTTTCGATAATAAAAATTGGAAGGGTTAACTTGATTTTCCAAATATGATTGTAGAGTTTTGATTGCTCGTTCATAATCATCAGATTGTTTAAGCATAACTCCCTCCCATAATTGTACATTAGGATAGTTTAATGCTCTATCTTTTTGATAAACTTTGCGGTAAAATTGTGCAGCTAAATCATACTGAAAAGTAAATCGATACACTTCTGCCATTTTCCACCATTGTTGTAAATCTCCACTGTCTTTTTGATAAGCTAACTCGAAAAAATGAGATGCTGCATAAAAATCTTGCTGCGAGAAATAGTAGTCCGCTTCTCGCAACAATACTTGCTTGCTTTGACCAAATGAAATACCAGCAATAAAAAAAAACAATAGTATGTAACAATAGCGAATCATAGATAAATCGGACAAACTTTGTAACCCGGTCTTTTTGGAATTTGTTGTTGAAGAATATGCGTAAATGAAATTTCCCATGCACCTAAACCATTACTTGCGGGCACTAAATCGGACACATTCCAATCGTAGCTCAATGCAAGATGTGTATCTTCTATTTTTGCGCCTAACAGTATGCTAACTGCATCGCCCAATCGAAACATTGCTCCACTAATAAGTTTAATGTTTCTTTGATAGTAATCACTAATGTCAACTTGAACTCTCGTGCCAAAAAATAACTCTCGAGACACGCCTTGTTGTTGATACATTAAACTTGGCTGTAACTCCCAATAATTGGAAAACTGCCAAAATAAGTTAGCTTGTAATTGATGGCGCATTGGTAATTTATCTGTATTTTCTGTAAAGGATGTATTAGGTTTGTTAAGATGAAAATGAGTCATCCCCAATTCTAAAGACTTATCAAAACTCATTTCAATTGTTTTCAAAACTCCCACACCAACATCTAAAAAACTTTTAGATTCTGAAGCGAAAGATTCATTTACGTCAGGAAATAATAAATTCGAATAGTCAATACTCCGCTGCGCAAGTCCTAGTTGAACCCCCCCCCTCCAAGTTCCTAATTGATAGGCCCCTGTCAAATTAAATTGGGTTGTGGACAGACTTGAAGTTCCTGCATGATCTAATAACAACTGCCCACCTAAACCCACTCCTTTCAAACTCATATCCATTGCTAAAGAAGTACTTGTAAATGGAACACTTACGCTTCCCCATTGCGAACGCTGTTGAGCATGAATTCTATACTCTCCGTAAAAAAAACCACTATTAGCAGGGTTAGAAAAAACAGGGTGAAGCATCCATTGAGTAAAATGAATATCTTGCGACCACAACAAACACGGAAAAAAGAAGAATATAATAGTTAACCTTTTCATCGAATCAATGTTATGTCTCCTTTTTTAAAGAAGGATTCTTGACCGCCTATACACCTAATGTTTAAATGATAATCAAAAACTGCTGTGTTCAATAATTTTTCTTGAAAGTAACCATCCCAGGCTTCGTGTTTATTTGAAGTTTGAAATACTTTCTGACCCCACCTATTGAAAATTTTTAACTCCAGATACTCTATAATATTAGAATCGTCTTTAATGAAGAATGTGTCATTTTGCCCATCACCATTTGGACTAAATGCATTAGGTATTTTGATTTTATCTTCTGTACAACAATCTGGACTTAAACGTACTTCTGTAGCCCCTAATGTTTGGCAACCATATTGTTCTGCTTTTACATAATAGTTCCCCGGATAAAAAGCTAATAAACTATCATTTTGTGGCGCTGAAAAAGTAGGACTTACAGACCATTTTAAAGATGCCTCATCATTAGATTCTGCAAAAAGCCAAATAGGGTTACCACAAATTTCCTGATGAGCAGCAATTTCTAAAGGTACTTCAAAAACAGCAATGTGTTGAGAAAGCGTATCATAACAATCTCCTAAATTTCCAATTAAGTAATAATGAATACTGTCTTCCGGTTGTGCAATTGGACTAATGCTATTTGGATCATCTAAATATAACGATGGATTCCAATTATAAGTGAAATCTACTTGCGTTGAGAAGTCCAATTGAACAGTTTCTCCTTTACAGATAAATAAACTATCTAACTGCTGTGATTGATGCGTTCGTATTTCTACATACTTACTTATGCTATCTAGTAAATTACATGAGTTTGGATCACTTGTGTAAAGCTTTACCTCATAAATTCCAGGGTTTACATAAATATGATTTGGATTTTCTACTGATGAATTTTGTCCATCGCCAAAATCCCACCAATAAGTGTTGTTTCCAAAACTCAAATTGTTGAATTGCACTTCATTATCACAAGTAACATCTGGTGCTGTAAAGTTGGCAATTGTTAAAGGAAATTCTGGGTCAAACTTAAAAACAGCATTGTTACAAGACGCATTATTGGTGGTAGAAACAGCTCCTGGTGTAGTGGGAAAGTCTGAAAATCCACCACAACCCGCACACACAGATTGATACACCACTCCTTTCCTATCAAACCTACTTGTTCCACCATCCACATGTTCGGCAGCTAAGTTACCTCCAAAGAAAGTCGCATAAGAAAGCGTATTGGCATTATCTTCTATAATTATTAGGTAAAAATCACTACTATCGGTTGTCTCTTGAAAAGCTCCATTAGTGGTTGTTAGGTCAGCCGTATGTCCACCTGGCCCTCCATTTACAATATCATTTGTTTTTCCACCCCAACCAGAACAATATATACGGTTACAAACATCTACCAAAAAAGCTGTTGGTGAAATATCTATTGCGCCTGAACTTGACCCAAAAACCGTAGAGAATTCCAAAACAGATAAATCTTCACTGAACTTTGCTACAAACTGTCCACTATTAGGTTCTGCAAAAGCTGCATTATAAATAAGTGTATTAGCCGGTGCTAATGTTTGTCCATAAATATAAACAGAATCGGTAGCATCTAGCTCAATAAAATATGCTTGGTCATACTCTTCTGAACCGAAAAAAGTAGAGTTCAATAAACTACTTCCATCTTGACTAAATCGACTAACAAAAGCATCTACACTACCTCCAATATAGTCTGATTCGTGTGCATCAGCAGTGGTTTGAAAGTTGCTAGACTTAGTTCCTCCACAAACAAAAATTTCATCTAAAGAATTAAAAGATAATGAGTAAATCGCATCATTATTTGATCCTCCCCAAAAACTACTCCATTGAATACTAGTTAGGTCACTATCCATTTTTACTATAACACCATCTTGCACGCCTTGAAGAACAGGTTGTATTAAACTACTAACAATTGGAAAATCGTTAGACTGTGTACTAGATGCAATGTAACAATTACCCTGACTGTCAAAATCAATTTCACCACGCATTTGATCGGCATAGTTGTATCTTAAATCATTTGCGCTATTGAAACCGTCATTAAAGCTTCCTCCAATGTATGTGGAAGATAAAAGCTGTGAGCCATCAGTAGAAAATCGACTGACAACAATATCACAACCATTACTATAATTAATACCAACTCCCCCTGCAGCTAAAGGAGTTCCACCATTAAAGGTATTATCAAAACAACCAATTGTTGTTGGAAAGTCATTAGAACCTGAAGTCCCCATCATATATAGCTCATTCTCATGAACGATTAAACTATGTGGCACCTCATCTCCTGCGCCTCCCAAATAAGTTGAGTACAGCAAAAATGTTCCGGTAGTATCGTATTTACTTAATACAATATCTGTACCTCCTATTCCTCCGTTATAGTTGATTGAATATGCCCCAAATGTTGTAGGATATCCAATATTAAAAGAGGTCCCTCCCGAATATAAAAAACCATAATCATCATAAGTAGCAGTGTAGCCAAAGTTATTGGCTGTAGAACCTGAATACGAAGAGAATATTAAGATAGGATCAATTACTAATTCTTTGGATTTATCATAGCCATTTGGGAAATCGAAAGATAGTTTGTTTTGCCTCCAAACAAATGAGCAAGCCACCTCCACTTTTTGTCCGTTAATGTATTGATATGCAAAAGGCTTTTCTTCTATAATCTCGTTTACAGAAGTTCTAATATGTAGTCTTCCCTCTAGTAAAAAAACATCTTCAACCCCTTCCAACTCCATTCGTATTTTGTTAGGATTTGCTCTAGGGGCTACCACCCAATCATACTTTAAGCCATCACCATAAGTGTAAATTCTGTAATCTATTTTATGATAAACTCCTTTATAAATCACTTCTTGATAGCGTTGTAAATTAGAAGCCGAAATTCCACTTACAAAATAATGCAAGCGCCCTTCTTTAGGATTTCCATAACTGATTTTTGCTTTTTGACTATTGACAAATCGCCACTGTATTGCATGACCGTTTAATTCTTCGTAAACTTCTTTTTTATCATGCGCATGTGCTAGGTGACTTTGGTTAATAAAATGATAGGTGATTGCTTTATCTTCTAAAAAAATAGCGCCTCCTGGAATATCTGCTTTTGCTATAGCTTGCTGATTCCACTGTCCTTTATTCTTAATAAAATAAGGTGCATCCGCCCAAGAAAATGGGCTACATAAAATTGATGTAATGAGTAATAATAAGCGCATGTCGTTAGCTAAATTACGTTATTGCATGCTAATCTCCGAATGTCTAAGCAGAAGGATTACTTATTCAGTAGTAATTTCTAAAGGAATCTCTTGTAAAACTAGCATCATACTATCTTTTACTACTTCGTAAGCCGCTCGATTTTCTTCTTTTACAGGGTCTGATGGAGGAAGCTTTTGTTTGTAAGGGTCAACTTGTACACCATTTTTCCAAAAACGATAACAAACATGAGGTCCTGTGGCAAGTCCTGTGCTTCCTACATAACCAATCACTTCGCCTTGCTTCACGAATACTCCAGGCTTGATACCCGATTTGATTTTACTCATATGCAAATACTGCGTGGTATAAGTACTGTTGTGGCGTACTTTAACATAATTACCGTTATTTTTTTTGTAGCGCGCTTCTGTTACTGTTCCATTAGCAGTAGATAAAATAGGTGTTCCTTTTGGGGCTGCGTAGTCAGTTCCTAAATGTGGTTTTACACGACCTGTTACAGGGTGTCTTCTACGCTTACTATAGCGAGAACTGATGCGAGAATAATTTAATGGAGCACGTAAAAATGCCTTACGCAACGTCCCTCCATTTTCATCAAAGTAATCACCAAAGTTTTCATCTTCCTGAAAGTAGAAAGCATAAAAATCTTCATTTGAGTGATTGAACTCTGACGCCCAAATACGACCGATTCCTATAAACTCATCCTCTACATATTTCTCTTCATAAACCACCCTGAAATGATCTCCCTTTTGGATTCGGAAAAAATCGATAGTCCAAGCGTAAATACTTGAAAGCTCCATTACTAAGGCAGGACTCATATTACTAGCCATCAAAGCATTCCATAAAGAAGATTCTATATGACCACTAGCCTCACGAATTCGTACGTCAATTTCTTTTTGACCTCTGTATACATAAATAGAATCGCGGAAATCGAACACTACATAATCGGTAGAAGACTCCTCATATATAAAGCACTTCGCTATTTCAGCAGAATCATTGCTACATAACACCGTATAGTTTTTTCCAGCACGGGCTGTACGAAAATCAAAAACATCTTTAGATGCTCTTACAATCTTATCAATTTTTGGATGATCAATGTGATGTAGATACAGAATAGCTCCAAGCGTTTGTCCAGGCTCTACCTGTCCTTTCACTACCGAAAAAGAATCAACAGCTATACCGTATTCATAAGTTTGCACCGGCACTTCAATTGTTTTTTCCAAACTATTACCATTGCCACAAGCAACTAAACAAATAAAAATAAAACCGACGAAAAACGTCTTCAGAAACATATTCCAATCACTCATTTATACGCCTTTTAGTGCGTTTAACACCCATTGTCTTCCCCAATTTTCTTGTTCCTCTTCCGACCAAAGCCCTGGAAAGAAAATGCGTTTCTGAAAACGAGGAGGTAAATACTTTTGCCAATTAGTTCCTCCTGTTGCACGCACATCATTTTTGTCTTGACTTAAATAACGAACAGCTGATTTATAATGTACCAATGGCCAGTTAACATTAATATTTAAATCTAACTGACGAAGCTCGGTAATGAGTACTTCATTTTGTTGCTCCTCAACTGTTAACGATTGGTATTTTGCTAACAAGTTTTTACCCTTATATGCTTCAGCAGTTTGAATAAACTTATCCATATATTTCTTTACGAAATTTTCTAGCATTTGGGTTTTTTTACCCGTCTCGACTTCTATCGATCCTTCCATCCAATAAAAATGCTGCGCCTGCTCTGAAATCGGCTTTCCTTTAAGAGAGTCACGAATGTCTTTTTGTGTAAGATTATTGATGTCTGTTGTACAGATTTCTATCATTCGATATTGAGCCGATTGAAACCCACTGGCTGGTAACAAAGACATGCGAAATTTCAAAAATTGTTCTTTCTCCATGCCGTGTACCATGATACCAAAAGATTTCGAAAGCGCCTCAAAATAATTATTAATACGCTTTACACGAGCGATAAAAAATTCTACTTCCAAACGATTCTTCCAACCTAAATCTTGTCCTTCATTCGAAATATTTTTTCCATTGTGAGCTATTTGCTCAATCTCATTTAGTGCTAATTTAAAGTATAACTCTGTAATTTGATGGTAAATGATAAAGATTTCCTCATCAGGAAAATCAGTTTTGGGATGCTGCAAGCTTAATAGTGTATCTATACAGGTGTAGTCCCAATAATGTAAGGGATTAGTGTACAACAAACCATCAAGGTAAGAGCCTAAATCTTGACCCGATGCAGCATATTTTTTCTCTAGCTTTTCTACCTTTCCTTTAATTTCATCACTCCATTCCATGTCCTGAGATTTATACTTGCAATTTATCAAAATTTACATGAAATGGATAAGCTACAAAAAGGAGTTATTGACAGGGTTTTAACACATTTTTTTTAGATTAATTCTTAAATAAACTAATTTAAAATTATAGTCCCATTAACTATTACTGATTTTGATTTGTTTTATGTAACTTTGTATAGTTTTTATTTACAAAAACTATACAAAGGTATAATTCAATTAAAAAAAACAATTTTATAATTATGTCGCACTATCAACTTCGAATAAAACAATTTCTTAAAACAGATATTGATACTATTTGGGATTTTGCTTCTTCACCTGCTAATCTAAAAGAGATAACTCCCGACTACATGTTGTTTAATATTACATCAAAAAATTTACCTGAGAAAATGTATCCTGGCATGATTATTGCCTACGAAGTTTCTCCCATTTTAAATATTAAAATGAATTGGTTAACAGAAATTACACAAGTAAAAGATAAATCCTTTTTTATTGATGAACAACGAATGGGACCTTACAATATGTGGCATCATCAGCACATTTTTGAAGAACAAAATGACGGTGTCTTAATGACTGATATTGTTACTTATATACCCCCCTTTGGAATAGTTGGTGATATTGCCAATACTTTTTTCATAAAAAAACAACTGAAGAATATCTTTGATTACCGATACAAGGTAATGGATGAGAAATTTAATAAATAGGACTTAGTCAGTATCTCATGCTGTGTCTCTAAAATAAAATGATGCGCATTAGTTTAGTTAATCTGAAATCTAAATTTAAAAAAGGGTTTCAAAAAACTAATGAAAAAAATAAACTTATAATGGAAGAAAAAGAAAAAGGCGGATCTAATATTGTAGTTATATGGTGCTAAAGCAAAAAATCTGTAGATAAAGTATAGATGCTTCTCAATTTAACTTTTATAAAATAAGATCATATTTTAAAGTGTGCACTATATATAGCATAAATCATAATACTAAATTCACAATTTTGTTAAGTACTACAATTACACGCTTGGGTATTTTACCTTCTAAATATTGTGCTGTCTTTTCATGTGCCATTACCGCTGCTTTTACCTCTTCTTCACCTAAGTTGGCATCCAACTCTATTTTAAACCGCATCTTTCCATTAAATGAAACAGGATAAGTAATGGCATCTTCTTGTAAGTGTGCGGCATCAAAAACAGGAAGAGTCGCCTGTGTCACTGAATTAGAATGTCCAAGCTTTTCCCAAAGTTCCTCAGCTATATGTGGTGCATAAGGAGAAAGTAATATCACCAAATCATTCATAATAGTGCGCTTGTTACACTTCAAGTCGTTTAGTTCATTCACACAAATCATTAGCGTGCTAACAACCGTATTAAAAGAGTAGCGCTCAATGTCTTCACACGCTTTTTTAATGGTCTTGTGCAGTGATTTCAGCTCGGCTTTATTAGGCATTTCTTCCGAAACAAAAAATTTGTTATCCGAATCATGCATTAAGCGCCAAAGCTTGCGCAAGAAATTATGTACTCCGTTAATCCCTTTAGTGTCCCATGGCTTAGACTGCTCCAATGGACCTAAGAACATTTCGTACATCCTTAGGGTATCGGCACCAAACTTCTCAATTAAGTCATCTGGCGTTTGCACATTGTATTTGGATTTGGACATCTTTTCTATTTCGTGTCCACAAGTGTATTGTCCGTTATCATTCAAGATAAATTCTGCATCGGCAAATTCGCTTCTCCACTTTTTAAAAGCCTCCATGTCCAAGACATCATTATTGACCATATTGATATCCACATGCAAACGGGCTGTTTTGTGTTCTTTGCGTTTTTCGAAAGTCACAAAGGTGTTGCTATCCTTGACACGATATACAAAGTTAGAACGACCTAAAATCATCCCTTGGTTAATCATTTTCTTGAAAGGCTCGTTAAACCCAATGAAGCGCATATCACACAAGAACTTCGTCCAAAAACGTGAGTATAAAAGGTGACCCACGGCATGCTCAGCACCCCCAATATATAGGTCAACTTGTCCCCAGTAATCTGCTTTTTTTCGGGATACAAATTCGTTTTCGTTTTGTGGATCCATATAGCGCAAGAAATACCAAGAAGAACCTGCCCAACCTGGCATTATGCTATATTCCATTCGGTCACCATCAAACATATTCCAGTCCTCTTTCTTAGCCCTTGCCAACGGTGGCTCCCCAGTTTCTGTAGGCAAGTACTTATCTACTTCAGGCAGTTCTACCGCTCTGTTTCCTTCTATTAAGTAAGGTGTTTCTCCTTTATAGTATACTGGGAATGGCTCTCCCCAATAACGTTGTCTGCTAAAAATAGCGTCACGCAATCGGTAATTGGTTTTACCTTTTCCAATTCCTTTTGCTTCAATAGCCTCAATCGCTTTTTGTATGGCTTCTGTTACAGATAAGCCGCTCAAAAAATCGGAATTACCTATCACTGCCGATTTATCTTCACAAGCCCCTTCTCTTACGACTACATCTTGGAAAATATTGATGATGTCAATACCAAAATGTTGCGCAAAATCCCAATCTCTTTGGTCGCCGCAAGGAACGGCCATCACAGCGCCTGAACCATAAGAAGCCAATACATAATCACCAATCCAAATCGCTACTTTCTCTCCTGTAAAAGGATGGATAGCATGAGCCCCTGTAAAAACTCCGCTAATGTTTTTTACATCTGATTGTCGATCTCTTTCCGACCTCATAGAAGCTTGCTTTACATAGGATTCTACTTCTGCTTTTTGAGCTTCTGTAGTAATGCTTTGCACCAATTCATGTTCCGGCGCCAACACCAAAAAGTTAACTCCAAAAATAGTGTCTGGACGCGTAGTAAACACCTCTATGTGGGTATCGTGTTCATCTACTGCAAAAGATACTGAAGCACCTTTGGATTTTCCAATCCAATTACGCTGTATCTCTTTGATGGAATCGCTCCAATCAAGCGTATCTAAATCATTCAACAAGCGCTCTGCATATGCGGTAATTCTTAGCGACCATTGACGCATCAACTTTTGTTCTACAGGATATCCTCCTCTTTCTGAAACACCATCTTTTACCTCATCATTGGCTAATACAGTTCCTAGTCCTTCACACCAGTTTACCCATGCATCAGACAAAAATGCCAAACGATACTTCAATAAGATTGCTTGCTGCTCTTTCTCACTCCAAGCCTTCCATTCTTCTGCTGTAAAGATAGGAGTGTCTTCATCACATGGAGATTTAACCATTACATTTCCATTTCTCTCTAGCTCTTCAATAAGATCTGAAATGGGCAATGCCTTATCGTCAATATTACAATAGTATGAATTGAATAGTTGCTTGAAAATCCACTGTGTCCAACGATAATAATCGGCATTGGAAGTACGCACCTCTCTGCTCCAATCAAAAGAAAAACCAATTTCATCTAATTGTTGTCGATAACGCGCCACATTTTCATCTGTCGCCACAGCAGGATGTATTCCGGTTTCAATAGCGTATTGCTCGGTAGGAATCCCAAACGAATCGTACCCCATAGGATGAAGGACATTATATCCTTTGTGACGCATATAACGCGCATACACATCAGAGGCGATATAGCCAAGAGGGTGCCCTACATGAAGACCTGCTCCAGAAGGGTAAGGAAACATATCCAACACATAAAACTTTTCTTTACTACTGTCCTCCGAAACTCGATAAGTTCCTTCTGCTCTCCATCGCTCTTGCCACTTTTTCTCTATGTTGTTGAAATTGTATTCCATTATCGTTTAAAATATCAAAAGGCAAAGTTAATCAATAAGCTCGGAAAATGATTACTTTAGCATGCTGTATGACACAAGTTCAAGAAAAACATACAAGACGCAAACTTCGTACTTCTTCTGCATCTACGGTTATCAGTATTTCATTAGTCATTTTTATGCTAGGAATTTTTGGACTTGTGCTTATCAATACACAGCGTCTAACCAACTATGTGAAAGAAAATATTGGCTTTACAGTGATGTTGAATGAAGATGTGAAAGAAATAGATGTTTTACAGTTACAAAAAACATTAGATGCATCCGATTGGGTGAAGTCGAGCCAATATGTGAGCCGAGAAGAAGCGGCTTCAATTCTACAGCAAGATTTAGGAGAAGACTTCATTTCTTTTTTAGGATTTAATCCACTATCCTCATCTATTGACATCAATTTAAATGCCACACATACAGCCAGTGATCAAATAATTAGCATTGAACGCGAACTGAAAGAACACGCTTTGATAAAAGATATTGTCTTCCAAAAAGATTTGGTAGAAGCTATTAACCAAAATGTACAAAAAATAAGCGTACTATTACTTGGGTTCTGTGCACTGCTTTTTATTATTGCCATAGCGCTTATCAACAATACCATTCGTTTGTCGGTTTACTCCAAACGATTTTTAATTCGTACCATGAAATTAGTGGGTGCTACACATGGATTTATCCGTAAACCCTTTTTGTATAATGGATTAACGCAAGGCATGTTTGGAGCACTCATCAGCATATTATTACTGATGATCGCATTGTTTGGTGTCCAAAAAGAAATGCCCGAATTGTTGGTGCTGCAAGATTTACCAACGGTTGGCGTTATTATGGGAACTATGTTCATTATAGGAATCCTTATGAGTTTACTTGCTACTAACATGGCAGTAGGTAAATACTTACGAATGAATGAAGACGATTTATACCGATAGATTATGAATTTTACTTTTGGAAAAAGAAATTATCAGCTTTTAATTGCAGGCGTTATCGTCATGGCAATTGGCTTTGTTTTAATGAGTGGAGGTGGCTCAGAAGACCCAAATGTGTTTAGCAATGCTATCTTTAACACACAGCGTTTAACAATTGCACCTATCCTTATATTGACTGGCTTAGTTATTGAGGTTTTTGCCATTTTACACAAGCCGAAAGAAGACTAAATGGAAAGTATTTGGCAAGCTATTATACTTGGAATTATTCAAGGATTAACCGAGTTTTTACCAGTCAGTAGTAGCGGTCATTTGGAGTTGGTGAAATTCATCTTGGGAGATGA
Source organism: uncultured Bacteroidota bacterium (assembly GCA_902580855.1). Taxonomy (GTDB): domain Bacteria; phylum Bacteroidota; class Bacteroidia; order Flavobacteriales; family UBA7312; genus UBA7312. The sequence continues at coordinate 32,845 of CACHMF010000007.1, read as the reverse complement.
GTCTGTTCCGGAAGAAAGCTTATTGATGACAGTGGTTCTACATGCTGCTACCGCTCTAAGTACCGTTGTTATTTTCTGGAAAGAGATTAAAGAAATTTTTGAAGGATTACTTCAATTCAAGTGGAACAAAGAGTTTCAGTTTTCACTAAAGATTATTATCTCTATGATTCCTGCCGCATTGGTAGGCATCTTTTTTGATGAAGAAATAGACGCTCTTTTTGGGGGACAAATTCTGTTGGTCGGAAGCATGCTTTTCATTACCGGTTTGCTTTTAATTCTCGCAGATAAAGCAGAAAAAACAGAGAAAGATACCTCTTTCGGACATGCATTACTCATTGGTTTAGCGCAAGCTATCGCCATCCTCCCTGGAATCTCTCGTTCTGGAGCAACTATTTCAACTTCTGTACTTTTGGGTATTGATAGAGAAAGAGCAGCGCGCTTCTCTTTCTTAATGGTAATTCCATTAATTTTCGGAAAAATGGCTGATGATATTTTGGGTGGTAGTATTAGTAAGGATGTGGCTACATTATTACCTTTATCTATCGGATTTATCAGCGCTTTTTTGACTGGTCTTATTGCTTGTAAATGGATGATTCAATTGGTGAAGAAAAGCCAATTGAAATACTTTGCTTATTACTGCTTTGTGGTAGGTACTATTTTTGTTTTTTGGAATTGTCTCTAATATGGAAAACACTAATCTATTTGAAGGAGAAGTTTTACTCGTCAACAAACCACTAGGTTGGACTTCTTTTGATGTGGTAAAAAAAATTCGAAACCTGTTACGTAACTATTTCAAAGTAAAAAAAATTAAAGTAGGGCATGCCGGAACACTAGATCCTTTAGCGAGTGGGTTATTAGTGGTATGTACAGGAAAATTCACAAAGCGTATCAACGAATTTCAAGCTCAAGAAAAAGAATATACAGGGACTTTTTCTTTAGGAGCCACTACCCCGTCTTATGATTTAGAGACAGAAGTTGACGAAATATTTTCAATAGCACATATCAAAGATGAAGATATTCATGCTGCAACCAAAAAATTCATAGGTACTATAGAACAGTTTCCACCCATATTTTCAGCATTAAAAAAAAATGGTGAGCGACTATATGAAAAAGCAAGAAGAGGAGAATTAGTACAAGTAGATGCACGACAAGTTCACATCCATGAATTTGAAATTACTAGAAAAGAAATGCCCGAAATTGATTTTCGAGTAGTGTGTAGCAAGGGTACCTATATCCGTTCTTTAGCACATGATTTTGGAAAAGAACTGAATAGTGGCGCACACCTCAGCGCATTGTGTCGAACACGCATCGGTAATTTTCATTTAAATCAAGCCATTGATATCGAAATACTTAAAGACTATTTCGAAACACAAGATATTCCTACATGTGATGTTTAATTTCGTATATTTGCCACCTTTTCAGAATCAAATTTTATCATGATAAAAAGAAAGCTTTCACAATTCAATTTTGATTTACCAGAAGAATTGCTAGCAGATCGTCCGGCAGCAAACCGTGATGAATCGCGATTGATGATTGTAGATCGTAAAACAGGAACATTTGAACATAAAATGTTTAAGGACATTATCAATTACTTTGTTGACGGTGATGTAATGATCTTCAATAACACCAAGGTATTTCCGGCGCGTATGTACGGAAATAAAGAAAAAACAGGGGCTCGTATCGAAGTATTCTTACTAAGAGAATTGAGTCGTGACAATCTATTGTGGGATGTATTAGTGGACCCTGCTCGTAAAATCAGAATCGGAAACAAGCTTTACTTTGGCGAAGACGAAAGTTTAGTAGCCGAAGTAATTGACAACACAACTTCTCGAGGAAGGACCTTACGATTTTTATTTGATGGCTCTTATGAAGAGTTTCGTGCCAAGCTGAAAGAACTAGGAGAAACACCTCTTCCAAAATACATTAACCGTGAGCCTGACGCAGAAGATGCAGAGCGTTATCAAACTATTTATGCAAAACATGAAGGTGCTGTAGCTGCTCCTACAGCCGGATTACATTTTAGTCGCGAATTGATGAAGCGCTTGGAAATTATTGGTGTTAATTTTGCTGAGCTAACTCTGCATGTTGGACTAGGAACATTCCGCCCTGTAGAGGTTGAAGATTTAAGTAAACATAAAATGGATTCTGAACAGGTTATCATACCTCAAGAAAGTGTAGAAATCATCAATAAAGGCATTGAAAACAAAAGACGAATTTGTGCTGTTGGAACAACAAGCATACGCTCTATCGAGAGCTCTGTTACTACACAAAACTTAATGACTCCATTCAACGGCTGGACGAACAAATTCATCTATCCTCCTTACGATTTCAAGATTGCAAATTGCATGATTACGAACTTTCATACACCAAAATCAACATTGATGATGATGACTTGTGCTTTTGGAGGTTATGAATTGATGATGGAAGCATATAACAAAGCTGTTAAAGAAAAATATCGTTTCTTTACATACGGAGATGCCATGCTTATCCTGTAAAAAGTGAAGAAATACATAATCATAGTTGCTGGGGGTAGCGGTAGCCGAATGGGCTCGGTTACCCCTAAGCAGTTTTTAGAGCTGCTTGGATTACCTATACTGATGCATACGCTGAAAAAGTTTCAGCAATCTATCGTTGGTGGAGAAATCATTTTAGCATTACCAGAAAAAGAGCAAAACACTTGGCAAGCTTTATGTGAAAAATATCATTTTGATGTTCCACATCAAATTGTGAATGGAGGAAAAAGTCGGTTTCATTCGGTTCAAAATGCTTTACAAAAAGTAAATGAGAAAAGTATTGTGGCTATTCATGATGGTGTTCGCCCTTTAGTAAGTGAAACTGTAATCAAAAATTGCATAAAGTCTGCTGAAAAAATTGGCACAGCTATTCCTACTTTACCTATTCACGATAGTATTAGAAAAATCTCTGATAACGGAAGTCAAATAACAGACAGAAACAAATTTGTATTGGTACAAACACCGCAGTGTTTTCAATCAGAAGTTATTTTAAAAGCCTATCAACAGGAATATCAAAACAGTTTTACAGATGATGCTTCTGTTGTAGAACAATTAGGATACAAAATATATTTAGAAGATGGTAATAAAGAAAATATTAAAATCACTACTCCTGAAGACTTAAAAATGGCAGAAGTGCTAATCTAGTTTTTTCACTCCCTTTTCATTCACCAAATTTACTCCAGGCTTTTTTCCATTTTCAAAAGTTCCTAAATCCTTCAATTGTAAAAACTCAGCTCCATTTTTACAAGCCCAAGTTAAAAGCGTATTTAAATCTAAATCGGTGTTTTTAAGAACTGTTTGTACCTCCTCCCAAATAGAAAGAGTGTGATTAGATGCCAAGCTATCCGATCCAATAGTCATTTTTACTCCTTTGAAATTTTCATAGTTTGGTAATCGACCTTCTATAAATAGATTAGCTTTGGGGCAAGTACACCAAAATAGATTTTCATGTTGCAATTCAGCCCATTGCACATCTTCTTTACTTGTATAAGTATTGTGTACCAATAAAGTAGAAGCCTGAGGCATTTTAGGTAACACTGTTCTTAATGATGACAATCCGCTCACATTCAACTCACCAAATGCTTTCAGTTGATTGTAAAGCGCTCCACTTCCTTGCGAAAAAAGTGTGTCTTCTGTTGCCGTTTCCTGATTATGTAAGCATACAATCTCTCCTGAATTGTACTGTTTTATTTTTTCAAACAAAAGGTTAGAAACCGAATAAGTAGCATGCGGAACAATAGATGAAGGTGTTTGGCATTGCTGCTTTAATTCTAAACCTTGTTGAAAAACAGCTTCTGCCTTTTGAGCATCAATGGCAAACAGTTCAATAAAGGTATGATAATGAATAGGGCTTTCCGATTTTAAGGTAAAAGTGTCAGAAAAATTGGAAATATCTCCGACTGCAACAATCCCATTGGCTTGCATTTGCTTGTCAGCTGCAGAAATCGCTTCCTGAATACTTTCTGTACTTGCCTGTCTTTGTTTCGGTACTTGAGCAATAAAATCCGGCAAGCCTGTTTGCTCAGGCAACTTCCCTAACATATGAGAAAGCTCCAAATGACAGTGTGTATTAACAAATCCTGGACAAAGAAACCCTTCAAACAACTCTAGATTTTCAATTCCTTCTATACTTTCTAGCAAATCTACTACCACCCCATCATTTAACACCAAAACACCTTCTTTGATAGGTGCTCGGTGTAAAGGGTAAATGATATCAGCTGACAAATAGCGCATAGCGTTCAAAGATAAAGTATCTTTATGGCATGTTAAACAGCAAGAAAAACATTCGTTCATTAAGCTTGAATGAGCTGAAGGAGTTTTTTGTCAATCAAGGCGATCAAGCATTCCGAGGCAAACAGGTGTACGAATGGCTATGGAAAAAATCAGCTCGTACATTTGAGGAAATGACAAATTTAGCAACACCTACACGTACTTTGCTAGATGAACATTTTTGCATCAATCATGTTGAAATTAGTGATGAGCAAAAAAGCAACGATCACACTATTAAATCTGCTTTTCGGTTAGCAGACAATAAAACTGTAGAGGGAGTTTTAATCCCAACAAAAACACGTATGACGGCTTGTATTTCCTCGCAAGTTGGCTGTAGTTTAAGTTGTAAGTTTTGTGCAACGGGTAAACTAGATCGTTTACGCAATCTGGATGCAGACGAGATTTATGACCAGGTATTTTTACTTAACGAGCAATCTATAAGAAATTACAACCAGAAGTTAAGTAACATTGTTTACATGGGAATGGGCGAGCCTTTGCTTAATTACCGAAATGTATTGGCATCTGTAGAAAAAGTTACTTCAAATGACGGTTTAGGGATGTCACCAAAACGCATTACGGTATCGACTGCCGGAATTGCAAAAATGATAAAAAAATTAGCCGATGATGAGGTGCGTTTTAACTTGGCATTATCATTACATGCTGCCAATGATAAAAAGCGTGATTATATCATGCCAATTAACGAACAAAACTCATTAGATTCTTTGTCGAATGCCATAAAATACTTTTACGAAAAAACAGGAACTCGACCAACTTACGAATACATCATCTTCAAGAATTATAATGACGAAATTAAAGATGCACAAGAGCTCGCTCTATTCGCTAAAGTTACTCCTTGTAAAATCAATATCATTGAGTATAACCCTATTGATGAAGGGGAGTTTCAACAAGCTAGCAGCGAAAAAGTAGACCGCTTTGTGCAGTTTTTGGAAAGTAATAATTTGATAGTCAATTTACGTAGAAGCCGCGGAAAAGACATTGATGCTGCCTGCGGACAACTAGCTAACAAACTAGCTAAATAAACACTATTTCTTTTTATCAACAGCCGTTCTTTACGGTCTAATAAATTGGTATCTTCGCTATCTACACAAGGATTTTATAAATGAGTGTGATTCGAGATATTAAGCGTCCTATACAAGAAGAAATGCTTCATTTTGAAAGTAAGTTCAAAGAAGCTATGCGTAGCCCTGTTCCCTTACTTGACAAAATCATGCATTACATTATTAAGCGAAAAGGAAAGCAAATGCGCCCAATGTTTGTTTTCTTAACAGGAAAACTTTTCGGCGAAGTAAATGATTCTACTTACAGAGCAGCATCATTAATTGAGTTACTACACACCGCCACACTAGTGCATGATGATGTAGTTGATGACGCCAATATTCGTAGAGGATTTTTCTCTATCAACGCACTTTGGAAAAATAAAATTTCGGTACTTGTTGGCGACTATTTATTATCACAAGGGTTACTGCTTTCTTTAGACAATAAAGAATATGACTTATTACAAATTGTATCTAAAGCAGTGCGTGAAATGAGTGAAGGTGAATTGTTGCAGATAGAAAAAGCACGCAAGCTGGATATTGAAGAAAATGTATATTTTGATATCATCCGACAAAAGACTGCTACCTTAATTGCGGCCTGCTGTGCATGTGGAGCTTCTGCCGCTAAACAAAATGAAGAAACAATAAAAAAAATGCATTCATTTGGAGAGCTTGTAGGAATTGCTTTTCAAATGAAAGATGATTTATTTGACTACAATGACGACAGTTATATCGGGAAACCTACAGGTATCGATATTAAAGAACAAAAAATGACTTTACCTTTGATATATACATTAACTAAGGCAGATAAAAAGCAAAAGAAATTCATCATCAACACTGTAAAAAACCACAACACTAATCCACAAATGGTTACGAAGGTAATAGAAATGGTGCGTCAGAGTGGTGGCATTGGATACACTATTGAAAAGATGAAGGAATATCAACAAAAAGCTCTTTCTATATTGAAAGAAATGGAAGAAAATGAGGCGCGAAACTCGTTAGAGCATTTAGTTAATTATGTGATAGAACGTAAAAAATGATGATACCTAAAGACATAGTCGATAACATTTTTGAAACCGCTCGTATAGAAGAGGTTGTTGGTGATTTTGTTACGTTGAAAAAAAAAGGAGCAAATATGCTTGGTGTCTGCCCATTTCATGATGAAAAAACACCTTCTTTCACGGTTTCTCCTGCCAAAGGTATTTACAAATGTTTTGGCTGTGGAAAAGGAGGAAACTCTGTAAACTTTGTTATGGAACTCGAGCAGTTTTCTTATCCAGAAGCACTGAAGTTTCTAGCTAAAAAATACCACATTGATGTTCCGGAAATTGAGCTCACTGCTGAGCAATTAGAAAAGGCTAATACAAAAGAAAGCTTGTATGTAGTTAGTAATTTTGCCAATGAATTCTTTCAAAAACAACTAAAAACGAATGAGGGTCTAGCCATTGCTATAAGCTACTTTCAAGAGCGTGGCATGACTGATGAAATAATTCAAAAATTTCAACTTGGCTACAATCCTGAAAGCTGGGATGCGCTTACTAAAGAAGCGCTGAAATCAGGTTATAAAAAGGAATACCTTGAGCAAAGTGGCTTAAGCATCTTCAAAGAAGATAAATCTTTTGATCGCTTTCGAGGGCGTGTTATGTTTCCAATTCACAGCTTATCTGGAAGGGTACTTGGGTTTGGCGGAAGGACTTTAAAAACAGAGAAAAAAATAGCAAAATATGTCAACTCTCCAGAGAGCGACATTTATCACAAAAGCAAAATCCTATATGGTATCTATTTTGCAAAATCAGCTATTGTAAAAGAAGACTGTTGCTATTTAGTGGAGGGTTACACCGATGTTATTTCAATGTATCAATCCGGAGTAGAGAATGTCGTCGCTTCATCAGGAACAGCTTTGAGTGTTGAACAGATAAAGCTGATTAGTAGATACACTAAAAACATCCATATTTTATTTGATGGAGATGCTGCCGGAATCAAGGCTTCTTTCAGAGGTATCGATTTAATTTTAGCTGAAGGCATGAATGTAAAAGTCGTGCTTTTCCCTGATGGAGAAGATCCAGACAGTTATGCTAAAAAAGTAAGCAGTGATAAATTGAAAAATTTTATTCATAATGAAGCAAAAGATTTTCTTTCTTTTAAAACACAACTACTGCAAAAGGAAACTAAAAATGACCCAACTAAAAAAGCTGCTTTAATTAAAGAAATTGTAGGCTCAATTGCGATTATTCCTGACCATATTACACGTGCTGTTTTTATTAAAGATTGCAGTAAAACACTTCAGATTTCGGAAGCTATTTTGACACAAGAAGTAGCGCGTGTAAAAAGACAAGAAAGTAGTAGTGGACAAGTAAACGAATACACACCGAAACAAGCTATAAAAGCACCTTCTCAAAAGAAGGTTGATTTCAACAAATCTAATTATCAAGAGTGGGAAATTATTCGCTTTTTACTTTGTTATGGCGATAAAGAAATCGTCTTTTTTGAAGAGGTTGAGGAAGTTTCGGAAGCAGGAAACAACAAAACTATAGTAAAAGAATATACTTTATTCGTGGCTCAGTTTATTTTGGAAGAAATTTCTGGAGAAATACAATTTGATCATTCAGTTTATGCTGACATCTTAACTGAATACATGTCTTTCATCAATAATGACGAATTACCTAGCCCAAATCATTTTGTTCAACATAGTAACCCTACTATTTCGCAAGTAGCTACTGATGTAATGTCTAACAGGTATGAACTTAGTGAAAACTGGAAAAAACACGGAATCTATACAGACACTGAAGATGTACATTTAAGATTAGCAGTAGAAACGGCCGTGTATTCTTTGAAAGTGAAGAAGATTGAACAGTTGATCAAATCTGCTCAAGATGAAATGAAATCTCCTGATTTAGAGACACAAAATCAAGCCCTTGAAAAGATGAGTAAACTTCTACTTTTAAAAAAAATGATTTCAGAAAAACTAGGAAGAACAGTTTTACGCTAGATGCGAATATCTTTTAAACGCAATTGTAAATTTACATTTCCATTCCACTCATTTTCTTCAAGCGCATATGCAATATCAAATTGCTGGCCACCTTTGATAAGCTCAAACATATCCGCCATTCCAAAACCAATACAATCTAAAAACTGAGATCGATTTGTATCCGTTACATTTAGTTTTAGGTGAGTTTGCTCTTTTCCTATCTTTCGCCCATAACCTCTGTCAACCACTTGCTTACTCATAAATATAGGCGACATGTTTCCGGGTCCAAAAGGAGCCATTTGCTTTAAGATTCTATATAGCTTATGGTCAATATCTGAAATGTTTAACACCGCATCAATACTGACCTGCGGAATAAGCATCTCCTCTTTAATTGTATCTGCAACAATCGATTCAAATTTTGCAGTAAATACTTCTAAATTTTCCTTTTTAAGCGTAAGGCCTGCCGCATATTTATGTCCGCCAAACTGCTCCACATACTCTGAACAAGCGTCAATTGCATCATATACATCAAATCCTTTTACAGAACGAGCCGAGCCTACTAATTTTCCATTATGTTCGGTAAGAACTATGGTAGGCCTGTAATATGATTCTATTAAACGAGAAGCAACGATTCCTACCACACCTTTATGCCAGTCAGGATGAAAAACAACCGTACTCTTAGCGTCAGTAACGATCATTTGCAATGCCTCTTCTGTAATGCTTTGATCAAGTTCTCTTCGCTTTAGATTATGTTGATTTACCGTTTGTGCTTTTTCCTTTGCTAATTCTATATCTTCTTGCACCATCAGTTCTACAGCTTTTACTCCATGTTCAATTCTTCCGGCAGCATTAATACGTGGTGCTAAACCAAAAATCACATCTGAAATAGTAAATGATTTATATCTATCACTAACCTCCATCAATGCTTTCAAACCAATCCTTGGATTTTCATTAAGTTGTTGTAGCCCGTAGTGTGCTAATATTCTATTTTCTCCAGTAATAGGGACAATGTCAGCCGCAATACTCACAACTAATAAGTCTAAATATGGGATAATTTTCACGAAAGGAATTTTGAACTTTTGACAATAGGCTTGGATCAATTTAAACCCTACACCGCATCCTGAAAGTTCTTTATATGGATACAAACAGTCGATTTGTTTTGGGTCTAAAACAGCTGTTGCCTTTGGCACAAAGTCTCCAGGACGGTGATGATCGCAAATGATAAAATCTATACCTTTTTCTCTAGCGTAATCTACTTTGTCAACAGCTTTTATACCACAATCTAATGCAATGATGAGTGAAAATTGATTGTTCGCTGCATAATCCACTCCTTTGAAAGAAACGCCATATCCTTCGGAATACCTATCTGGAATATAATACTGCACTTTGTCGTGAATAGTCTTAATGAAGGAATACATCAAAGATACTGCGGTTGTTCCGTCAACATCATAATCTCCATACACTAATATATTTTCACCTTGCTGAATCGCTGTGCTCAAACGTGCAACTGCGGAGTCCATATCCTTCATTAAAAATGGATCATGAAGATCATTTAAATCAGGACGGAAAAATGTTTTTGCAGTTTCAAAAGTAGTGATACCTCTTTGCACTAAAAGCTCTGCAACAATTTTGGCTACACCTAAACTTTCTTGAATCTCTGCAACCAAATGTTCATCTGCTTTCGGCTTTAAGTTCCACTGTTTTTTCATTCTTACTTTTTCATGATATCTGTCTGCGTAAGGATAGAATGCTTATGAATCAGCTCAAAGAGCTCCGAAACCATTTGATTTTCTAAATTACAACTCACTCCCATCTCTTGTCTTGTTTTCAATATCTCAAACCATCTCTCTATCTGTAGAATAGTAACGCTATTTTCTTTTTTAAATCTTCCTATTTCTTGTACTAATTTTGTGCGATCTCCCATAACTTGGAGTAGTTTCATGTCTACCTCATCAATTGACTTACGAAGTTTTTTCAACTGCGCATTAAAGTTTTTGTCTTCCGCTGAAGTTTCACGCAACACCAATGATGAGATTAAGTTAGATAGTTGCTTAGGTGTTATCTGTTGCTCGGCATCACTTAAGGCAGTTTGCGGGGAAACATGGGTTTCCACCATAAAGCCACTCATGTTTAAATCCAATGCGGTTTGAGCAACTTCTTGAATCATTGTTCTATTGCCAGAAATGTGGCTAGGATCGCAAATTATAGGTAGTTCTGGGCATTTCTTTTTTAATCTGATAGGGATTTCCCATTTTGGTTCGTTACGAAATGCTGATTTTTCTAAGGTGAAAAAACCTCTGTGAATAGCTGTTAATTGATTTATTCCTAGCTTGTTTAAGCGCTCCAAAGCTCCAATCCACAAACTAAGTTCAGGATGCAATGGATTTTTAACCATTATGGGCATATCTACCCCTTTCAGGGCTTCAGCTATTTCTTGAACATAAAAAGGATTTACAGTAGTACGAGCACCTAACCATAATACATCAATACCTGCTTGCAAACACTTTTCAACATGCTGTGCATTTGCTACTTCAGTGGCGACAAGAAGATCTGTTTCTTGCTTTACTACTTGTAACCATTCTAGTGCTTTTTCTCCAATTCCTTCAAAAGAATTTGGTCTTGTACGTGGTTTCCAAACACCAGCTCTAAACAAATCAGTATCTGATTGTATTGCTTTTGCTGTTACCAATAATTGTTCTTGACTTTCAGCACTACAAGGGCCTGCAATCACCCAAGGTTTCTTATGAAAAGGTGCTTTAATATCCATTATTTACCTTGTAACACAATTACAAATTCCCCTTTTGGATCTTTATTTTCAAAGTGTGTTAATACTTCTGAAACTGATCCCCTTATGGTTTCTTCAAACCTTTTTGTGATTTCTCTTGAAACAGAAACCTGTCTATCCGCTCCTATAAATTCAGCGAACTGTTGCAATGTTTTTAGCACTCTGTATGGCGATTCATAAAACACCATTGTACGCTCTTCTTTAGCTAATAATTTAAGCCGTTTTTGCCTTCCTTTTTTTTGTGGTAGAAACCCCTCAAAAACAAATTTCTCACATGGAAATCCTGAGTTAACCAATGCTGGAACAAAAGCTGTTGCCCCGGGAAGACAGTCTATTTCAATATTTTTTTTCACACATTCTCTTATAAGTAAAAAACCAGGATCAGAAATAGCAGGTGTTCCTGCATCTGTAACAAGTGCAATCGTTTGTCCTGTTAGAATTTTGTTTACCCATTTTCTCGCTGTTTTATGCTCATTATGCATGTGATGAGAATACATAGGTGTTTCAATATCAAAATGTTTCAAGAGTTTCCCACTTGTTCTAGTATCTTCGGCTAAAATAAAATCAGACTCTTTCAAAACACGAATTCCTCGGAAGGTCATATCCTCTAAATTTCCGATAGGCGTAGGAACTAAAAACAATTTTGACATGTCACAAATTTACATGAAAAACGGATAGAACTCTACTGTTGGAGAAACTCTTATTGTAGGCGCCGGCAACTTTATATAATTTAACCAACGTTTGACTTTTTTTCCTATTGGAGTATCCCATCTCTTGAGCAATTGGCACCAGTCATAATCTAGTGCAAGATAAAATTCATTATTACCTCCTCGCTTGGTATTAGTTGCATCTAAATACTGTGTATCATCTAGTCCAAACCCAAAAGATATTCCTAAATGATGTCCATTTTCTCGTAATGGAAAGAAAGAAACCCAGTAGGTTTGATTCACATAATCATCCTGATAAGCGTGTGGGTGTGGAGGAGCATAGGGTTTTTGAGCAATCCCTAAATCCCAATAATGATTGCTTCGTTTGTAATAACTCATCTTAAAATCAATATATTCCATGGCTCCCCAATATCTTTCGGCATAAGGAACGATCGCGCCAATTGTTCCTGCACCAAAATCCCAAACACTAAACCCCCAATAAGGAGCATAAGCATCCTTCATCTCTATACCAAGCTGAACGAAAGAACCCATAGCTGCTCCATATAAATAAGCATTTTTTTCTTTTACTCCTGCCCACTGTAAAGATCCCTGAAACATATCAGCAACTAAAACACCTCCAAAAAAATGCCCCGCTTTATCCACATTTAGGGCATATCTTAAATCTGAACCATCATCAAAATGAAACTCCGTAGCGATATCACTCCACCAAGATTTTTGCACATAAAGATAAGAACCACCCAAAACAGAAGCTGCACTTGAACCAACTAATACCAATCTACCTTTATGAATAGAGATGCTGTCATTTTGTGCTTGCAGAATTGCAGGAAGCAAGAAAAAAAGAAGAATGTTTTTTCTCATAAAAAATGAATAATCAATTGCTTACATTTGTTACAAATTTAGCAGAATGTTTTTGGAATACCCTTTCAACGAACAAACAAGTTTCGGATACCTAGAAGTCATCTGTGGATCTATGTTTTCCGGAAAAACAGAAGAGCTAATTAGAAGAGTAAAAAGAGCGGAAATATCAGGAAAAAACATCATGATTTTTAAACCGAAAATTGATGTTCGGTATGATGAAGAAAAGATTGTATCGCACAATAACAACTCCATTCCATCCATTCCTGTTACTTCTTCTAAAAATATTTTTTTACTCAGCGAAAAAGCACAAATCATTGCTATAGATGAAGCGCAGTTTTTTGATAATGAACTACCTCATGTTTGTAGGCAACTTGCACAGCAAGGTAAACGTGTCATAGTAGCTGGTTTAGACATGGACTATACAGGAAAACCGTTCGGACCTATTCCGAATTTAATGGCAACAGCTGATCATGTTACTAAAGTACATGCTATTTGTGTGAGCTGTGGTAATCCTGCATTATACTCCCATCGTAAAACGAAAAATAATAGCTTAGTACAACTTGGAGAAAAACAAGAGTATGAGCCATTGTGTAGAGCTTGTTTCCATACCAAATCATGAGTTTAGCACACGAAACCATATTGCACATTGATTTAGCGAAACTGAAAAACAACTTTCATTACTTGCGCAGTCAACTGTCTAAAAAAACAGAAGTTATTGCCGTAGTAAAAGCTCATGCGTATGGATTAGGAGATTATGAAATAGCTGCTTTTTTAGAAACATTAGGCGTACATCATTTTTGGGTGGCTGATTTTGAAGAAGGCGTAAACCTAAGAGAACAAGGAATTCAAGGAAGTATCATTATTGCTAATCCCGGAAGTAAAAGTATTGAAGAAATCAACACATATAATCTAGAAGCTGTCATATATAATTTTCGATTATTAGAATTATATGCTAAGCAAAAAACATCTTTCAATATTCATCTGAAGTTAAATACAGGCATGAATCGTTATGGATTTAGCCCCGATGACATAGATGATATGCTGACCTTACTTCAAGAAAATCCGCAATTAAAAATCAAAACAGTATGCTCGCACTTAGCTGCCTCAGATGAAATAAAAAAAGACGGCTACACACATTGTCAAATTGAACTTTTTGAAAAGTTAACAAACAATTTGCAAAAAGAATTGAAAACTCCTTTCAAAAGACACATCCTCAACACTAATGGTGTGCTAAGGCATCCACAATATCAAATGGAAATGGTAAGAATGGGTATTGGATTATATGGTGTTTCCGATGATAAAAATCTCCAACAAATTTGTCGTTTAGAAAGTGCTATTTCACAGATAAGAAACATAAAAAAAGGTGAAAAAATAGGTTATCGTAGTGCTTTCGTAGCACCTTACGATATGCGAATTGCTATTATCCCCGTTGGCTATGCTGATGGATTAAATAGAAAATTAGGAGATGGAAAAGGAAAAGTGCTAGTCGACAATAAAGAGTGTGCTATATTAGGAGATGTTAGCATGGATAGCATTGTAGCTAATATTAGTGATGTAAATGCTAAAGAAGGAGATATAGTAACTATTTTTAGCGCTGATTTCTCTATTCAAAAAATAGCGAACGACCTGGACACTATACCATACGAAATATTAGCTACGATTAACCGAAGAATCAAACGGATTTACGACTTTCCAGCATCATAATCGGTAGAATCAAAGCAAAATAAATCACTCCATATTGCCTTTCTAACATACTTTCCGACATAAAGCTCATAGCAATCAAAAATACAATTGCTAAAAGAGCGAAGTCTTTTTGTTGAACCCCTGTTTTGATGGATATAAAAAAGATTGCCAACAAAAGCAATAAACATAGTATGCCTGATGTAGCCCATGATTGTAAAAATTGATTGTGATAATTGTAAAAATTCTTGTAAAATTTGTTGTACGGACTACTTAATTCTTTAATCAATTTCCATCTAGCGTAACGAAAATGCAGGTCTGATTTATCCCAACCTCTTCTTTCGGCTGTTGAATACAATCTTTTCATTATCGTAGTGTCTTGAAATGTAACATTCGCTAACGCAATAACTTCAGAATCTGTCAATTGGACTTTAGATTGTATCGCTTGATTCAGCTTTTCAAACTCATCACCATTTCCATGTCCAATCCATGGAGAGTCCAGTATTGTCTGTAAACCGAAACCCCAAATAGCACCTCTTGTGCTGTTCTTGTAGTTTTGAGAAAAAAGTTGTCTAATTTCCTTCTGTGCATTATTAAGCCTAGTTTTATTTCGTAAATTTTCACTTAGAAATAGTGATATAATGCCAATAATTGCTAAGATAACTACAGTACTCACTTTTTTACTTTGAGCAAATTCATGACAAACTTTTACAAAAGCCAGAACTAATAATACTAATATTTGCATCCTGCTTGATAGCAAAAACACCATTAACACCAAAAGCATGAGTGGTATTACTTTCCATTTTTCAAATTTGCCTTGAAACAATAATATTATTGCAGTTAAACAGTACAAAGAAAAATAAGCTGGATGCTTACCTTCAGCTAATGCTGAGTAAAATAAAAATCTGACATAACCTGTGTCAAAATAATTAACATACGCTCGTCCAATTAATATACAAGCAACTAACACTACTGCTATAATCCAAATCGAGTATAGTCTCTGTTTTTGGGATTTACTTAAAGAAATAGACGAAAACGTAATTGAAACAATAAGTAAAGGTAATTTTAAAAATAAATCTCTATTTGCTTCGGAAAAATTAGTGCTGTAAAATGCACTGATAAGATGTAATACATAGAAAATAACAAACAATAAAATCCAAGGGGTGCGAACTATTTTTTTTAGCCTTAAAAAAAGATTTCCTTCAAATAAAAAATTAAGTATTAAAATCACTACCCCAATAGTAAATGGGAGGAATTTACTCATGAACGGGACTGAAAAACACAGATAGGCTAGTGACCAAAAGTAAATTTTCTGATGTATTTCTTGGGAGAGCATTACTGCTGATAAGTGCCGTTAAGTATTTCGTTATACACTTCCTTATTTTGTAAGATCTCAACAGCTTTATTCACCTCGTTATCATGTTTAAGTGATGATTCTATACGACCATTTTGGAAGTAATAACGAGTTACTATTTCTCCTTCAATCACTTCACTAATTTCTTCTTTGAAGCGATCTAAATCATTAGTCTTACTAGCTTCCATTTTAGCTTCTAACGCATCTATTTCTGCTTGTAAATCGGAAACGTATTTTTCCTTATTAGCATCTTTTATCAACTTGGCAATTGCTTTTTCAGTACGCGTTTCGTATTCGTAATCTTTGCCACTTAAATAGGTGATAAAGTTGTTATACAGCTCATCATTTACTTCAAAAACCGAAGAGCTTGGTAATGTTTCATGCTCTCTATAATACTTGTTAGCGAAATCAAAAATGTGTCTTTTCGACATAATGCTTATTAGGATATTACTATACTTGCGAGGCTCTAGTGATATATCGGGTTTTACCCCTCCTCCATCCCAAACAGAACGACCATTTAATGTTTTGTATTCTGTTTTCAAAGAATCTGGAATAGAACCCACACTACCATCATCATTTCTACTTGTGTAGTCCAATGCTTGGATACATCTTCCACTAGGTATATAGTATTTAGCAATCGTAACTTTTAACTGAGAATTATAACTCAGTTTTCTTGTTTGTTGCACTAATCCTTTTCCGAACGAGCGTTGACCAATCACTACACCTCTATCTAAGTCCTGAATGGCTCCTGAAACAATTTCAGAGGCAGAAGCAGAACGACTATTAATAAGAACTACTAAAGGAATGTCCTTATCCAATGGCTGATTTAATGTTTTATATACCTTATCCCAATCTTTTACCTTTCCCTTGGTGCTTACCACTTCCAGATCTTTGTCTATAAATAAATTAGTAGTGTTCACCGCTTCATTTAGGAGTCCCCCGGGATTTCCCCTTAAATCAAAAACTAATCCTTTAATATCTTTGTCTTTGGTAAGCTCTTTGTATGCTTCTGCCACTTCTTTACTTACGTTTCTAGTAAAGGAGGTCATTTTTATATATCCAATTTCACCCTCCAACATGGTGTAAAAAGGAACACTTTTAACTTTTACTTCTTCTCTTTTCAACTCTACCTCAAAAGGTTTCTCTTCGCCCTCTCGTTCTATCACGACATTTACTGTTGTGTTTGGTTGACCTTTTAAAACTTTACTAACATCCTCAGTAGATTTTCCTTTCACAGATTTCCCGTTTATCTCTATCAATTTATCTCCTGCTATCAAACCAGCTTTTTGCGCAGGAAATCCTTCGTAAGGCTCAGAAATGATTACATAATCTTCTCTTTTGGAAATAATGGCACCTATACCTCCATACTGACCTGTTGTCATAAAACGAAAATCTTCCATTTCTGATTCGGGTATGTATGATGTATATGGATCCAATGATTCTAACATAGAATCTATTGCCTTTTTCATTAAATCTCCTGGATCGGTCTCATCTACATAAAAGACATTTAACTCTCTGTAAAGAGTGGTGAAAATGTCTAGATTTTTAGAGATCTCGAAATAGTTATCTACAAAGCCCATCGAGAGGATGGAGGTAGAAACAACGGATAAAATCAATATTAATTTCTTTATCTTTTTCATTACTTCAATTTCTTTTTTATCGAACAGGGTCATGTCCATGCCCACCCCATGGGTGACAAGAACCTATCCTTTTTAATGTAAGCCAACCTCCTTTAAACGGACCGTATTTTTGAATGGCATGTAAGCCATATTCCGAACAGGTTGGCGTATATCTACAGCGTGCGGGGAACATAGGTGAAATCACTAATTTGTAAATACGGATAAGGAAAATGAACAACCATGCTAGCAACCGACTCATAACTCCTCTTGTAAACGCTTTAAAGTTACGCTTATTTTATTATCCAAGTCATGATATTTCCAAAGTTGTTTGTCTAAAAAAATAAACATCATTTGCAACTGTTTTCCTTTTTCATGAACCATTGATTTTAAAGCTTGATTTTGACGTCTATATGAATCTCTTAGCAATCGCTTTACATGATTTCGATGAACCGCTTTTGGTAAACTCTTTTTAGAGATACTAAATGCTATTTGAACAGATGATTCTGTCGCTTCAGTACATAGCCAAACCACCCTCAAAGGAAACTCGATAAAACTATTACCTTCAACAAAAAGCCATTCTATTTGTTTCTTACTCTTTAAACGATGGGATTTACCAAAAGTGTGCTTAGACATTAAGTAAAAATAGGGATTTCTAGAAAACAAAAAAAGGGATGCTTGCACCCCTTTTGAAATATATTGTAAAAATTATTATCGCTTATTTACCTTTTTAATGTATTGTTCCAAAGCCATTGTCATAGACGGGGCATTTGGGTTTGGCGCTCCAATATTTAATACTAAACCCGCTTTATCTACTGCTTTAGCTGTTGTTGGACCAAAAGCTGCAATACGTGTATTATTCTGCTCAAACTCTGGGAAGTTTTGGTACAAACTCTTTATTCCAGATGGGCTATAAAACACCAAAACATCATAGAACACGTTCTCTAAGTCTGACAAATCACTACATACCGTTCGGTACATAACTGCTTTAGTAAACTTAAAATTATTGTTTTTCAAGAACTGTGGAATACTGTCTTTCAAAATATCTGAACAAGGCAATAAAAAGCTACACTCTTTATGCTTCTTCAAAGTAGAAAGCATATCTTCTATCTTTTGCTTACCAATAAAAACTTTACGCTTTCGGTAAATGATATATTTCTGTAAATAATATGCAATCGCCTCAGAAACACAAAAGTATTTCATCTCTTCTGGTACAGTAATACGTGTCGCTTCACACATACGGAAAAAATGATCCATTGCATTTTTGCTAGTAAAAATTACTGCGTCATGACTTAGGATGCTGATTTTCTGTTGGCGAAATTCTTTTGCCGTCAAACCTTCTACATGAATAAAAGGACGGAAATCAATTTTAACCTTACATTTTTTGGCTAAATCGAAATAGGGTGATTTGTCGGACTCTGGTTTTGGTTGAGAAACCAGGATTGTTTTCACTTTATTCTCCTTCACTTATCGTCTTTTTTTAAGTCATTATTCTTAAAAAAAATACCAATCGCAGCTACAACAAAAAGTATTTGACAATGACTACTAATGGTAAAATTTCGAGAATGCAAAGGTATATAAATAAATGTGTTTTAGAAAAGGAACGCTTAAAAAACCCCAAATAGAGCATACGAACCCATTTTAAAAGTAAAAAAAAGATGAATAAAGAAACCCCTAATTGCAAGCATATTTTCGAATCAAAAGGAGCGTAAACAGATAAAACTAAAAATGGAAACAAGGTTAGTCCTGACACTTTTTCAAATAGAAAAGTAAGAAAAATGATTTCTTCAAAAAAATACACTTGCTGAAAAAGATGACCTATCCAACGAATTAACAAGTATTTCGATGTCAAAAACAAAGAAATCCAAAATGTATACTTTAGAATTAGAAAAAAAGACCAACTAGTTTTTTCCCATGATGGATGTGCAATAAATAAAGAAAACACAAGCACAAAAAAAGGAAGTAAATAAGGAGAAACATTTAAGTTATTAGTTTCACGCAAAAACTGATTGGTGTGTCGCTGTGTAAATGCCGCTTGGCTAATTAACAAAAGACCTCTTCCAAAATGAACACGGAAAAAAGCAACTGCTGCTAATAATAAAACACAAGTGATAAAAAACCACTCGTTGTGCAATGTGGCGTGTGGTGTCGATGTTAAATCTGCCACCTTTTATTGCGGATAACCTGCTTCAATCCAACACTCTAATTTTTGAACGTCATCATTCGACATTTTTTCAGTTGGAGGCATATTGTAATCTGAGTCACTCATTTCCCAACGAACTTGGGATAAAAAGGTGTATTGATCAGCATTTAATGCTGCCTCAACCCCTTGGTAAGATGAAAAATCTCCAGCAGCCAAAGCTTCTCCACCATAAGCATGACAACCTATACAGTTGTTCTCAAAAATGTATTGCACGTCCGAAAAAGTATAGTTGATATTGTCACACGAACCTTGAACTAATGGTGTTGGTTCAGTTTCCTTACAGGCTGAAACTGCAAATATGAGTAAAGCAGCTATTATTACGAATTGATTCACCCTCTTGATTTTTTTGCAATTTACCTCTTTATCCTAAATTATTCAATAATTTTGTACCAAACTAAAAACAATATAAATGGATTTGTTTCAAGCACCAGATTATTTTCAGTTAGATGACTTATTGACGGAAGAGCATAAATTAGTGAGAGATGCAGCCCGAGAATGGGTAAAGCGTGAAGTTTCACCAATCATTGAAGATGCCTGCGAAAAGGCAGAGTTTCCAAAACACCTTATAAATGGCTTGGCAGAGATTGGCGCCTTTGGGCCTTACATCCCTGCTAAATATGGGGGTGCTGGATTAGATCAAATTTCTTACGGCTTAATCATGCAGGAACTGGAAAGAGGAGATAGCGGTATTCGCTCTACTTCCTCGGTTCAATCTTCTTTGGTGATGTATCCTATTTGGAAATATGGTAATGAAGATCAAAGACAAAAATACTTACCAAAATTAGCTTCTGGTGAGTATATAGGATGTTTTGGATTGACTGAACCTGATTTCGGATCAAACCCAGCAGGAATGGTTACGAATATCAAAGACATGGGTGACCACTACTTGTTGAATGGAGCTAAAATGTGGATTTCGAACGCTCCATTTGCAGATATTGCTGTTGTTTGGGCCAAAAACGAAGAAGGCCGTATTAAAGGACTAGTTGTTGAACGTGGTATGGAAGGATTTACCACACCAGAAACACACGGCAAGTGGAGTTTAAGAGCTTCTGCTACAGGAGAATTGGTATTTGACAACGTGAAGATTCCAAAAGATAATATTCTTCCTAACAAAGATGGCTTAGGCGCACCTCTTGGTTGTTTAGATTCTGCTCGTTACGGAATTGCTTGGGGTGCTATCGGGGCAGCTATGGATTGTTACGATACTGCTTTGCGTTACTCAAAAGAGCGAGTGCAGTTTGGTAGACCAATTGCAGGATTCCAATTACAACAGAAGAAATTGGCAGAAATGATTACTGAAATCACTAAAGCACAATTTATTACATGGCGTTTGGGTGTGTTGCGTAATGAGGATAGGGCTACTTCTGCTCAGATTTCAATGTGTAAGCGTAACAATGTAGACATGGCTTTAAAAATTACTAGAGAAGCACGCCAAATATTAGGCGGCATGGGAATTACGGGAGAATATCCTATAATGCGTCACATGATGAACCTGGAGTCAGTAATTACTTACGAAGGGACGCACGATATTCATTTATTGATTACAGGTTTAGATATTACAGGCGAAAACGCTTTTAAATAATAGCTGAACTAAGTATAAAAAATAAGCTCCGCTTTTTAAGCGGAGCTTATTTTATTATGTTTGGTTGCGAAATTATCCTTCACAGCTTGTACATTCTTTATTCTGCTTGAACTTTTGCGCAGCATTCATACTGTGTTGATAGTAAAGTGATTTTACACCCAACTTCCAAGCTGTAACATATAACTTGTTTATTTCCTTTGCAGTCATATCGGGGTGTACCATCAAATTCAAAGATTGTCCTTGGTCAATATGGTTTTGTCTGTTTGCTGCTTGATAAATGATGCTCATCTGATCAATTTCAGAGTATGTTTTAAATACCTCTTTTTCATTTTCAGTTAAAAATTCTAAGTGCTGGACAGAACCATCATAATCTCTGATGTTCTTCCATACTTCTGGAGTGTTCATTCCTTTCTCTTCCAATAATGATAATAAGAAAGGATTCTTGATAGTTGTCTTCACCTTAGCAATATCCTTTACGTAAATATTAGACCAGATAGGCTCAATACCTTGAGACACCTGTCCTAAAATGAAAGCTGATGAAGTAGTTGGTGCAATCGCATTTAATGTAGCATTTCTTCTACCGTAGCCTTCCAATGTTTTTGGCTCTCCAAACTTATCTGCTAACTCTGTAGAGGCCCTGTAAGAGGCTACTTTAATGTGTTTAAACACATCGCTATTTAGATTAAATGCTTCTTGACTATCGAATGGTAACATTTTGGATTGTAAGTATGAATGCCATCCTAACACACCTAGTCCTAGTGCTCTATTATCTTTCGCAAAATTGTACGCTCTTTGCATGAACATAAATGTTTGCTGATCATCTAAATCATCTGAGTCTCTATAACGCTCTAATTTTTCTAAGAACTCTGTAATTACCGCATCCAAGAAGAATACCATTGTTTCCACTGCATCGGTATCTTTCCACTTATCGAAGTGTAATACATTTACCGATGACAATACACAAACAAATGACCACTCTGAGTTAGAAGGTAACATGATTTCTGTACATAAGTTACTAGCAACAATTTTATGTCCTTTGTCCTTAAATACTTTAGGTGCTCCATTATTAGCTTTGTCTGTGAAGAAAATATATGGATAGCCAATTTCTCCTCTTCTTTGGATTACCTTAGCCCATATAGCGCGCTTTTCCTGATCTCCTTCAATCATAGACTCCATCCACTCATCCGTTACAGTAACGCCATGTGTTAACTCTTGTATTGGATTTCCTTCTGTTCCAATTTCTAAGAACTCTTCAATATCGCTATGTTCTACTGGTAAGTAAGGCGAAAATCTTCCTCTGCGAACAGATCCTTGACTTACTACATCTACCATTGTTTCAAATAATTGCATGATATGAACTGCCCCAGATGCTTGTCCGTTATTTTTAACTGCAGAACCTCTATGTCGAATATTTCCGAAATAACCAGATGTGCCGCCGCCTAACTTCGACATCATACCAACTTCCGACTGGGTATATAAGATATTCCCCATATCATCTGCAACATTAGAACCAAAACAACTGATTGGCAAACCCCTTTCTTTTCCAAAATTTGACCAAACCGGAGAAGCTAAAGAGTAAAACCCTTCAGACATATAGTGTTCAAACTTATCTGCATAGCCAGGAATTCCTAAAATCTTCTCTGCGTTTTCTGCAATCTCACGAATTCTTTCTTCAGCAGACACACCAGGTGCTAAGTATCCTGAAGCTAAAAAATTTCTACTATGTTCTGTAAGCCATTTAAAAGAGTCTTCTGAGCTCTTTACATCTAATCTTTCTTTTACTTCTATAAGGTCTTCTGGGGCAGCTGTTTTTTGCATAATTTATATCGTTTCGTTTTGGTTTTTTATATCTCTTAAAATAAATCGTCTGCTGTTACGCTTTGCGTTCTCTTGCTGTAGTTGATGGAACGCTTCACAAAGAAGTCTCCGTGCTTCGTACCAATAATTTCATCATCAAACCATTCTGTTTTTTTCAACAGTTCTGCATCAACAGCGAATACGCTTCCTACGCCAATGCTTTCAAGTGATTTGTTAAAACGGTCTTTGATAAATTCATTAATAACATTTTTCGGTAAGAAATCAATTTCTCCATTTTCAAAAATCCAATCGATAATTGCACTTTCTGCCTCAAAAGCATCTTTACACATTTGTTGAATCTTTGTATTGAACATGAAGTCGAACCAATCTGGATTTTCTTCTTTGATAATCTTTATTAAATCAATGCCGAAGTCTCCGTGAATTTGTTCTTCCTTAGATGTCGCTTCTACTACATTCGAAACACCTTTCAACATGTTTTTATGCTTGTTAAAAGCCATGATGATAAGAAATTGAGAGAACAAAGAAACATGTTCAATAAATAGAGAGAATAATAATACCGACTCAGCATATTCTTTATTCTTTTCACTTTTTGAAGTTGCCAAAGCAGCTTGCAAATAACGAACTCTTTTCATTATTACAGGATTCTTCTTGATCTCTTCAAACTCAGCATTTAGCCCAAGTATTTCTAGTAAGTGAGAGTACGCATCTGCATGCCTTACCTCACTCTCTGCAAATGTTGCACCTACAGAACCTACTTCAGGTTTTGGAATCCTGTGGTAGACATCTCCCCAAAAACTTTTTACGGCTACTTCAATTTGCGAAATCGCTAACATAGTATTTTTGATAGCACTTCTTTCTGTATCATTTAGCTTAGTTTTAAAATCTTGAATATCACTTGTAAAGTTGAACTCTGTATGTATCCAATAGGAATGTCTAATTGCTGGCACGTATTCGTATAATTCTGGGTACTCGTATGGCTTCAGGTTCAATCGTTTTTCAAATATGTTACGCTTTCTTCTTGAATTTTGCTTTTCTCTGTAAAGAATATAGCTTTTCGCTACATCAAAATGCTCATTCTTCATCAACGTTTGCTCTACTACATCTTGAATTTCTTCGATATTTGGGAGATAGTTTTTAAACTTATTCTTTCTATTTAGCAGTTCTGCATGAACACTAGCAGCCAAACGAACTGCATCTTCTTCATCATCTTTTCCTACAGAAATCATAGCTTGTAAAATAGCGCTGGCAATCTTGTCTAGTTTAAATGGCTGCTTTGATTGATCTCGCTTGTAAATGTGTGCTATTTTCATAATCCTATTCTTAAAATTTTAAAAAATTATCGCCTTAGTACAATTCGTTTTCTAGAATTGTATGAGTCTTTTTAAGACTTCTGTAAAGCAAAAAATGTTCTCTGTATTTTTGGAATTCTGTGCTTGATGAGACATCAATTAGTAGTTGCTAAAATTCCATTCTGAGCATTGAACGACACAAATGTTTCAAAAAAAATTGTGCAAAGCAATTCATTTTTATTCACAATAAATTCAAGTTGTTAACAGCTTACATTGTGAATTTTTAGACAATACTCTGATTTTCGATTGCTTGCAAAAAGTCAAACTAAAACAGGCTCATTTTATTAACGAAGTATTAACAGTTGATTGCTTTGCAAAAATGAAATAAAACGGTATTTATTTTATTTTTTACATTGATTTTTAAGCAATCTTGCTGCTTCTGTTAGCTTGTCATACCACTCTTCTCCATATAAGCGAATAAGCGGTTCTTTTAAGAATCTATAAACTGGAACCCGTAGACTCTCTCCACAAAAGCAAGCGGGTTTACAGATATTTATTGCTTCATAATTGACTGCATCAAAATCACGATATTCCTTGATGCGTATAGGAAACAAGTGGCACGATATTGGCTTCTTAAAATTTATCTTTCCATCATTGTAAGCCTGTTCAATAGAGCATTTTGCTATATTGTTTTCATCAAATACCACAAAAGCACATTCTTTATTTTTAACTAGAGGTGTAGTTTTGTCACCATCGCCATCTAAAACGAAAAAGCCTTGCTTTTCTATTTCTGCAATCCCTTCGGCTCGCATGTATGACTTCACCTCATTATATATATTTGGCAAAACATCTAACTCTTTATCAGCTAATGGGGCTCCAGCATCACCCTCCACACAACACGCTCCTTTACATGCACTTAAATCGCAAACAAACTGTTTCTCAAAAACTTCAAAAGAAATGATTTTATCATCTACCTGAATCATTATACAAAAGTAAGGAACACAAAGTGGTTTATGGTTCTAATATGTTTATTTTTGTGCTATGGCAAATTACGAAGACATTTTTAAAAAGGTAGTAGCACATGCTAAAGAATACGGTTTTGTGTTTCAGTCTAGCGAAGTTTATGATGGCCTAGGCGCTGTTTACGATTATGGCCCTTATGGTTCGGAACTGAAAAACAATATCCGAACTTATTGGTGGAAATCCATGGTGAATATGAATGAAAATATAGTAGGAATTGATGCAGCTATTTTCATGCACCCTACTACTTGGAAAGCTTCTGGCCATGTAGATGCCTTTAATGACCCTTTAATTGACAATAAAGATTCTAAAAAGCGTTACCGTGCTGATGTTTTGATTGAAGATCATACTGCAAAAATTGAAAATAAAATAGAGAAGGAAGTCAAAAAAGCAGCCAAGCGTTTTGGTAATTCTTTTAATCAAGAACAATTCATAAACACCAATCCAAGAGTGTTGGGTTACAAAGAAAAAATCAGCGCTATCATGGCGCGCTTTAGCAAGGCCATGGAAAATGATGACTTAGCCGACATCAAAACACAAATTGAAGAATTAGGAATTGTATGTCCTGTTTCAGGCACAAAAAACTGGACAAATGTACGCCAGTTCAATTTGATGTTTAAAACGCAAATGGGCTCTACTGCCGATGGTGCTAACGACTTATACTTGCGACCAGAAACTGCACAAGGAATTTTTGTCAACTTCCTAAATGTGCAAAAAACAGCTCGCATGAAGATTCCTTTCGGAATTGCACAAACAGGAAAGGCATTCCGTAATGAAATTGTAGCGCGTCAGTTTATATTCCGCATGCGCGAGTTTGAACAAATGGAAATGCAATTTTTTGTAAGACCTGGTGAAGAAATACAGTGGTACGAACACTGGAAAGATGCGCGTATAAAATGGCACCACAGCTTAGGAATGGGCGAAGAAAACTACCGTTTTCACGATCACGAAAATCTAGCCCATTATGCCAATGCTGCTTGTGATATTGAGTTTAAATTCCCATTTGGATTTAAAGAGTTAGAGGGTATTCACTCAAGAACAGATTTCGATTTGAAGAGCCACCAAGAGCACGCAGGAAGAAAATTACAGTACTTCGATCCAGAAATTAACGAAAGTTATGTGCCTTATGTGGTAGAGACATCTATTGGATTAGACCGTATGTTTCTAACTATTTTGAGCCATGCCTATAACGAAGAAAAAGTAAACGGAGACACAAGACTTGTATTGAACATTCCTGCAATGTTAGCCCCTGTAAAAGCTGCTGTATTGCCATTAACCAAGAAAGATAACATGCCTGAAAAGGCTAGAGAAATTTTGAAAGAACTTCAGTGCGATTTCAACTGCCAGTACGAAGAAAAAGATTCTATCGGAAAGCGTTACCGCAGACAAGACGCTATCGGAACACCTTTCTGCATCACAGTAGATCATCAAACATTGGAAGACAATACCGTAACTGTAAGAGATAGAGATACTATGGAACAAAGTCGAGTAAGTATTGACAAATTGCACAGCATTATATCTAAAAAAGTAGATATAAAAAATTACTTACAGTAGAAAGTCCTATGAAAGCAGGACATTTTATTTCCCGTTGAAGTCGCTCATGGCACGAACCAAGCCCAATGTACCAAAAGCAAGCACTATTTTTCCCGCTTGCTCAATGCGAGGTTTCAGCGTTTCCTCCTCTTCTGAGTTCCAATCGCTTAGCACATAGTCTGCTTGCCTTCCTCTAGCAAAGTCATTACCAACTCCAAATTTTAAGCGCGCATAATCGCTACGCCCTAAAACAGTCTGTATGTCTTTCAAACCATTATGGCCTCCATCGCTTCCTTTTCCTCTTAAGCGCAAGGCACCAAAAGGAAGCGCTATATCATCTGTAATAACTAGAAGATTATTATAATCTATTTTATTTTGTTGCAGCCAATAGTTTACTGCCTTACCACTGAGATTCATAAAAGTTGTGGGCTTTACTAAATGAAAAGATCGTCCCTTGTGCTTAACTACAGCTACTTTAGCATAACGCTCCTCCTTAAAAGTAGTGTTGGACAACTCGGCTAAAGCGTCCAACACTTTAAATCCGATATTATGTCTAGTATTTTCGTATTTAGACCCAGGGTTTCCTAATCCAACAATGAGAAACTTCATGTTCTAAAATTAAGAAATTCTGAATGAAGAAAATTACTCAGCTGCTGGCGCTTCTGCCGCTGGAGCGTCTCCTCCAGTACCAGCTTCTTCTTCACCATCTTTAGCTTCTTCTTCGTCTTCTTCTAGATCCATTGCGCCGCGAGCAGTTTTTACACCGACTATTACAGCGCTATCAGGAGCTAAGAAAGTATAGTTTTCATTTCTGATTTCTCCGATATAGATAAACTTACCAATACGAATTTTTTCGATATCGATTTCGATAGCATCTGGCAAGTTAGCCGGTACCGCACGCGTTTTGATATGTCTTCTACGAACTATTAAGTTACCACCATTACGTACACCGATTGGCGTGCCTTTAAATTTCACAGGGATGTTTACTGTTACTTCTTTGTCATCGAATACTTGTAAAAAGTCGATGTGAATGATTCGATCATTTACTGGATGAAACTGAAGGTCCTGTACAATAGCTTTATACGATTTTCCCTCTAGTTCAAAGTTTACCAAAAATACATCGGGAGTATTTACAAGTTTGTTCAAGTCATTCTCTTTAGCAGAGAAGCACACTTGCTTATCTCCCCCGTAAAGCACGCATGGAACTTTACCCTGATTTCTCAACGCTTTGTTAGCAATCTTTGAAGCTTCTCTAACCTCAGCGTTTAATGCAAATGTTTTCATTTTTATGAATAATAATTAATAATTAACAAATAAAATTGGAGCTAATGGACTGATTAGCATGTACACGCTTGATGGTGTCTGCAAACAAATCGGCAACTTCAATCACTTTTACCTTATCACTTTTGTGTTCTTTATGAAGACTGTCGGTTACTAATAGTTCTGAAATTTTTGAATTTTCTAGGCGCGCGTAAGCACTTCCAGAGAGTATTGCATGTGTACAACAAGCTCTGACGCTGTTAGCACCTTTTTGTATCATCAAGTCAGCTGCTTTAGTTAGTGTTCCAGCAGTATCCACCATATCGTCAATTAAAACAATGTCTTTACCTTTCACATCACCAATCAGCATCATTTTGCTTACTTCGTTTGCTTTTTCTCTATGCTTGTAACATACTACTACTTCTGTATTTAGATACTTAGCATAGGTGTTTGCTCTTTTTGTTCCTCCCATATCTGGTGAAGCAACACACAAGTTTGGTAAATTCAAGTTTTCTAAATAAGGTAAGAACAAAGTAGAGGCATACAAATGATCTACCGGTACCTCAAAAAATCCTTGGATTTGATCTGCGTGCAAATCCATTGTCATAATGCGATCTACACCAGCGGCAGTCAATAAGTTAGCCACCAATTTAGCTCCTATCGGCACCCTTGGCTTACCTTTTTTGTCTTGACGCGCATACCCAAAATACGGCATTACAGCTACAATTTTGTGTGCCGAAGCACGCTTAGCCGCATCAATCATCAGTAATAACTCCATCAAGTTTTCTGAAGGTGGGGGAGTAGATTGTACAATAAATACATCGCAACCCCTTACCGTTTCATCAAAGGATGGTTCAAACTCTCCATCGCTAAAGTGTACGGTAGAAACCTCACCTAAGGAAACTCCAAATCTTTTAGCGATTTTATCGGCCATATCTTGGCTTGCATTTCCTGCAAATATTTTTACTGCTGATTTCATGCTGTAATAAATGGGCGACAAAGATAGAAAAATTGCCTTGTGTAGCTACAATTTTTTCGCTTTCGTTTGTAGGGGTAAAACAATTATCTAATTTTGCGGTCTGATTTATGTGAATTTAGCCCGAGTGGCGGAATTGGTAGACGCGCTGGATTCAAAATCCAGTGATAGCAATATCGTGCCGGTTCGACCCCGGCCTCGGGTACAAAAGTGCTCTCTTTCGAGGGCGCTTTTTTTGTATCTTGCGATTCCATTTTATCAAAGGTATGACTGAAAAACAAAAACGATACGATAGTGCTTATTTACGTATGGCTTTGGAGTGGGCTAAGCTATCACATTGTAAACGCAAAAAAGTAGGCGCGCTTATTGTAAAAGACAGGATGATTATTTCGGATGGCTACAACGGCTGCCCCTCTGGCTTCGAAAACGAATGTGAAGATGTAGAAGGTAATACTAAATGGTATGTGTTACATGCCGAAGCTAATGCTATTTCCAAAACAGCAAGCTCTACACACAACTGCAAAGGAGCTACGCTATACCTCACTATGTCACCTTGTAAGGATTGCAGCAAATTGGTGCATCAAGCAGGAATCAGCCGATTGGTTTACCTTAAGACATACAAAGACACATCTGGTGTAGATTTTTTAAGAAAAGCAGGTGTAGAAGTTGTTCATTTTACCGAGCTCGACAATGCGTAAAGACAATCACTTCAGTCCAATTATTTTCGCTTTAATACTGATTGGAGGTATTTTGCTAGGACAATTGCTTAGTCCCTCTAACAACACTAACGCTCTAGAAAACAATAAATTTAATTTAATATTGCAACAGCTAGATGAATTATATGTCGATTCATTAGCAAAAGAAGAACTTGTAGAAAAAGCTGTAGAAAATTTACTTACCGAGCTAGACCCTCATTCCTCTTACATTCCTGCAAAAGATTTAGAAGCTGTAAACGAACCGATGGAAGGAAGTTTTGATGGAATTGGTGTAGAATTTAATCTCAAAGATGACACCATTTTGGTAGTCGCACCTATTTCAGGAGGTCCTTCGCAAAAAGTGGGTATTCAATCAGGTGATAAAATTATTAGTGTGGATGGCGAAGTAATTGCCGGCACCAACCTAACAAACCAAAAAGTCTTCGATTTACTTCGTGGAGAAAGAGGTACTAAAGTGACTTTAGAGATCTTAAGAATAGGGGAAAAGGAACTCATCGTTTTTGACATTACACGCGGTAAGATTCCTATTCACTCAGTAGATGTTGCCTATATGGTAGATCATGAACTGGGCTACATTAAGGTAAATCGTTTTTCAGCAACCACTTTCGAAGAATTTAAAGTGGCTAGTGAACAATTGTTAAATAAGGGCATGCAAAAATTGTTGCTCGACTTGCGCAACAATCCAGGCGGCTATTTGGGTGCTGCTATCAATATGGCCAATGAGTTTTTAGTCAACAACAAACTAATTGTTTATACGGAGGGAAGAAGTAGAAAGAAAGAAGAATATTTTTCAAATGCCTCTGGTCAATTGTTGAGTACCAAAGTGGTTGTGCTAATTGATGAGGGTTCTGCTTCTGCTTCAGAAATTGTAGCAGGCGCTCTTCAAGACAACGACAGAGGTACAGTTGCTGGAAGGCGTTCGTTTGGAAAAGGTTTGGTACAAGAACAGTTTGAACATAATGATGGCTCAGCTTTTCGCATTACTACACAGCGCTACTTCACCCCAACAGGTAGATGTATTCAAAAACCGTACGAGAAGGGTGATAAAGATGGTTATGATAATGATTGGATGATACGCTTGGAAAGCGGTGAACTTACATCGAAGGACAGTATCGACTTTGCGGATAGCTTAATGTTTGTTACTCCGAAGGGAAAAATCGTTTATGGAGGTGGAGGTATTATGCCAGATGTATTTATTCCACTTGATACCATCAGCTATCATAATAGTATTACAAAAGCTAATCGCAAGGATTTAGTGCGCAGCTTTGCTTTTGATTACACTAATCAGCACCGAAAAGAACTTGAATTACTAACGCTAGAGGCTTTTATACAGTTCTTTGAAATTGATACCCAAAGCTTGAAGGCATTGGCAAGACAATGTGAAGAAGCTGGTGTAGATTTAAAAATGTACGAATGGACGTTGGAGGATAAAAAAATCATCAGCACACAACTAAAAGCATTTATTGCCCGCAATATTTGGAATGATGCTGGCTTCTACCCTGTCATACATCAAATAGATGAAACCTTTCAAGAAGCAATTAGATTGTAAATCATTATCTTTGCAGCTATTAAACTAACATTTTAAACAAACAAATTATTATGGCTTTTGAATTACCAAATTTACCATACGCAGTCGATGCATTAGAACCACACATTGATGCAAGAACCATGGAAATCCACCATGGGAAACACCATAAAGGATACACTACTAAATTAAATGCTGCTATTAGCGGAACAGATGCTGAAGGCAAAAGTATTGAGGAGATTTTAGCTGCTCCTGGCTTATCGGCTGGGGTAAGAAATAATGGTGGCGGGTTTTATAACCACTGTTTATTTTGGACTGTAATGAGTCCAAAGGGTGGTGGTGAGCCAACTGGTGCTGTAGCAGAAGCTATAAATGCTGCTTTCGGTTCTTTCGATGCTTTTAAAGATGCATTCTCAAATACAGCTGCCACCCAGTTTGGTTCGGGCTGGGCCTGGCTTTGTGTAAAAAATGGAAAAGTAAATGTTTGTTCTACACCAAACCAAGATAATCCGTTGATGGATAGTGGTTGTGGCGGAACACCAATTTTAGGTTTGGATGTGTGGGAACATGCTTATTACCTTAACTACCAAAACAGAAGGCCAGACTACATTAATGCTTTTTTTAATGTAGTAAACTGGGAAGAAGTAAATAGAAGATTTGAAAACGCTTAAACGATTAAACACATAGATTTAAAAAACCCTCTTTAATAGAGGGTTTTTTATTTACTTATATTTAAATGATTATGAGTTTCGTATTTAATAATACTAACAACTTTAAAAAAAATAAAAAGTGAAAAATCTTTTCTTCTATCTATTTTTTTAAGTTTTGTTTACTTAACTTTTTTGTATAAGCCTAATTTAGTTATGTGAAATATTAAAGATATCTCCACAATTAAAAAAACCGACTTTAAAAGTCGGTTTCAAAACAAGTGAAAAATTTAACATAGTTAAATTTCGAAAGCGATTACAACGGAAAGATTAAATTCATCATAAATCATTTTATCACCAAGATTTTCGAAAAAAGTACCTGAACCATACTTCACATTAAACTTGGATCTATCAATAACTAGGTCTGCTTTAGCAATACCATTTTTGATATTAGCTTTGAATGCTATATTCTGCTTTACTCCCTTTATTTCTATTACTCCTTTTATATTGTAGGAATCAGTAGAAATTTTTTCTGCCTTGATGATTTCAAGTTCAGCAGTAGGGTAATATTTAGTGCCAAAAAAATCGTCTGATAATAGATGACCTTCAAGTTGCTCTTTTGGCTCACCATCTAAGTCAGTACAATTTATTGAATTCATGTCTATCTTAATATTACCACCTGTTAATACATCATCTTCAAAATGTAAATGAGCATCTAAGATTGATACATTGCCTTCATGAGAACCAGTAACTTTTTTGGCTAACCATTTAACAGTACTGTTTGAAATAATAACATCTTTAGTTATGGATTTTTCTGAGTGAGTATGTGATTCATTACTAGTGCTACATCCACATGACTTACATGCAAATACATTAATATTAATCAGAAAAGATAATATTAAGAGAGTAAAAATATTTATTGTTTTCATATTTTGTATAATTTTGATTATGCAAACTTATACAAAATGTTTTTAAAAAAAATAATATTTTCAAAAAAATCATTATTAAT
>CACHMF010000006.1 GCA_902580855.1 uncultured Bacteroidota bacterium | reverse complement strand
TTCAGTTCCTGAACCAAAAAAGCTTCCGAGGGAATTACGTATTCGAAGCTGTGCAAAAATTTCAATATCATCAATTGGGTTTACATGAGTATTTAGATCTAGAATATTATAACCATTTGATGTGTTATTTGCAGATATAGTATCATCTATTATACTTTTGTCAATAGCATCTCTAGCAAAATAAGATCGAGCAAGTCCGTCAAACCAAATTTTTTCGTTGACTTGAGCATATAGATTAATTACAGGCAAAAACACTGTAAAAAAAACAAGTATATGTATTAAGCTTCTTTTCATTGGTTAAAAATTAATTTTTAATTCAAGCATCATTTCCCAGCCTTTTAAATGATTTTCTATAAAGTTTGGATCAAAATATCGATATCGATTATAACGATAAAATAACATTGCATCATTACCTATTTTATAATCTAAGCCAAAACCAAAAAGTGTGTTTTTTTGATTTCTTGAATTTGTATACCTAAAAAGATTTTCTAACCCTAAACTCTCTAAAAAGGAATTTGTAGCAGTGGAATCTGGATTATCGCCTATATCTGTGTATTTATTACCCATTACTTTTTCTATCCCGTAAGTTAAAACAAGTGCTGCTTTTTCAGTAATTTCATAGCTTAAGTCAACTTCTTGACTAAGCTGAGTAATTAAAACTTCACTTCCCATGTTAGGTAAAATATTTAAGTCTTTTTGACAAGTATTAAGTCTTGTTAATGAAAAAATATAATAATTCTTTCCAAGAAAATTATTGTTGTATTTAACTTGAAATTCAATTGTATTAAAAAACTTTTTAAAGTTTGCTAGACCGTTAGCAGTTGTATCACTAATATTTACGTTTTCATATACACCTCTGTATGTTGAGTTCAATGCATTATATGGTCCCCAGTTTTGTGCAAATAAATAAATCTTTGATAGTGTTTGGCTATTCACATTGTGTATGTAAGAAAGTGCAGCATATGAAGTGTCAATTTCAACAAAAACACCAACACCTCCATTAATCTTAAATTTACCCAGTGAAACATCAGCATTGACAGAAACACCTTGTCTATTATTTACTGGATAGCCAAGCCCAACCATTGGACTTTGATAGGGAGTTCTTACAGTTGTGCCAATACCTTCGATATTCGGAAAAACTTCAAGAACAGACGTATTTAAAAAGTTACCTGTAACATTTACAAATTGTGGTGAAATTCTATAAAGTTGTAAATTCAATGGAACTTTAGTTGATTTGGCAGTTTTAATATTTACAAGAATAGCTTCTCCCTTTTTAGCTTTATATGTTGGATCACTATAGTTTCCAATTCCAAACTCCATTTGAAATTGTATTTTATTCCATTTCTTATCCAATTCAAGGGTATGAAGAAAGTAACTTCTTCTATTATCGCTTATAGAATCAGTATTTGCCCATGATGAAAGGTAATTATATGCTATTCTTGAAGAAGAGCTTAATGTATTCTTAAGCTGAAAAGAGCCAGTAAAATTATCATTAGTTTCAAACACAGATCGGTTAAAATTACTTTTTCCTAAAACTCCTTTAACAGAAAAATTTAAAGGCAGTTTTAGTCCTTGAAAGAAAATACCTTGAAAGGCACGACTTCCATATCGAACTCCTTGATCAATCAAACCGCTATTGTAATATCTTGAGTAACGATCAATTGGTGTTTTATTCAAAGGTGTTTGTGGTCTTCTTTCATATATACTTATTCGGTTGAATGAACGATTCCCCCATACAGTTAGTCGACTTTGTCTGTACCATGAAACACCGCCAGATTTAAAATTAAAGGTTCCATGTTTAGTGTTAATTGATGTTGATAAATTGAGTCCAAGATTTAGAGTTAGTGCTTGTGTGAAATCAGATGAAGGACCTTTATACAAGCTATTGAGCATAAGATCAGCGCCAAACCTTATGTTGTCTCTAGTTTTACCATTGAGCTTCAAAAGAAACATAGGCTCTCTGTAAGCATCACCTGAACTAATAAGTACTGTTTTACCACTGTTATTGGGAAATGTTTCTTTTTGATTGCGTACAAAACCTAAAAATCTGTAATAACCTGAAAAAGAAATTGAGCTTGATGGATTTTTAAAGCTCAAAACATTACTACTGAAAGATTTTTGTTTAGGAATTGTATCTTGAGCATAAGAAGTTCCTGCCCATAAAAACAAAATGAACAAAAAAAACTTTCTCATAAAATCAAGTGTAATTTTTACGCTAAGCTATTAAATTTAATGATGTAATTCATTATTAAATTTAATAGCTAGAATTTATATCTTTTAAAGGAGTGTTTTTCCAAGTAATGCCATCTTGCCATTTTGGTGCGTTAACTTCAACAAGATAGTTATCTAATAGTTCTTCCAATTCTTTTAGTTTTTCAGGTTTTTGATTAGCTAAATTAAACTGCTCCATTTTATCATTCACTAAATCAAAAAGAAGTAATGATTTATCATCTTGAAATTTAATTAGCTTATAATCATCCTTTCTAATTGCAGAATGCGGTCTCTTTAAAGCAATACCATTTTTATATGGCACATGAAAGAAAATAGCATCAACTGGTCTGTTAATATTTTCGTTATTTTTATTTAAAAGTATTGAGGCGAAACTTCCTCCGTCAATTTCTTTTAATTTAATTGTTTTACTTCCTGCTAAATCTATTATTGTTGGCAAAAGATCACTTCCAGAAACGGGTGTGGAAGACTCAGAACCATTTTTTATACCCGGGCCTGCAATTATTAGCGGCACACGTATACCTCCTTCAAAAGCATCCCATTTTCCTCTACTCAATGGATAGTTATAGCTCTTTTCGTAATTTTTAGCACCAGGAATATTAGGCACCGATCCATTGTCTGACATATAAATAATGTATGTATTGTCTTGCAGTCCAAACTCTTTTATTTTTTTTAATAGAATCCCAAGACTCTCATCCAAATCATAAGTCATTGCAGCAAATCCGAGATTTTTGTGATGAAGACCTTTAGGTTTATCACTGAACAAATCATAGCTTTTTTCTTTAGATTCAATATTGGAATGTACAGCATAATGCGAAATTTGGAGAAAAAAAGGTCGCTTTTCTTTTTTGCTAGAACGAATAAATTCAACTGCCTTATTAGTTAGAGAAAAAATATTTTTTGGATCATTTTTTAATACATGTTCCCATTGACTTTTATCATTATCAAAATTGCCATCTTTATTTTTAGTTGGTCCATCGCTTTCATCATAACCTAATATAGAAGGATTACTTCCCATTCCCCATTTTCCAAAATGAGCTGTTCTATATTGTTTATTAATTTTTTTAAGTGCCTTTGGAATACTTACGAATCCTTCATGATCAATGTGATCAGTATTCATTCCAACACGAATTAATGAAAGTCTAGCAGGTGTTTTACCAAACTGTATACTATACCTTGAGGGAGCGCAAACAGGTGCACTAGAATATGCATCAGAAAATCGCATACCTCTTTGGGAAAGTAGTTCTAGGTTTGGCGTCTCAAAGTAATCACTTTTTGAACCAGATTCGTTATACATCATTTTAACTGATGTGCCATTCCATCCTTGGTCATCAGCGAGTATAAGTATGAAATTTGGAGAACTATAATTTGCTTCCTTATCTTTTGAATGATTACTTGAATTACAAGAAAACAAGATTAAAATTATGGAAATAAAAAAGAATTTAATCGCAAAGTTTAATGATATTCGTTCTTTTAACTTAAAGTTTATCATAATACCGATCGTTATTAATTTAAATATGATTAACAATTAACTTAAAATTATTCATTTTTTAAGTGTGTTATTTCACCATTTAAATCATGTATATCTCCAAATGTAATGTTTGTTGCCTTGAACATAGGTCTAGCATTCTCAAATTGTCTTCCAAGGCCTTTAGGCTTAATCGAAGCTTCAATAATTCTTTTTTCAATCACTAATTTTAAAGAATCAAGCACGTCATTATAATCTTTGTTATCAGCTAGATTAATAAGCTCGTTCTTATCATGATCATGATCATACAGCTCATAACCTAGCTCGCCATTAATTCCCCATTTAGTAAGTCTATAACGTTTAGTTTTAATTGAGTATCCTTTACGCCATCTTGTAAGAGCGCTTTCTCGAACTGAAGCATTGTTATTATTTATCAATGGCAATAAACTTTTTCCAACTACATGCTCAGGTGTATTAATATTAGTTAAATCCATTAAAGTAGGATAAACATCTATTAATTCAACCGGGCTATTAGAAGTAGAGCCGTCATTTTTAAAATTAGGAACAGAAATTATTAATGGAACTCGTGTTGAATTTTCAAATAATGTATTTTTTTGCCAGTGTCCATGTTCACCCATATGATATCCATGATCGGATGTAAACACTACAACAGTGTTTTTATCTAATCCAGATAATTCTAGTTGATCAAGGATTCGGCCTACCTGAGCATCTATAAAGGAAATAGTTGCATAATAAGCCTCTTTAATCTCTTGGGCTCGCTCTTTTTTAAGATTAATTTGGGATTTTTTTGCTCTAATTGATTTAACAGCAGGATCAGGTATCGTTGTTAAATAGTCATTTGGTATTTCTGGGATTTCGATTTTTTCTCGATCATAAAAATCAAAGTATTTTTTCGGAGCAACAAAAGGGGTATGAGGTCTAAAAAAACCAACTGCTAAAAAAAAAGGAGTATTTGTTTCGGCAAAATCACTAAGCTTTTCAATTGCCTCGTTTGCTGCAATACCATCCGTCTGATCTTCGTCTTTACCATCAGCAGCTAACCAACTTAAAATTGCACCATACTTTCTTGGAACTAGAGTATTAATTTTATGTTCCTCAATTTTATCTCTTCCATATGGATTCACAGTTTGATCCCATGAATAAATATCATCATTTCCTGATGTTCCAATAGCGCTAGGATTATCATAATGGAAAATTTTACCAATTCGAACGGATTGATAACCCTGTTGTCTAAAACGTTGCCCAATAGTTATAACATCCGGAATAGAATTTCTAAGATTCATGTTATTTCTAGTGATCTTGGTTTGATCTGTATACATACCAGTCATGAATGAAGCACGTGATGGACCACACCATGGGTATTGACAATGAGCATTTTCAAATAAGACACCTCTTGCTGCAAGACGATCGATATTTGGAGTTTTTACATCCAAATTGCCATAAGCGCCAAGATCACAGTTCAGATCATCAGCAATAATTAATAAAACATTAAGTTTTTCTGATGTATTTATAGTTGATATATCATTCTGATTATTTTGTGTAGAGTCTCCAGAGCAACCATAAATGAAAAATAGCGCAACAAATAATTGAACTCTGACAATATTTTTAAACATAAAAAAATTGAAGTGTAAGTTATTTTTAATTGAGAATAATTTTTCTGGTAATCCAATCTTGATTTATTAAGCACTTAACAAAATAAAGTTGATTTTTGAGATGGGAGGTTTGAATATGATAGATATTCAGTTGTGGTTTTACTTGTAAAACAACTCTTCCGGAAATTTCATGTATTTGTATCTCATCTATTGGTTGATTTGATTGAATAAATAGACTTCCATTTGAAGGATTAGGGAAAGTATTTAGAAATATATTGTGTTCAGTATTTTGAATTGAAGATATGTTAGTAATACAATCCGAATCTACTCCATTCAGACTTAATGCATTAAATTCTATGTCTCCACTTGAAAACTGGAATTTAACCGCTCTGTCAAAAGTGACAGCTGGCACAGTAAATGTATTCATACCATCTACTAATACTACTGGGTTTCCAAAAAAATCATTTCCATTAGCTACAGTTTTATAAACTCTAAAGTTTGCCCCACCAGTAGGCAATGATGTTATATTCATACTAAATGTTTGAGCTCCTTGACTAACCGAACCAGAGTCAATAGTTGTAGCAACAAGAACATAAGGCCAAGTTAAATTAGATCCTGTAATAAAGTCGTTACAACTACTTATTAATGATGTATTTGATGCTGGTAAAACATCAACACAATCAGAATCTACGCCATTTAAACTTAAAGCATCAAATTCAACTTCTCCACTTGAGAATTGAAATTTAACTACTCTATCAAAAGTGACATCAGGCACAGTAATACTATTTGAGCCTAATGTTAATGTAATTGGATTTCCAAAGAAATCATTTCCATTAGCTACAGTTTTATAAACCCTAACATTTGCACCATTAGCTGGTAAAGAAGTGACATTCATAGTAAATGTTTGAGCTAAGTGACTTACCGCTCCTGAATCAATAGTTGTTGCAACAAGAACATAAGGCCAAGCAGCTGCGCTTCCAACCACAAAGTCATTACAATTGCTTATTGATTCAGAATTTTGAGCAAATACATTTAAAGAACTAAATGAAAACAAAATAAAAAATAAAAATATTTTAGTTTTTATCATTTCCAATGATGATTGTAATCTAGAAAAATTAGGGAGCTTTTTCATAAAAAATCTTTTAAAGAGTTTTAAAAATTTATGTAAAATCTGATTTAGACTTTAACAATTTCAGTAAAATTAAAAAAATATCTACTATTATTCGTTGGTAACTAGAAATGTTATCATCATTTAAAAATCAGCAGAGAATTTTTGAAAATAAAAAAGTTCGAAATAAGGATGCTTAGGTCCACCAAAAAGAAACCCACTCATTTGAGTGGGTTTTTATTTATTCAAGAATTATTTTTTTCTCCACAGTTCCATCATCATAGATGTAAAAAAGAGGTTGATTCTTCATTTCTCTTGTTTCACGACCTAATAAATCAATAATTTTAACTAGTGGAGTCTGAACTTTAGTTAGATTCTCTTTTACTGAAGTTGGACTATTGCTTCCATTAATAATCTTCATAACACCAACTTCTTCATCTCCTTGAGCATCTGTATCGTTAAATATTACATATCCATTATCAATAAGTGCACCGTATTCAGTTGCAGTATTTACTTGATTATGACAATATACCTCACTTTTTAATATATCACCATTTTGATCAACTGAAAGAACCCATCCATTCCATATATCAGAAGACAGGAAGGGAGAGTTTGTCGCACTATAATTTCCTTCATCACCAGTTCCTCCAAACATGTATATACCATCTGATCCTGACTTAATTCCGTATAACTCATTTCTTATATGATTTAAACTATACCCCCTTGGATTAGCATAATGTTTTATCCAATTAACATTCATATTTGTATCAATACTAAGACAAGAATAATCAAATGGATCACCAGCCCCGGGTCTTCCTGTATGGCCTCCATAATAAATAATGTCATTATTCGAAATACATAAATCAGCAGGTATAATATCAGAAGTATTAGCAATATCTTCTGTCCATAGTCTATTCCCAAATCTATCTATTTTAGTTATACTTAAATCGTCTGCCCATCTTGTGCCTGCAGAATATATATAATCATCTGATGACTCGATTAAAGCAATCGAATATTCAGAATTCGGATTTATATCAGTCCAAATCTCACTTCCATCAGATGGATCAATTTTCATAACAACTGACTGCCCTGCATACACAATAAATATGGTGCCCGCCTCATCACCTCCAATAAAACCAGATGCATATATATATCCGTCTGAACCGATTATTGTCATTCGAATACCATCAAACTCGTTAGAGCTGCCTGAAAAACTATATGTTTTATCCCACATAACTGTCCCATCATCACCATTTAAGCGCGAAATCCATCGCTCTTGTGATGAGCCAGTTCCTCCGGAAATAATATAATCTACTCTATTAGAATCATAAATTTCTGTAATACCAAAACCAACAGTATTACTTATTGATTTAGTCCATATTAATTGTCCATTAGCACCATTTATTTTATGTATTCTAGACATATTTGGCGGCATAAATATAACAGCGCAATTTCCATCTGAATCAACTATGCCTCTATTTACTTTGCCTGATGGACCATTGGTAAATACATTTTCCCACACAATATCTTGATTGTAATTTGTATTATTAGGAATAAACTGACAAAAAGTTGTAGTAGGAAAAAGTAAAATGAAAAAGTACACTAAAAAATATTTCATACAATAAAAGTAATTAAACTTTCTGAAAAGTTCGAAATAAGGACGCTTAGGTCCACCAAAGCGGAATCCATCTCATTTTGAGAAAGGGTTCCGCTTTTTTATTCTCACAAAATTCAGCAATTCAATTAAATAGATTGAAAAAAAATAATTGCATTTAATATAGAATAAAAAATAGAGGGCAATGTCAATAGTAATCCATCTTTTGAATTGATTCTTGTAAAAACAGCCGTTAACATCATTATAGTCAATAAAAACGACGTAATAGAAATCAATGGATTTAGTAAAGGATGCAACATGCCAATTATCAACCCACAGCCTCCTAATAATTGACACCATCCTAAAAAAACACGCAGATTATTATATCCCCAACGAGAATATTCAGAATGCATTCTTTTGGATAAAAGAGAACTTAATCCATAATATATAAATGAGATTGATGAAAAGATCATCAAAAAAAAAGAGGCACTCATACTTTAGTGTTTAATAGTACGAAGAAGCAATAAATAATGATAAGATTAAAAGGGATAAGGAGGGCATAAACTTTCTCCAATTATTCTTTGCTCTAAAGTGAAAAAACTGTGCACAAAGCATTAAAAAAGCCATAGCAGTCGAAGCGAAAAACAAGTATTCATGATGCCAAATTCCTATAACTAA
This sequence comes from uncultured Bacteroidota bacterium, assembly GCA_902580855.1. Taxonomy (GTDB): domain Bacteria; phylum Bacteroidota; class Bacteroidia; order Flavobacteriales; family UBA7312; genus UBA7312. The sequence goes on along the minus strand of CACHMF010000006.1, from coordinate 45,197 downwards.
AATTGTTGCTAGAGAAATTTTAGATGCCCCTACGATATTTCTTAATAAACTTGATAATCCATATTGTTCAAATTCTATGACGATATTATCATAACGAAAAACCCAAACTATTAATATTGAAATTGAAATTATTATTTGTGATAATATTAAGATATTTTCCATAAGATGATTTTTTCTAAATATAGAAATTTATTTTTAAAGCTATGTAATATAGATTAAGTTGGTTAAAAAAGTTCGAAATAAGGACGCTTAGATCAACCAAATATAAACCCGCTAATATGAGTGGGTTTATATTTATTCAAGAATTATTCTTTTCTCTACAGAACCATCATCATAAATATAGAAAAGAGGTCGATTTTTCAATCCTTTAGATTGTCTTCCTATAATATCTACAACATTGATTAATCTTTTTTTCTCTAAAACAAAATTATTTATGGCTGTTGGAGTATTTAGGTCTTCACCTGGATTATTATTAATAAACGTCCAAGTACCGTAAGGTGTTCCAATAGGAAATGTATCTATATGCCAAAATATCTGATCTTCAAATAAACAATTAATTGAATTGCCGTTAGGTTCTAACCCTTCAGAGATATACCAATTATTCAAGTTAGCCGAATCATTTATGAAATGAACTGTAACATTTATTGTATCAGTTAACGACCAATTGTGACCAAATGATATTGTCGAAGCGTCAACTAGGGTGTCTTGATGTAATACATTTCCTTGTTGGTCTGTAAACTCCCACATAAAAATATTTTCTGATTGTGGGTGAGTCATATATTGACCTGAATGATAAATACTGATAGAGGTTTCTTGAGAGCCTACATTCATAACCATACCTAACATATCACAAGGCACGGCTGTTACTACTCCTTGCGCATTTATACTTTGAAATAACCCTAAAGCAATAATAAATGTTAGTAAAAAACTTCTCATGATAATTAGTTTTATAATTAATAGCTATGCAATAATGATACAAATATCTAAAATTCATTTCAAGCCTAAGGATGAACTTTTAATTAATCTTTTTCTATGAGAAAAGTTCGAAATAAGGACACTTAGGTCCACCAAAAAACATCATAAATTTATGAGGGTTTTTTAAACTTTCGTAGTAACAAGATTGCAATCAAAACTTATTTCACCAAATTAAAATAAGCTTTTAGAGTAAAATTTGCGCCATTTTTAGCACCGCTTACCAATCTACTAAAGTAACTTAAGAAATAACTTCAAAAAATAATTAATCAATTCTCAATGTGATTCTTTTAATGTAACTATATTTGAGAGTCTACTAACAAGTTCTATCATGAAAAATCTTTTATTTTTAATCCTATCTAGTGTTATTTTTTTCTCATGTAATGAATCTCCTGAAACAAAATTTGAGAAAGACGGAGTGTCATTTATATGCCCACAAGGATGGGCAATTACAGATCAAGAAAATTTAGATGGTGATGGCTATTATATTTCAATAGAAAAAGATGGATTTAATTCTAGTGGACTTGCCATAATATCATGGTTCGATAATTTTGATAATAATTTTAGTTTTGAAGATCATCTTAGATTTTGGGAAGAAGGTCTCAAAGAAGAACTTACATTAGATGCTAGCAATATAATCTTTGGCGATTATTATGATAATACGTTTAATAATTCACGTTCTATGTCTACAAATTACACATTTAACTTTTTAGGCATTCCTCATGATGGAACGATAAATATTATTCATTCTGCAGACAAGAAAATTAGTGTTGTTTTTCAAGGAGCAATTGAAGATAAAGCAAAGAATAAGAAGGGATTCGAGATGATCGAAAATAATTTTAAATTTGAATGAATCTTATCTTCAATGCTAACGAATTGTATGAAATTACTTTTAATAAGTTCGCTTACTATTTTTCTGTTTTCTTGTTCTAAAAACGAACCATTATCAATGCGTTGGGACTTAACAGGCTGCTTTAATCCCTGGGATAACTACTTTAATTTAGATACTTTTTCAAATGAAGGTTACAATGCAGGGATCATCAGTTATCTATCTGAAGAAGGAATAGATGTAAATTATATAACCTCAGAATTTGATTCTTCTAAAGTAGAATTATGTTATGCTTGCCATTGTAAAACAGGAACTGTAATTACAGTGAATATACCGATTAGAGATAAAAGAAAATTAAAAAATTTAGTACCTAACAATCAATTCAATTTGAGTTTTTACTAAATCCAATCCAATTCTTTGACTGTCATTTCAGATTCAATATTTCCTGTATGAAGAGTTGTTTTTGGCTCAAATAATAAAGTAAAAACAATCTCCCCGTTGGTGTGTGGTCTATGCTCAACTCCCTTAGGAATAATTAAAATTTCGCCTTTATTTACTTCAACTGTTTTTCCGTCTCTAAAGTCAATCAAAAGAGTTCCTTTAAGAACCATAAACAGTTCATCTTCATTTTCATGGCTATGCCATACAAAGTCATCTTTAAGTTTACATATTTTTACATACTGACTGTTTAGTTCACCAATAATTTTTGGAGTCCACTTTTCATCAAATAATGAAAATTTATTTATTAAATTAATTGATTTAATCTTACTCATAAGACAAACTTAAGCAATAACGAATAAAAAAGTTAGACAAAAAGAAACTTAGGTCCAATAAATCGGAATCCAATGAGCAGGAAACGAATGTAGTTTATGTTGATGGCTATAGTGGCAAAATAGGTTGTTCTACTCCCGTAAGTGAAGATAGGTTTAAATCAATGATGGAAAGTGTTGACAATGCATCTTTTGCAGAAGATAAGGTAAGAGTTGCTAAAAGAATTCTAAAAACAAATTGCCTGACTATTGATAATTTGGTTTTAATACTAGAGGAGATTTCTTTTGATGAAGATCAGCTTGACTTAGCTAAATTTGCATATGACCATGTATACGATTTAGAAAATTATTATAAAGTATATGACGTGTTTTCATTTAGTAAATCAGGAGAGGAACTTGAAGAATATATTGAAAACAGGTAACAATTATATGTTTTATAATATGCTTAACACCAATCTTTAATTAAACAATAAATAACAAATAAAACCCACTCAGTCGAGTGGGTTTTATTTTATACAATCAAAATATATATTTTATTTACAATCACAAGATTGCTCAACAGTTTGAGAAAAACCTCCTACATTTTGTGTGTAGGTTATTGTCCCCTCTATTTCTTCTAAGTCTTCATCACAAACATCATTAAATTCAACATTCTGAGTTACATCTGGGAAACCAGTCTGAGATATGATCTGTGAACAACTACAATCTTTACATTTCTTACAAGATGAGAAGACACATAAAAATAAAATTGATAAAAAAAAGAAAATATTTTTCATATTAAAAAATTATAATATCCCAAACTTAGCAAAAATTAAACTGACATAAAGCAATTCAATGAACTAAAATTAAAGATAAAAGTTTGAAATAAGAACATTTAGTTTCACGAAAAAAACCCACTCAAATGAGTGGTATATCTTATTTAACATTACTAATTACTCATTTTGTTTAATTGTTGTATTCAGTGTCATGATTATTATATATATCATTAGCTATTTCATGTAAATCTGTATTGAAACCAGTTTCATAAGTATTTGATTTTAAATCTACATTATAAATACTTTTTAACCAAAGTAGTGAGCCTGTTTCAATGATAATATCACCTTGATGTCCCTTGTCATCAATAAACAACGAAGTTGCGTTTGGGCCGAATCTAGAAATTTGATCAAGTAATTCGTTGTTAATATTCATTTGATCTAATTTAACTGATGCCCAACCTGTAGGTACAGTGAAGATTTTTGTTACTGGAAATTCAATTCTTAAATCATCTACCATTTCATTGTGAACAATATCATTAACAAAATAATCATATAATTCTTGTATTGAGGAAAAACCATATTCTTGTGCTCTTTGTTCCCAATCTGCTGGAAAATCAATTTGTGGTATCGCAATAAAGATTTTGATATTTGGATTATTCTGTATGGCATAGTTTATCCATTTACGGTGACCCTCAATTCGATCAATTGTATCATGACCGGCTGTCATTCCAAAAATTTCAACATCTCCTTTATCTAAAGTGGCCTTAATTTCAAGATGTTCTTGGGTTAATGAATCATTCCAAAAATTAATTGGACGTCCATTATCTCCACCTCTAGTAATTCTAATGCTATTGTGTTCAAAAAATCCAGCGTTATCAGCTAAGGCATCTAGTTTTTCAGCATATGGTCTAAAAAAACTATTACCAATAAGCAGTAAATTATATCCTTTTGAATCCTCATTAGCCGGAACGTAGGGGGCTGGTAAGTTTTCCTCTTTTTTGCAACTTAAAAAAACTATACATAAAATAGTAACCAACAGAATATTCCTCATAATTCAAACCTACTAAAAAAAAATAAAGTTCGAAATAAGACCCCTTATGCCAACAAAAAAAAACCCACTCATTTGAGTGAGTTTTATTTATTCAAAAAGAATCTTTTTATCAACAGATCCATCATTATAAATGTAATACAATGGAGTATTTAATTGTGTATTTACTTCTCTTCCTAATATATCAACAATTTTTATTAAACGTTTATAATTTATAGAGGCATCTGTAATAGAAGAAGTATTTTCAATAAGTCCATTAATATCATATTTAGAAAAAAATTTCCAAATTTCAATAGAAGAATTAATATCCATATTACCCCATGCTCCAAACCAATCATGACCGCCACCAATTACCTTTAAATGATCAGCAACAACAGAGTTGCTTCCATTTTCCCAAGTCAATCTCTCAACTGTGCTGTTATCAAATAAATTAATATCTGGAATAGAAATTGTTGTTGGGGTTGGATTACAATTATTATGATTTACCCAATATTGAAGAACATCATCAATAGATTTTGTCCAAGATGGATTGCCATAATAAGGCACAGTCTGATCATATGTTCCATGTATCTGTAGTATAGGAATGGGATGTTGTGGATTACATGAATTATATGTCTGAATAGTCATTGAGCCAGTCACAGATGCGATTGCTGCTATTCTGTCACTTAAGTTACAAGCAAGCAAGAAACTCATATACCCTCCATTTGACATTCCAGTACTATAAACCCTTGTTAAGTCAATATTATATTGATCAGATAATGAGTCAAGTAAACTGCTAATAAAGTCAACATCATCTATATTACTTCCAAAAGTTAAGCCCCCAGCATTCCAGTGAGTAGAACCTTGTAAAAGAGTACCTTGTGGATATACAACTATAAAGCCCGCAGTATCTGAAATATAATTAAAGTTAGTGTAGGACATAATTGAGTTTGCATTTCCTCCGTATCCATGCAAACAAAAAACTAAAGGTATTGGATCATTAACACTGTATACACTTGGAATATGAATAATATAATCTCTTTGTAAACTATTGTGTGTTATGCTTTGGTTTATAGTTTGTTGTGAATAAACATTAAGATTAACTAACAAAAAAAATAGTAGCATTTGGTTCATTCTGCTAGTAAAAATATTTTCTTGCATAATAATTTTAAGCTTTTAAAGCTGATGTTTATGACAAAGAAGTGTTTTTAAAAACTTCTTCTATTATCTTTTTTAATAATCTACACTAAACAAAAATAATCAATATTTTTCTCGAAAAAGACCAATAAACAAGTCTTGTTTATATTTGTATAAAAATTGAATTGAAAAACATTGTACTTATACTTTTTGTTACAATTCCGTTATATCTTTTTGGAGAAGAACCAGCTCAAAATAAATTTTTGCTAAAATTTAGCCCAATAGAGTTCTTCGACCATAATAAAAGAATTGAATTTAGTTCCGCTAATCTATATATTGGCTTATATATATGTGAAAACATAGTTTTAGGAATTACAAACATTAATTCAATGTCTGGAAATGATTCTGATCGATATATTCCATTATACAAATTATCTAACTATCAATTATTTTCTTTAATCTATCTTAAAAAAATTAATGAATTCAGCACTCCTTTTTTATTTTTCAAACGTTCTTTAAAATTCAAAAAAGAAGAATTTTATATTGAAAATTTAGATGGAAAATACGAGAGTATTAGGCATGATTTTGATATCCTTGATGATTTAAAAATAGGTGTTGGAATAAAAAATAAGATTTATGATGGACTATACCTTGACCTAACATACTATCAATTTATTAAAGAAAATCATTCAGGATTTAAAAACGGCGTAACACAACTTGGAGTTTTAATTGATTTTTAACTAATTACCCGAGAACATTAATGAATTAAGAAAATCTCTAATAATACATTCGTATGATTTCCTATGGTACAAAAGGATCTAAGTTAAAATTCGAATTAAAGACGTTTAGGTCTACCCAATCGAAAAACATATTTACTTGTTTATGTAAGACTTTATCATTCTGCAATTCTTAATTTACTAGAAAGACTTTAACTTATTGACAATCAACACATCTTCCCTCTAGAATAATTTTGGAATTACTGACTATAAAGCCGTTATAGTTATTTTCTATAGGTATTTTAAAATCATTTAAGCAATAAGTCGAATTACATTTATCACATAACAAATGAGCATGATTATGTGAATGCTTTGTAGGGCTGCATTCCTTCTGACATAAAGCGTAACGCAATAAATTATCCTTATCAGGGACTTTATGTATTAAACCGTTTTCTTCAAAAGCATTTAAAGCTCTGTAGACTGTCGCCTTATCAACATTATTATGTAAACCATTTATTACTTCGTCTATCGATAAAGATGAATTAGACAGGTGAAATAGTTTGATTAACTTTTTCCTAAATGATGTTTGACTTAAACCATTTTTTGAAAGCATAATTCCAAAATCAATATTTTCTTCATCAATAAATTTCATATTTCAAAAATAATAAAAACGCTAATCAAATAAAAACGCAAATCATTTGCAATTATACCTAATGTTTATATTTTTGCTCTTTATGTATAGAATAAATTCAATAAATAAACTTTTAAGTGATTTTGATAATGTTGGTATAATAGCTAGTTCATTATGCATGATACATTGTATTGGAACACCATTTTTATTTATTGCAAAAGCATGCTCAACATCATGTTGTTCTGAAGCTCCAATATGGTGGCAACTTATAGATTACCTCTTTTTAATTATTTCTTTTATAGCAATTTATTTTGTTACTAAAAATACAATACCAAACTGGATAAAAATAAGTTTTTGGATAACATGGTTTACCCTTCTTCTTACCATATTAAACCATACATTTCCAATAGTTGAAGCACCTAAATACATCACATATATCCCTGCATCAGCGGTAATTATTTTACACTTCTACAACCTAAAATTTTGTAAGTGTAGAGAAGAGAGTTGTTGTACAAATATTAAATAGAAAATTTGAAATAAGAAGACGTATATAATCAAAAGCGGATCCATTTAATTTAGAAATAGTTTTATTATTCAAGAATAGACTGACCGTCCCTTGAACAGTCAAATTTAGAACTTGAAACACCTAAAAAATCCAGAACTGTTGGTGCAATGTCTGTCATATTGCTTTTATGTTGCAATTTGAAATTTTGTGAAGGATGTTCTGCAATAAAAACAGTTTCTCTTATTTTAATATTGTTATAATCTCCATGACTATAGCCATCTCCGCCATGATCTGAAACCAAGATACACATCCAATTCTCACCAAATAATCTCTTATTATCAATAATACTAACTAAACTGTCCACATATAAATCAATATTATTAAGTGTCTCTACATACTCTATTATATTTGGAGAAAAACCAAAATTATGACCTGCAGCATCCAACTCATCAAAATGTAGAAATAAAATATCTGGCTTAATTGGATCGTCATTTAAAAGTAAATTTAATGCCTCAATAAATACTAATGAATCACTAATTTGACTTTCTGTGTTATAGTCAACATCTCTTGATAATATTTTTTTATTTATTGGCACCCAATTTACGATAGATGACGTATTTATTGAATTAACATTATTTTCAATATAGTTGAAAAATGTAGGAAACATTTCAAAAAGGCTACCATCAAAACTATTATCAGTAACATTATGTTTATTGTAATGAACTCCTGTTAAAATGCTTGACCAATTAGGGCCGCTATAAGTATCTTCCTCAGTAAGATGTGAAAGATTTAAATAGACATTTCTTTGGCTAAACTCATAAATAAACGGTGTTATTTCTTGGGTCAAAGCATCGCTTCTAAAACCATCGATTCCAATAATTAAAACCTTATTGTTAATTTTTAGGCTGTCAACTTTTACAGAATCATCTTGAAATGAGCAAAAATTTATCGGGATATCTTTTTCGCAACTATTGAGGAAGACAAAAAACATCATCATAAAAATGAAATATATTATGTTTTTTTTATGCATAATGTAAACATACATAACATATCCCAAAAAAGTTAAAAAAGTGAAATTTTAGTTCCTCCAAATCGGAATTCATTTTGATTTTAGGGGCACTTTAAATCATTACTTATTTAACAAATTTCAAATAAATCCTCTTATTAGTCAAACTAAGTTTTATCTAATCATGTATTAGAGACGGTTTTGTATTTTTACATCATAAATAAATATTTATGGATTTTTTTGAAGTTCTAAAAAAGCGAAGATCAGTAAGAAAATTCACTGACTCTGAAGTGCCTGAAAGTGTTATGAGAAAGTGTTTAAAATCATCACTGTTGGCCCCAAACTCATCAAATCTTCAACCATGGGAGTTCTATTGGGTTAGAAGTTTAGAAAAAAAACAACGAGTAGTAGAAGCTTGTTTTTCTCAAAACGCAGCAAAAACTGCAAAAGAATTAGTAGTAGCAGTAGCAAGAATTGACACCTGGAAGAGAAATAAAAACTTTATTGTTGAAGAATATAAGAAACAAAATAAATTCATACCAATTGTAAATAATTATTACAATAAACTGATTCCATTTGTCTATTATCAAGATCGCTTTGGGATTGCAGGTATATTAAAACGTATTATTTATTTTTTTATTAACATAGTTGGATATTTCAAACCAGTTCCAAGAGGCCCAATATATAAACACGAACTGTTTGAAACAGTGACAAAAACCACAGCGCTAGCTTGTCAAAACTTTATGATGTCTTTAGTAGCTGAAGGATTTGACTCTTGTCCAATGGAAGGATTTGATGAGAATAGAATTAAAAAAATACTTAAGCTAAATTGGAATTGTCGTGTAGTTATGATATTTGGAATTGGAAAAGCTGACAATAAAGGTATTTACGGTGAAAGATTTAGAATAAATGAAAAACTAATAATTAAAGAAGTCTAATAAAAGTTAATTTGAACCCAAAATTAAATATACCATTTCATGAATAAAATTATCATATTTATTTTGCTTCCTTTTTTTGGAATTGCCCAACAGACATTTAATTTCAATCATGACGGGACTCCAAGAGAATATATTTTTTACAGCCCGAATAATATTGGTGTTAATTCTCCTCTTGTATTTGTTGCTCATGGCTATACTGGCTCTGCACAGGATATCATGAATTACTCAGGAATGAATGCTCTTGCAGATCAATATGGTTTTGCAGTTTGTTACCCACAAGGAACTTTTGACTCATGGGGTAATAGATTTTGGAATGTTGGTTATGACTTTACAACAAACTCAACAATTGATGATGTTGACTTTATAGTATCGCTAGCTTCATATCTTCAATCAACATATAATCTTAGCAGTGAAAACAGCTTTTTTACAGGAATGTCAAATGGGGCAGAACTTTCATATTTATTAGCATGTGAGGCAACAAATAACTTTAGAGCTTTTGCTCCTGTTGCAGGAACTATTTTTCCTAATGGTCTAAACAATAATATTTGCAATCCAACCAATGGTGTTCCTATTTTTGAAATTCATGGATTAAATGATAATGTTACTTTATTTGAAGGAGATGAAAATGATCAATTCTGGGGACCTTATCTAGCAATCGATAGTATTATAAGTTTTTGGGTAAATGAAAACCAATTAACCAATCTTATAATCGATACTTTCCCTAATTTTAATAATCCCAATAAAAAAACTATTAGCTATAAATATTCTGATGAAAACTCCGAGAATCAAGTTTGGTTATACACACATCAAAGCGGACATAATTGGGGTGATGATGGAGACATGATTATAGAAGAAGAAATATGGGATTTTTTTCAAGCTCATATAGTTAACAGTGCTTTAACATATGAGTCTGATAAGAAGAGAAAGAAATTAATCGGAGTCAAAGATTTATTAGGCAGAGAAAGTGCCATAAAGAAAAAACAGCCATTATTTTATTTTTATGACGACGGGACTGTGCAGAAGAAATTAATAATTAACTAGACAAATACTTGAAAAAATTCGAATGAAACACACTTAGGCCAAAAGGTAAATTCATCTGATTTTATAACAGTGATATAGATTTATACATATCAAATGATTAAAAAAATTAACATATTAACGAGTTTATTTTTGTTGATATTCGTTTCATGTAGCGAAGAAAATGATATACTCCCAAAACCTCAAAGTAACTCAATAAACAAAATACTAAACCTTGGAGCATCAAGGGTAGAAGGTGGTAGACCTGAATATGAAAGCTACAGGTACGAACTTTGGAAAAAGTTAAAAGAAAATGATTTAACTTTTGATTTTATAGGGACTCAAACTGACGATTCTGTTTATCCTCTGTTTAATAATATAATTTTTGATTGTGATCATGAAGGACGAGGAGGTTGGACATCGGAAAATATATTAGATGAACTTAACAATTGGTTAAGTATAACTGGGCCGCCAGATTTTGTTTTATTCAGTTCTCCTGCTGGAAATGATGCATTAGAAGGGTTATCTTATACTGAAGCTGTATCTAATATAAATGGCATTATTGATGTTATTCAAGATTTTAATCCAAACTCAACAATTATTATTGAGCAAATGGCACCAGCAAGAAGTGATATAATGAGCACAGAATTGACTATGTTTCTTGACCAAATGAAAGACGATATCTTAAATATTGCTGAAAGTAAAACAACTTCAAAATCAGAAGTGATAGCTATTGATATGTTTTCAGGGTTTAATGATAGCTTATTGGCTGATGATGTACACTATAATGAAGAAGGGGCTAAATTTATAGCAGGGCGATATTTTGATTTATTAGTAAATCTTTTAGAATAGATTTAAGTTTGTGAAATCAAATCATGTTGTATCTCTAAAGGGATTTCTTTGTTGCCACGATTTAACTTTTAACCTTTTAATAATAGGCATAAGTAAATTACGAATGACAATATTCTTTATATAAATATAAATAAATGATTTTTTTGGTATTGCGCCAAAATTGCTTTTAAATTCAGATGCAGTTCTACCCAAAACAAGCTTATTTTTTTTCAGTTTAATAGCAGAATTTATTTTTTCAATTAATATGCGTGGATATAATGCAAACCTTTTATTTAAATCTTTATCGAAACCTACATAGTAAGAATATAGAGTTTTATCTTGATGAATTTCAGATGCAAAAGCAACAAGTTCATCTTTAAAAAAATAACCGTTTATAATGAAAAATTCATTTTTGTTTAAATGCTGAAATGAATCAGTATTGAAAATAGGACCATGAAAGCTTGACTCTTTAATTATATTATTTTGTAACTCTTGAATTTTATCAGAATACTTCTCTAAGTCTCGACTATTCATTGGTCGGATTTTGATTTTATCACTTAATTTTAAAACTCTCTGTATTTTTTTTCTGTATTTTTTTTTGAGATCAAAAATATAATCCTCTATACTAGACCAATCATCCTTTATTTCAACAACCATTTCTGGGTCAACTTCTATTTTGAAAAATTGTTTTTTTTGATTGAAGGTATAGTCATAAAAAAAGTCAGGAAGGATTAATAAATTATAACTATGATTTAAGTTAGAAAGTAAACTGTCAAGGTCAATTTTATTTTTTGAGATAAATGATGGAACGTTTGTAATAAAGGAATTCGTCAAATACAAGATTTTGAATTTGAAAAATTGAAATACAAAAGCTAATATTTTATGATTTAAGTAATTAGATATTTTAGTGAAACGAAGTGTCAATAAATGAGCATAAAGTCTAAATTCTTTCTCAAGAATAAAAATGTGATCAATGTTTTGGTGTTTAGAGTAGAAAATTTCTAAAAATGAACTTCGGATAAAATCTGTTATTTGATCATTATCCCATTCTTTTTTTATTCTATTAAATTCTGAACTTACTTTCAATTTTAGGTTTTAGAAAATGGTTAAAATAAATTTAAGTTTAATAGTACTCGCCTCTATGTTACCAAAATACTCTTAAAATATGAAGACCTGAATAGCAAGCAATTAGTGTTTTTTTAGATTTTAAAGATTAAGTCAATTTACTTAATCATTTTCAAACTTCTTAAAACAAAATTGGTGAGGTCTTCACCCTTCAGCATATCTTTTGACAACAAAGCTAAATCTAGTAGTTGCTTAACCATAGACGTCTTTTTCTTTTTATTTTTTTCAGAAAGTATTTTACTAATTATTTCATGATTAGAATTGATCACCAAATCATATTTTTCAGGAATTGAGCCGAACATTTGCATGCCTCCAGCAGATAATTCTTGCTGTTCTTTCATTCTTCTGATAAACTCACTTTGAGTTATTATAATTGGTGAATCATTACTTGATAAGCTCTCGACAGTGGCAGCAAATTTTTCACTATCAACCTGTTCTTCAATTATTTTTTTCACCTGTTCTTGTTCTTTCTCTGAAAGTTTTGAAGAAATTGAGTCTTCCTTTTCTATTAACTTATCAATAGTTGCTGAATCAACTCTTGCAAACTGATAATTAGGATTATCTGCCTCTAATCTACTTATTAAGTGACTTATTAGAGGCCCTTCTAATTCTAAGACTTCGTAGCCTTTATCTTTCGCTACTTCAACAAAACTATGTTGTTCTTCATAATTATTTGTGTATAGAAGAATTGTTTTGCCATTTTTATCTTTTTGAATATTTTCTATTTTTTTTGAAAATTCTTCAAATGTATAATATGTTTTATCTGTATTCTTATACAAGAAAAATTCGTTAGCTTTAGTAAAGAACTTTTCCTCGGTCAACATTCCATATTCAATGAAAACTTTAAAATTATCCCATTTTAATTCAAAATCTTGCCTATCTTTTTTAAACATTCTAGAAAGTTTATCGGCTACTTTTTTGGTTATATGATTTGCGATTTTTTTCACATTACCATCAGCCTGTAAATATGACCTAGACACATTTAATGGAATATCAGGCGAATCAATTACACCATGAAGAAGTGTTAGAAATTCCGGCACAATATTTTCAACATTATCGGTTATAAAAACTTGATTGCTATAAAGATTGATTTTGTTTTTTTGCACCTCTAAATTACTTTTCACTTTTGGGAAATATAAAATCCCAGTTAGATTGAAAGGAAAATCTACATTTAAATGAATGTGAAACAAAGGATCAGAAAATTCTGACGGGTATAATTCCCTATAAAATGACTTGTAGTGTTCTTCTTTTAAATTAGATGGCCTTTTAGTCCATGCGGGATTTGTGTTGTTAATAATATTATCAGATGTTTTATCTATCATGATAATATTGCCGGACTCATCTTTTTTCCCATCTGGGTCAGCTATTTTTTCTGTTTTTGTCCCAAACTTAACTTCTACCGGCAAGAATTTACAGTACTTATTTAAAATAGTAGAAAGTCTAATTTCTTCTAAAAATTCATTTGAATCAGAAGAAATATATAAAACTACATCGGTTCCTTTTGTTTTCTTTTTAGTCTCTTCCATTGTAAAATTGGGAGACCCATCACAGGTCCATTTTACTGGAACGCTGTTAGCTTTTTGACTTTTAGTTATTATCTCAACTTTTTCAGCCACCATAAAAGCTGAGTAAAAGCCAAGACCAAAATGACCAATGATAGAGTTTTTAGAATCTTGATCTTTATATTTATTTACAAATTCTTCAGCACCTGAGAATGCGATTTGATTTATGTATTTTTCTATTTCTTCTGATGTCATGCCAATACCATTATCTCTAATGGTGATGGTTCTTTTAGCTTTATCAAGTATAACTTCAACTCTAAGCTTATCTAAGTCGGCTTTAAGCTCTCCGATTGAAGTTAAAGTTTTCATTTTTTGAGTCGCATCAACAGCGTTTGACACAAGTTCTCGTAAAAATATTTCATGATCTGAGTATAAAAACTGCTTTATTATAGGAAATATATTTTCAGATGTAACATTAATGCTGCCTGTTGTTTTCATTTTTTTAAAATTTTTTATTGATTGTTTTTAAAAGCCCTAAACAATTTGTCTTTAATTTCATCTTCTAGCTCCAATTTAGCTTTTTTGTAGCCATTTTTTTGCCCGTAGTATAATCCAAGTAAAGTTGCTTCACGAATATTTAAACCTTGTTGCAAAATCTTGAGTAGAACATCAAAAGTATTATCATTTTCAGTTATTATGTCATTTAGTTTTTCAAACAAGACATTAAGTTCGCTTTCTGAATATTGAAGAAGATTTAGCAACTTTTCTTTTTCGTATTTATTTAAATTGTCCATATCTATATTATTTGAAAAAACTATGCCATAAAAGTAAATTTGACATATTGTCAGTTCAGCTATCCGCTTTTGGCGTGACCTATCTCAGACAGCAAGGTAACGTTTCGTTCATTTTATTCACAAAACCTACAAACTTGCTGCAATTAAATGACAATAAAATTAATTGTACCTAGTTGCTGAAAATGAGACAGAATAATTATTATCATCAAACAAGTAATTACAGTTGAATTGAATTTCAGCATCAGCACTTCCAGAGTTATTAATTATTTGACCTACACCATTATATAAAACATTTGATTCAACATACGGATCAAATACCGTATCATTAATTGTAAACTCTAAAGTTTTAGGATCGACTAAAACAAAAGAAATTCTATAAGAATCATCTGGAAAATGTCCGTTTTCTTGACTGTAAGCTAGTCCATTAAATGGGTAATCCATTTCCATTATATTTAAATCTATTGGATTTGAGGAAAGATCATTTAACTCATAATAAAATGAATTTCCCAATTGATCAACTATGTTAACTTGGGCATTCCAATTTCCATGATATGTATATAAATGTAGAATAGGAACACATTCCCATTCCCAATCAAAAAAATCATTACTTACATATTGTTCCCTTTCCCACTCACTACATTCGAGTTCACCTCTACCGCATGAGAAACAACAAATAGTTAAAATTGAGAAAGATATTTTTTTCATTTGAATGAATTTATATTTTATTGTCTAACAACTTTAGTATAATGAACCTGTAAATCATTTATTATAATTGATATAAAGTAATGCCCTTTAGGAAGATTGATGTGCGGCTTCCATGAAACTGAATATCTCTCTGGTTCTAATACTCTCTCATCTAAATTGGCCACTATCTCCCCCCGAATATTATAGACAGATATAACAACTTTTGACTTTATAAATACACCATAGTTAATATCAATATAATTAGTAAATGGATTAGGGCTAACACTATATATCATTCCTTTATCAAGATGAATATTATTTGTACCCACCGGTACTCCATTGCCATCAATTACAATATCCCAGATTCCTTCAAGATCTCCATTTGAGTTTGTAACCAAAGGAATAATACGATTAGTAGCATCAAATGAACCACTAGTAATTGAGGCAGCAGCATCTGTAGATAAATAAGGGTCTCCTTGAAAGTAAAGTTGTGTTATTAAAGTGTTGAATCCTGGAGGTGTAATTTTAAAATGAATGTGTGATGGTCTAAAAGTAGATCCATTGAGATACAATCCAGGCTTAACAGACTCAAAAATGTAAAAACCTTGACTATTTGTAGTTGTCTTTCCTCTCAAATTATATCCAATGTTATCATATTCTCCAGCATCATTAGCATGCCAAATGTCAATTTCTGTATTTGGAATAACTTCTGAACATTCAAGATTAAACACTTGACCACTAATTATAATTCGTGTACCAACTTCATTTATATCTGCAAGTTGATTATTCTGAATAGTTGGCGCATTAGCTGTATAAAAAGGTCCTTGTCCGTACGCATCTTCAGTAGATTGATTACAATTAAGAGTAAAATCCTTGTTATCTACAGACTCCACAGAATTATCTGCCTTAATAATACTTGGAAAGACAGCAACTGATAATAATGACAAAGAGGTGTTTTTTAAAAATTTTCTTCTATCATCTTTTTTATTTTTCTCCATAAAACAAGTGAAAATAAATTTCTTGAAACACGTTTAATCTAATTATTAAAAAATTTCTTTTCAATTGTACCATCATCATAAATGTAAAAGAGAATTGTATTGGGTTTGATATTCACTTCTCGCCCTACTACATCTATAACTTTATATAGTTTTTTATTAAAAGTTAATGTAGAATTTGAAATATTAAGCGGATTAAAATTTAGACTGTTCATCCACATATTACCATTCCAAATCCAATCAATACAACAAATGTTTGTGGTTAAATTATTTATACCAGAATAAAAAATACATGTTGTAATTGTATCATAAGGAATCCCTAAAGCGCTGTTGTTATATACATAATGAACAGAACTACTATCTTGTCCTAAAATAGTACCGTCAGGAGCAGATGTTTCTATATAATTAATCTGATAATTAATTAGCGCAGCAGGCATAACTTCAATTGATAAATTTGATTGTTGACCTACAATATCTATAGTGTCACAAGGACTAATAAAGTTTGTTTGACAACTTGATTGACAAAAAGATAAAGATGAGTATTGTCCCATTCCGGTGCCAGGATCATAACAGCCCTGAGGACCACAATCCCAAGATGCTGTTGAAGTGCCACACATCGCTTGACAAGCAACTAATGAAGAATATTGTCCGTTTCCTGTACCAGGATCATAACATCCACCAGGAGAGTTTACAGGACAATCCCATGATGGCAAAGTACCTGACTGAATAACCCAAATAGTTCCGTTCCAATACAAATCTATGCAACATGTAAATGTGTCAATCTGTAAGTAGGAATAAGAAATACAAGTTGTGAAGCTTTGTGTGCTTGGGGCCATATTTGGCCAAGCAAAGTGAGTCCAAGTTAAGCTATCTTCTCCTATAACATATCCATTAGAAATGGTACTTACAATAGAGATTGGATTCATCCCTAGGTTGGATAACTGTATTGAATTCATAACTTCTATTGAAACGCTTCCATTAGAAGGATTAGTTGTAATGTCAACTGTATCACATGGAGATACTATAACGTTTTGCCCGTGTGCATAAAATCCAAAACTCAATAAAATAATTAATACCTTTTTCATTTTTTTCGTTTTAATATTAAATTTATTAGAAAACAAATTTGAGTTGTTTTTCACATTAAACAAACTTTTTGATTGATCTATCTAACATATCCAAGCATAAATATATAAATATTATAATCTAGAATTAGAGTCACATATTCAAGTTATCATTAAACAAACATAAATATAAATAATTAGATTTTTTTATAAGTCAACTCTTAGAAAATTGATTGAATAAATTAACAACAAGAGCATTGATTACTGAAATATCTTAATCAGAAAGATGAAATTAAAATGATAGGGTAAGATAATTCTAATTGTATTTTAACGACATTACATGATTATTTGGAGTACAATATAAAAAAAAAAAAAAGAATTGCTTTAAATGATTTGATGAGCCTAATAAGATTAAAAAGTAATTTTTCGTAGTTTGAACGCGTAAGCTAAAAGTTAATAATACTGCTATTCTCTAGAAAAAGAATTATATTTACATCTTAAAATTAGGTAGTTATATGCGATTTAAAGTATTACTTATAGCATTCACATTTATAGTTTTCAATTCTTGGTCACAAGTTGTTATTAACGAATACACTGCGGCCAATTATAACAATTATCAAGACAACTATAACGAATATGAAGATTGGGTAGAGTTTTACAACCCAACTACAGGAAATATAGACCTTAATGGATATTTCCTTAGTGACAAGGATAATAATCTAACAAAATGGCAATTTACAGGATCATTTATAGTACCAGCAAATGGCCACGCTGTTGTTTTCTTTTCTGGCAGAGATGAATTAACAGGAGAAGCTCATACAAACTACAAACTTCATCAGACAAAAGGAAACGAGTGGATTATTTTAACAAACCCCAACGGAGTTACAGTCGAAGATTCTGTTTGGGTTAAACGTTGCCAAGCAAATCATTCAAGAGGTAGAGATATAAATGGCTCAAATAATTGGGGCGTATTTGATACACCAACACCAAATGCAAATAATGTAAATTCATTTTTGGGTTACGCTGAAAAACCTGTTTTTTCATTAGCAGGAGGTGTTTTTACTGGTAGCGTAAATGTGAATATAAATTCAACTAGCACAACAAACACTATCTATTACACAGATAATGGTGAGTTTCCTACAAATGCCTCAAATTTATATACTAATCAATTAACATATAATAATACAACTATACTTAAGGCAAGATCTTACAGTAGTAACCCACAAATACTTCCTGGATTTATTGAATTTCATACATATTTTATAAATGATAATCACACACTACCTGTTATCTCCATTTCAGGAAGTGATGTTGACAACCTTCTTGGTGGCAATCAGTGGATAGAACCTTTTGGAACATTTGAAATTTTTGACACAAATGGTCAATTAATTGATAAAAACAGGGGTCAATATAACAAGCATGGTAATGATTCATGGGCTTATCCACAGAGAGGATTTGATTATATCGTAAGGGATCAACTTGGATACGGGCATGAAGTTGAAGGCCAAATTTTTAGAGATAAAAATAGAGATGGTTTCCAAAGATTAATAGTTAAAGCAGCTTCTAATGACAACTACCCTTTTTCTTATGGAGGGTCCGGAGCTCATATCAGAGACCCATACTGCAACTCGCTATCGCAAGTTGCTGACCTAAGACTAGATGAAAGAACTCACGAGCCATGTATTCTTTACTTGAATGGTGAATATTGGGGTGTTTATGATTACCGAGAAAAAGTAGATGACATAGACTTTACTGATTATTATTATGATCAAGATGATGGATATGTTGATTTTATCAAAACATGGGGTGGCACATGGATTGAATACGGTACTGATACTGGCTGGGTAAACATTCGAGACTTTATCATAAACAATGACATGAGTATTCAAGCTAATTACGATCATGCAAAAAAGTACTTGAATGTTGGAAGTTTAATTGATTATTACTTACTCAATGTTTACACTGTTAATGCAGATTGGTTAAATTGGAATACAGCATGGTGGAGAGGAAGAGATCTAAATGGAGACAAGAAAAAATGGAGATATGCACTTTGGGATTTCGATAACACATTTGATCACGGTGCAAATTATACTGGGATACCAAACACAGACCCTAATGCTGACCCATGTGATACAGAGGGAATGGGAAATGTAGGTGGTCAAGGCCATGTTCCAATTCTAAATGCTTTATTTGACTCAGAAGAATTTACTGCTGACTACATAAACAGATGGGCTGATTTAGGAAACACCTATTTTTCATGTGATTTTATGATAAGTCATTTAGATTCATTAATCAACATGATTGAACCAGAAATGCCACGTCAAATAAACACATGGGGTGGAACTTATGCTGATTGGCAAAACAATGTTGATGACTTAAGAAATTTCATACTTGATCGATGTACAGAAATAAATGCAGGAATTGTTGACTGCTATGATGTAACAGGTCCTTTCACAGTTACTGTTATTATTGATGGAATAGGTGAAGTTCAGCTAAGTGATATAAACATTAACGAACTTAACTCTGGATGGTCTGGAGAGTATTTTGGAGACATTAATATTCCTATAGATATCAATAGTGGTAGTTTCTCATTTTGGGAAATTATTAGCGACTCCACCTACGTTTACGATCCTTACGACCCAAGCTTTGAGATTAACCTAGTATCAAATATCACAATTATTGCATACTTCGATGCGAACACTATAACTTATATGGTAGACCCACCAGGTCAAGCAATAATGTCTGAAAACGGAAATATCATTAACGGATTCCCTTATGACAAATCTTACACAAATAACGCTGTAATTAATTTATCAGCTCTACCATCTATAGGTTGGCAAGTAGATTATTGGAGTTCAGGAAACCACACATTTACACCTAACCCAACTGCCAACAATGTAGCTATATCCGTTAATTCAACTGATACAGTTTGGCTTCATGTAGAACCTATTATTGTTACTGCAACAATAGAAACAGCGCCAGAGAACAGCAACGGAGATGTTTACATTGACGGTAACATCATCAATAACTTTCCGCATGTGGTATCATACAACTACGGATCAACAGTGAATATCTCTGCAAATTCTACTCCCTATTGGGAGTTTGATTATTGGACTTCAAATAATTTTGTTCCTAACGGAACCAATAGTACAGATTATTCTTTCAATATTACGGATCACGACACAATTGTTGCTCACTTCAACGAATTAGTATACCATGATATTGAACTAAACTGTACGCCAGTAGATGCAGGAATTTTATCCATTGATGGAAATGTACCTCCTTATTTGCCAGAAACATATTCTTTCTTAGAAAACACGGTAGCAGCTATATCTGCTATGCCGAAAAATGGATATCGATTTGTCGAATGGACCTCAAACAATCTTGAAATTCAACCAAACGCGCAACAAGACGGAGCATTCATTATTATTTCTGAAAGCGACATTCTTACCGCTCATTTCGAAGAAATTTTTGATGTATTTGTACCTAATTCATTTACACCAAATAATGGAGATTATGACAATAATGTATTCCAAGTAAGTGTCTTTACAGAAAATGAATACTTATTCAACATCAAGATTTTTAATCGATGGGGACAGTTTATTTACGAAAGTAATGATGCGCTCAATGCATGGGATGGAACAAATGCAAAAACAGGAGCTCAAGTTCCTGACGGTATTTACACATACGTATTGAATGTAGTTATTCCAAGCAGTAATAAAAATTATGAGACTAAAGGAAGTATAACGATAGTTAGATAATTCTTTTGTTAAAAAATTAAAGGCGGAAGACATCTTCTGCCTTTTTTATTTTCGTCTTAATGAACACTTTGATCTATTTTTTGCAGTATGCTTGTTATTATATAACTGCCACAAATAAACATGGCGTTCACTCTCCTTTTGTCTTTAAACTATTAACAGAAGTTATACGAACAGAAAGATTTTATTTTAATAGAAGTAAAAAAAATAGCGCACTAATTTCTCGTTTAGTATCTCACTTTAAGCCAAAAAGCATTGTAGAAATTGGAAGTTCTAATTTATCTAATAAATCAATGATTTACCATCAGAATTTTCAAAACGTAAATAGAGAATTAATTGATTTTATTTACATCAAAAAAACAACCACAGAAACTTTAAATTTTGCTTTAAAATATATGCACAACAATAGCGTTCTGGTAATTAACAATATACATCAAAGGAAACAGGAGTGGAAGTGCTTACAAAAACATCCTAAAGTGAATGTAAGCATCAATTTGTTTTGCTTAGGACTTATCTTCTTGAGAGAACAACAAAATGAACAACACTTTACAATTCGATTTTAATTAGATTTGTGAAATGCAAACAATAATCGAGGTTAAAAATTTAGCGCGACACTTCAAAGTTGGTAGCGAACTGATTAAAGCCATTAAGCAAATTGATTTAAATATACAGAAAAATGAGTTTGTTGCATTAATGGGACAGTCAGGATCTGGAAAATCAACTTTGATGAACATACTTGGATGCCTAGACACTCCAACCGGTGGATCATACACGCTAAACAATCATCAAGTTGGTGAATTAAAAGATAACGATTTAGCTGAAATTAGAAATAAAGAAATCGGTTTTGTCTTTCAAACTTTTAATCTTCTTCCAAGATCCACTGCTCTAGAAAATGTAATGCTTCCATTAGTTTATGCAGGTATCTCAAATGAAGATAGAGAAGAAAGAGCTTTAATAGCACTAGAAAAAGTAGGTCTAGCTGACAGGGTTAATCACAGACCAAATGAACTCTCTGGAGGACAAAGACAAAGAGTTGCCGTTGCAAGAGCGCTAGTCAACAATCCATCCATTATTTTAGCAGACGAACCAACAGGAAACCTTGACTCAGGAACATCTACAGAAATAATGGCCTTATTTCAAGAAATCCATAAAAATGGGAATACAGTTATTATTGTCACTCATGAAGAAGACATCGCACAATACACACACCGTATTGTACGATTGAAAGATGGGGAAGTAGAAAGTGACGAACGAAATCAGAATCCAACACAATGAAAATATATACTAAAAAAGGAGATAGCGGAACCACTCAACTGATTGGTGGAACGCGTGTAGCGAAAAGTCATCGACGTATAGAGGCTTATGGAACTATCGATGAATTAAACTCATACGTTGGTCTCATAAGAGACCAAGCTATTTGTGTAAATAGCAACCAAAGCCTTATTGAAATTCAAGATCGCCTTTTTACTATCGGAGCACTTTTAGCGTCAGACCCTGACAAAAAAGGCATGCAACTTCCAAATATCCAAACAAAAGATATTGAGAAATTAGAACAAGAAATTGACAAAATGAACGAAATACTTCCTGAAATGAAATCGTTTATCTTACCTGGAGGCCATACGACTGTTTCATTTTGTCATATTGCCAGATGTGTTTGCCGAAGAGCAGAACGTCTCAGCATAAACTTGTCTGACGAAACATTACAAAAAACACTCATCTTACAATATCTAAATAGACTATCAGATTATCTATTTGTTTTAAGCCGTTATCTCTCTAAAGATTTAGGAGCAGAAGAAATTCCTTGGCAACCAAAATCATAAATCCTTGCATGATTCGCTAAAAAAATTATTTTTGCAGAAATTTTAACGATATGTATTGGACATTAGAATTAGCTTCAAAATTAGAAGATGCTCCTTGGCCAGCTAACAAAGATGAGTTAATTGATTTTGCAATTCGCTCTGGGGCGCCTATGGAAGTGGTAGAAAACCTACAAGAATTAGAAGATGATGGCGAAATGTACGATTCAATCGAGGATATATGGCCAGACTACCCAGATAAAGACGACTTTTTCTTTAACGAAGATGAATACTAAAAATGAAAGCCGCAAAATGCGGTTTTTTTATGCATTAAGCAACACTCTTTTCATCGAAAAAACTAACTTTGTTGCTCATCTAAAAATAGATTGATTTCTGCGATGGGATTATTTGATTTTGCAAGCAAGCTTTTTGGGAATAAATACGATAAAGATTTAAAAGAGATAAATCCGGTAATTGATCAAATCAAGTCAGCTTATATTAGTATTCAATCATTGAGTAATGATGAACTACGCCAAAAAACTTCGGAATTCAAAAAGCAAATACAAGATGCTGTAGCTACAAAACAAAAAACGATTTCGGACTTAAAAGAAAAAGCAGAAAAGAAAGAAATCGTATTACATGAAAAAGAATCTCTTTATTCAGAAATTGATAAAATAGAGAGAGAAATAGATGCGGAAATAGAAACGCAACTCAACAATATATTACCAGAAGCTTTCTCCGTAATCAAAGAAACGGCTAGTCGTTTTTCAAAAGGAAATATCGAGGTCACCGCAAACGACTTTGACAGAGATTTAGCAGCTGCTTTCGATAATGTTGTGATTAATGGAGACAAAGCGACTTACCACAACAAGTGGATTGCAGCAGGAACTGAAATTGAATGGAACATGGTACATTATGATGTTCAGTTAATTGGTGGTTATGTGCTGCACAGTGGAAAAATTGCAGAAATGCAAACTGGTGAAGGAAAGACATTATCAGCTACCCTTCCTGTTTACCTGAACGCGCTTTCTGGAAAAGGAGTGCACCTAGTAACCGTAAACGACTACCTCGCAAAAAGAGACTCGGAATGGATGGGACCTCTTTATCAATTCCATGGATTAAGTGTAGACTGCATAGATAAACATCAACCAAATTCAGAAGAAAGAAGACAAGCATATTTAGCAGATATCACATACGGAACAAATAACGAATTCGGATTCGATTATCTTCGTGATAATATGGCCCGAAGACCACAAGACTTGGTACAGCGTCCTCATAACTATGCAATAGTAGATGAGGTGGATTCTGTTTTAATTGATGACGCGAGAACACCTCTAATTATTTCTGGACCAACACCAACTGGGGATAAACATGAATTCAACGAACTGAAACACAAAATTGCCACATTAGTTAATACACAAAAGAAATACATCACAACAGTATTATCAGATGCAAAAAGATTAATCAACGATGGTGATGATAAAGAAGGTGGATTCAATCTTTTAAGAGCATATCGAGGATTGCCAAAAAACAAGGCGCTAATTAAATTCTTGAGTGAAGATGGTGTTAGAACTCTTTTACAGAAAACAGAAAACTACTACATGCAAGATCAGGGCAAAGAAATGCCTAAAGTGGATGAAGAATTATTTTTTGTAATTAATGAACAACAAAACTCTATCGAACTTACTGATAAAGGAATTGACTTGATTACATCTAACATGGAAGATAACCAATTCTTTATTATGCCTGATGTTGGAGCAACTATTGCGGAATTAGAAAAATCGGATGCTTCCGACAAAGAAAAACTACAATTAAAAGAATCATTGATGCGTGATTACTCTATTAAAAGTGAACGCATCCACACAGTTAACCAACTACTAAAAGCATACACTCTTTTTGAAAAAGATGTTGAATATGTATTAATTGATAACAAAGTAAAAATTGTTGACGAGCAGACAGGCCGTATAATGGATGGACGTAGGTATTCTGACGGACTACATCAAGCTATCGAAGCTAAAGAAAATGTGAAAATTGAAGCTGCTACACAAACTTTTGCGACCATCACATTACAAAACTACTTCCGTATGTACAACAAACTTTCTGGAATGACCGGAACAGCTGAGACGGAAGCAGGAGAGTTCTGGGATATCTACGAATTAGATGTAGTAGTAATACCTACTAATCGTCCAATTTTAAGAGATGATCGTGAAGATTTAGTTTACAAGACCGCTAGAGAAAAATATAATGCAGTAATTGAAGAGGTGGCAAGATTAACACATGAAGGAAGACCTGTTTTGGTAGGTACAACCTCCGTAGAAATTTCCGAGTTACTGAGCCGCTTATTAAAGATGCGTAACATTAAGCACAATGTTTTAAATGCAAAACTTCATCAAAAAGAAGCAGATATTGTTGCTGAAGCAGGTAAAGCAGCAAATGTTACTATTGCCACAAACATGGCAGGTCGTGGTACAGATATTAAGCTTTCTGAAGAAGTAAAAACTGTAGGTGGATTAGCAATTATCGGTACAGAACGACATGATTCAAGACGCGTGGACAGACAGTTAAGAGGTCGTGCTGGTCGTCAAGGAGACCCAGGATCATCACAGTTTTTTGTGTCTTTGGAAGATAATTTAATGCGTTTATTCGGATCTGATAGAATTGCTAAGATGATGGATAGAATGGGATTAGAAGAAGGAGAGGTTATTCAACACTCTATGATTACTAAATCCATCGAGCGCGCACAAAAGAAAGTAGAGGAAAACAACTTTGGTGTACGTAAGCGATTGTTAGAATATGATGATGTCATGAATGCACAACGAGAAGTTATCTACAAAAAGCGTAAACATGCTCTATTCGGAGAACGACTATCTGTCGATATTGATAACATGATTTACGACACTTGCCAAAGTATTGTAGAAGAATATCAAGTAGCACAAGATTTTGATGGGTTTAAACTTGAACTCATTCGATTTTTAAGTATTGAAAACCCTTTTGACGAAGAAACTTTTAAGCAACAAAATGCAGAGGCATTAACAGAGCAACTTTACGAAAAAACCATAGCACAATACAAAATAAAGTCAGAAATAATTTCACAACGTACCTATCCTGTGATCAAGGATGTATACGAGAATCAATCAGCCACTTACGAAAACATTGTTATTCCATTTACTGATGGAATGAAAACACTACAAGTTGTAGCTAATCTGAAAGAATCTTTTGAATCGAACGGAAATAATATTCCGCTAGCTATTGAAAAAGGAGTTTCCTTAGCTATAATTGACGACTCTTGGAAAGAAAACTTAAGAGAGCTTGATGATTTGAAACAATCAGTTCAAAATGCTACTTATGAGCAAAAAGATCCATTACTCATTTATAAGTTTGAATCGTTCAATCTATTTAAGCAAATGATGGACAAAGTAAACAAAAACATTGTTTCTTTCTTAATGAAGGCAAATCTTCCATCTCAAGACCCCTCTCAAGTAAAAAGAGAGCAACATCAAAAAGAGAACCTTCAAACAAGCAGAGCGGGAATGGGCGCTCCTTCAACACCAAACCAAGCGACACCACAACGCAAATCACAACCCGTTAGAGTGGAACGAAAAGTAGGAAGAAACGAAGCATGTCCATGTGGTAGTGGAAAAAAGTTTAAGCAATGTCATGGAAAATAGAAAGTAAGAAATTACCACATGTTTAAAATTTCATCTTATCTTACTATTTTTCTGTAAAACAAAATTTTATGTCCTAGTTAAATACACTTTAACTTTGACTTTCTATTTGATCGATTAAAATATGTATGACCTTAATATGCATTTCTTGAATGCGATCGGCATATCCTTGATGTGGAATCCTCACTTCTACATGTGCAATTTTTGACAACTCTCCTCCAGACTTTCCTGTAAGAGCCACTACTTTCAACCCTTGATCTCTTGCAACTTTAGCAGCTTGAATAATATTTTCAGAATTACCACTTGTGCTGATAGCAAACAACACATCTCCTTCTTTCCCTACCGCCTCTACATATCTAGAGAATATTGCCTCAAAACCATAATCATTAGCAGTGCATGTGATGTGAGAGGGATCGGCTATAGCAATAGCAGGAAGCGCCTGTCTTTGTTCGCGGAAACAACCTGTCATTTCTTCTGCAAAATGCATCGCATCACACATAGAACCACCATTACCGCAGCTTAAAATCTTTCCCCCTGATTGAATGACTTCAGACATTAAAGAAGCTGCATCATCAATGGATGATATAAAATCATCATTCTGCAAACAATTTTGCAGCAGCTGCTGCGCTTCTTCTAAATGTTGACGGGTATTCATTATTTATCAAATGCATTTAAGCAATCTTGTAACCAATTCTTAAACAGATCTACCTTGCCATAATCTTGATAGTTTGCAGCAACTCCTAACTGATTTTCATCATGATCTATCACTACATAATACGGCTGAGAATTGGTTTTGTAACGCTCGGCTTGTAAGACCATCCATTGATCACCAACGGTTCTCACCTTCTTTTTCTTACCTGCAATGGTGGTTTCGTATTGTTCCTCTTCTGGAAGTTTCGTGCGCTCATCAACATATAAAGAAATTAAGACCACATCTTCTGTTAGCATTCTTTTCACCTCATAATCAGACCACACTTGCTCTTCCATCTTTCTACAGTTTACACATGCCCAACCAGTAAAATCTAACATTACTGGCTTACCTATTTTTTTTGCATGCTCTAAACCAGCATCATAATCATGGAAAACCATGATTCCTTGTGGGCCCAAATGTTGTCCATCTTCTTCATGATGCTCAACAGTTGCTGAGCCTCCTCCTAAAGTATAACCTACCCCATGTGGAGATTCACTATAATGCATTGGCGGAGGGAATGCATTGATGATTTTTAAAGGAGCACCCCATAAACCTGGAATCATATAGACAGTAAACATACCCGTTAGAACAGCCATGAATAATCTACCTACAGAAACATATTGTAAATCGGAATCGTGAGCTAATTTAATAAAGCCCAATAAATACATGGTTAGCAAAGCAAAAATGACAATCCAAATAGCTATAAACAACTCTCTTTCTAAAAGATGTGTTTGCATTACTAGGTCGGCATTAGACAAGAATTTGAATGCTAAAGCCAACTCTAGAAAACCAAGAACTACTTTTACAGAGTTTAACCAACCTCCTGATTTAGGCATTGAATTTAACCAACCAGGAAAGGCAGCAAACAATGCAAAAGGTAAAGCAATGGCTAATGAGAAACCTAACATCCCTATGATTGGACCCATATAGTTTCCACCGGCAGCAGCCTCTACCAATAAGGTTCCAACAATAGGACCCGTACAAGAGAATGACACCAAAGCCAAAGTGAAAGCCATGAAGAAAATCCCAATCAATCCTCCCCTATCCGAAGCTTTATCAGCCTTGTTAATCCAAGAGCTTGGTAAAGTCAAATCGAATGCTCCTAAGAATGAAGCTGCAAACACTATTAACAGTAGGAAGAATGCAATATTAAAATATACATTGGTTGCCATATTGTTTAAAGCATCCGCACCAAATACAGCCGATACTCCAACTCCTAAAGCTACATAAATGATAATGATAGAGATACCATAAATAATAGCATTGGTTACTCCTTTCGCTTTGTTCTCACTCTGCTTTGTGAAGTAGCTTACTGTCATCGGAATCATTGGAAAAACACAAGGTGTTAGCAATGCTGCAAAACCACTTAAAAAGGCAATGAAAAATATCCCCCACATACCCTTTGTAGAAGCAGCAGAAGCATCATCTGAAGCTTTAATCTCTCCTGTAGCAACGGGGATATCAAAAGCAAACTCCACATACTCTGGAGGCAAACATTGTTTAGGATCGCAAGTCATAAACATGACCTCTCCATTTAATGTGTAAGCTGAATCTGTTACCGATTTAATACGCTGTGTAAATGACACTTCCTTCTTGAAGTACTTCAGCACCATGTCAAAATTCGGATCAAACTCCTCGACTGGTTCTGGCTCTAAAACATCTGTCAATACTTCAATTCCTTCCCCATTGAAAAAAGTAAACGTAGTTGGCACAGGACCATCATCCGAAATATGCTGAGAATACATATACCACTCTCCTTCAATAATTGCAGTAAAGGTTAACTCTAACTCATCACCACCAATGTTTTCTTGCGAAAACTTCCAACTTACCGGGTTATAAAACTGAGCGCTAACTGTAAAAAAAGCTAGCAACAATACCCATACGCTTAATAACTTCTTCATTCCTTTATTTCGTTTTCTAATACTTTAGTTAATTCATCTGCTTTTTGACTTCCAATCAGATAAACCAAACCATCTTTATCTACCAATTCAACACATTCCGTTCCTCTTGTAAAAAAGCGGATTGTGCCTTTGCGGTGCAAATTATACACGGATTTGTTAAAGAAGAAACGGCTATATTCCGCTTTTCTTACTTGTTCAATAGAGTTTAAATCTATTTTTACTTTTCGAGCAGTCCATAATCCATCTAGTGTAATACTGCCATTTTGCACCTGTGTATGAAAATGAAGCACCAAGACTAAAAGGGCTGAAATCACAATAATAGCTATCCCCATAATGAAGAAAAGGTCACCTGATTTATTTTGCTCTTCCGACCAATAGTAGGCGAAAAAACAGAACAAAGCCAAAACCATTCTGCGTAAAAAGGACAATTTATTGTACCCTAAATACTGCTTCTCTTCAAACTTTATTTCCTCACTCATTTAGTTGTTTTCAAAGGTTGGACAAGATATACTTTTTCCGTCTGTGCTACAAGTTTGTATCTATCATCCAATCGATGCCCTACTACCCATACAATATCATCGTTAGAACACAAAACCCAAGTGTTTTCTTTCTCAAAGATAGACAGCTTTTCATCCACCATAAAATCACTCACTTTCTTACGTCCTTGCATTCCTAAAGGAACAAATACATCTCCTTGCTTCCACTTTCTTAATGTCAACGGAAAGAAAAGTTTACTAAAGTCAATAAAAGCCATAGAAGCATCTGAGAGATTCATTACATCACTTCTATTCAGCACAGAAAAGGATAAGGGGATTGGAAGCTCTATAGCACAAATACTTTTATCAATTTGTACAGATGCTTGCTTTTGAATTTTATTAGCAACAAGCAAAAGAGAATCTCTGTTTTTGATTAAACGATAGTACTGATTACGAATTTCCTTTCCACTTTCGGCTTCCATTAAAGCAAATACATCTTGCCATGGAAGCGGACCATACTCTTTCAACAACTCATACATCAACTCCTTTTTCTGAGAATGACTCAATAATTCCTTTAAGTACAGTTCTTGATGTGCATCACTCTTTTTCCAAACGAAGGGGAATAATCGCTTCACCTCTTCCTGAATCGCTGCGTATTTTTGCTGATTGATCGTAATTTCTTGCAACAACTCTTTACGAATATTTGGATTTTCCTTTTCCATGCTTGGCAATTGCAACAAACGAATTTCATTACGCTGATAATCGGTGGAAGCATTGGAAACATCTTCTCGCCACCCCCATTTGTTTTGCAATAGGTGAGACTCAATTTCTTGAGCAGGAAAACATAATAAAGGCCGGATGATGTTTCCATTTTTTACTGGAATTCCGCAAAGCCCTTCCAAACTTGCTTTTCGACTTTTCTTCAGCAAAAGCGTTTCAATATGATCATCTTGATGATGCGCTGTAGCAATCTTATCAAAACCCAGTTCTTGAAACCAGGAATAGCGTAAATCACGCGCTGCCATCTGTGTAGAAACACCTTTTTCTTGTGCATATTTTTTGGTTTCAAAACGCTTGCTAAAAAAAGATAACCCATATTGATTTGCTAAACCCTTAACAAAATTTTCATCTTCATCGCTATCATCACCGCGCAAAGAAAAGTTACAATGCGCAATCGCTAAAGGATAATCTAATTGTGCAAAAAGGTGCAACATACACACGCTATCTTTCCCTCCACTAACAGTCAACAACAATCGGTCGTTAGGCTCTAACAAGTTATGTTTATTAATATGTTGTTGAAGTTTATCAAGCATCCCCTAGCACTTCAAACATTGCTTTTGCTTTTACCAAACATTCCTCATACTCTTGCGCTGGAACGGCTTTCGCTGTAATGGCGCCTCCCACCATGAAAGAAGCATATTTATTTTTTGCATTGTACAAAATGGAGCGAATAACCACATTGAAATCAAAATCCCCTTGAGGTGTAAAATATCCTACTGAACCAGAATACAAACCTCTTTTGGTGCTTTCATACTCCTCTATCAATTCCATAGCACGAATTTTAGGAGCGCCTGTCATGCTACCCATCGGAAATGCACAACGAATAGCTTCCACACCACTCACTCCTTCTTTTAAGTTAGAGGTGATGGTCGAAATCATTTGATGCACTTGCTGAAAGGAATAAATCCCAAACAACTCCTCTACCTGCACAGACCCTTTAGAGGCAGTTCTGGACAAATCATTGCGCACCAAATCTACAATCATCACATTCTCACTACGCTCTTTCGGACAGTTCAGCAACTCTTTTTTTAACTGATTATCTTCTACTATATTACCCCCTCTTTTTCGAGTTCCTTTAATGGGTTGTGAGATAAGTTTTCCCCCTTCTTTTTTCAAAAATCGTTCGGGACTAGCACTCATCAAATGACAATCTTTATAACGATAATAACAAGCAAAAGGTGGTTCCGAAATAGCATATAAGTCATTGAATATAGTAACAGGGTTCAATGTGGTATCTTCTGCAAAATACTCTTGACAAAAGTTAATTTCATAAATATCACCCCTTTGAATATGAACTTGTAATTTTTCTACAGCTTGCAAATAATCTTCTTTCGTTAGTTTGGCTTCCAGCTTTTGGATATGATTATTGCAATCTCTGGTTTGATATTGCATTATTTCTCCAAACAACTGGTGCATTTCTTTACGATCTAAGCTATCTGGAAAATGGATTTGCACAGTATTTCCTTTTACTACAATCACCCATTTAGGTTGGAAAAAATGCATTTGAGGAAATTGCAATCTATCGGAATTACTAGAACTTAAATCTTCTAACTCATTTTTTAAATCGTAAGACAAATAACCAAACAACCAATCCTGTACTTTTTGCTGATATTTTTCAAGTGTATCAAATGATTGAGTTGTTGGAATAATTTCTGATAAAGCATCTACACCTAAAAGCATATCATATGCCAAATACTTACCTTGAGAAGGCTCTGTATTTCCTGTAAGCACAGCAGCTTGCTCAAACTGACTAGCCCATGCACACGCTTGGTTCTTAAAGTGTTCTACATTACTCAATTGATATGTTGCAGTTAATCGCATTTTCCACAAAGGTAGTTATAATTGCTAGAGAGAAATAGACCAAAACAAAGTGCTAAAACACTCATTTCAAAATATTTACTAAATTGCACTTAAACAAACTTATATTAATTATGGACCAAATCGAAAAACCATTAAGTATCCTACTAATTGTAGCTGCAATTGCCTTCGCTTTTATGTACACCGATACCGGTGATGGCTTTACTGCTATTGAAAATAAGACAACATATGGCTATACTATTGAATCCGCTGAACTATTAAAAGGTTACAATATTGAATCCGCTGAACTATCAAAAGGATACAATGTAATCGGAGATTTAAAATCAGAATGCATTGATTCAATAGCTGCTGTTGCTGTTGACACTATATGGTACTGGGACGAAACTACACAAACAGAATTGTTTGAATTAATATTTTATGATCAATCCGAGTAGTTTTAATTGAATTGAATTTTTAAAACAGAAATCAGCTTTGGTGGTTTTATTACAGTTTTCTTTTTGCGACCCCGTAAAATAAAAGGATTGCTGCGACAAAAGCTGCTAGTCTTCCTATAAAGTTTCCGTAAATAGTATAAAAAGTAATACCTTTATACAAAGGAAGCTCTTGTTGAATAACTGCAGGCTGCCAAAAAGAAGTTGGTTGTGTAATATTTCCTAAAACATCTACAAAAGCAGAAGTGCCTGTATTAGCCGAACGGGCAATGGCTCTACGAGTTTCTATTGCGCGCAAACTGGAATATGTTAAATGTTGACGATAACCTGGTGTGTCTTTCCACCAACCATCATTAGTAATGATACTTAGTAAGTCGGCACCAGATCGTACATAATCCAACACATACTCACCATAAATAGATTCGTAACAAATGATAGGCGCAACTTGTCCTTGATTGGAACGAAACACAGTTCGCTCTGATTGACTACCTAAACTACCCGACACCCCTCCTAAATTAATAGTAAGCCATTTGAAATGTTTGAGAATAGGCGCAAAAGGCATCATCTCTACACCTTGGACTAATTTGGATTTATGATATAGCTGCACGCCAGACGTATCCAACTGCAAAGCGGTATTGTATGCATCATAATAACGATTAGCACCTTTATGGTAACGAACTGTTTCAGACAATACCTCCCCCTCCTCAAAGAGCTTGTAAGTAGATGCTCCAACAATAATTTTCAGTTGTGGGTATTCCTGTAAATAGTTTTGCAAACGCTTTATCAAAGATGATTGCTCCAAATTATTCTCCCATAATCCACCTGTCAAAGCAGTTTCCGGACCAATTAAATAGTCGGTAGTTTTATCTACTTTTTCGTTGGCTAATGTCAGTAGTTTTTCCAATTGCTCATCTGCCGTTAAACCTCCAAACTTTTCACCATAAGGGTCAATATTGGGTTGCACTACCACTACATTTACATTATCTGTTTCACTTAATGTTGGTTTTATTAAAAAGGAAATCACCAAAGGAATTAACACCCATAATGTCAAGCCCACAAATTTTCTGCTGAACCAAAAACGATAAGCCAAGACATTGGCTATCAAAATCCATAATGATCCACCCAACACACCTGTATATTCGTACCATTGTACAAAAGAGGGATATGCTGCAAAACCATTTCCTAAAGTAAGCCACGGCCATGACAAATCCCAATTAAAATGAAGGTACTCGAATGAAAGCCAAACGCAAACAAAAGCCCACCAACCTCTTTTAATTCCCAATCGGCTTTTAATCCATGAGAAGAGTGTAAAAGCAGAAGCCATCAACAAAGAATTGATGAGTACCGCCATCATCACTCCAAACCACGAAGCATGTACTATCCAAAATGTAGTTAATATATTCCACACGATGAAAGCTAAAAAGGTATGTGCAAAAACTGATTTACGTTTTTTCAACTCATTTTCTAACAGTAATAATGGTACAAAAGCAAGAAAAAGTATAAAAGGAAAACCCTCTACAGGCCAAGCAACCGAGAGAAGCAATCCAGAAAATAGAGCTAATGATATTGTACGAAACATCTTTTGTATTATTGCATGACAAATATCGCATAATTATGCTGAAACACATCCCCAACCTCTTTACTTTAGGCAACTTATTTTGCGGATTACTCGCTATTTTATTTGCAGTAGGCGGTCACCTAAACATAGCAGGAGGCTTTATTCTGTTGGGAGCTTTTCTCGATTTTTTTGATGGTATGTTAGCTCGATTGTTAAACATAAGTGGTGAGTTAGGCAAACAATTAGATAGCTTAGCAGACCTCATTACTTTTGGAGTAGCACCTGCTTTCATTGTTTTTCAGTTATTCTTTTGGATAGAAGACAAAAGCTATTTTAACCCTTTTGCTGAATGGCCTGAAATCAACGTTTACTGTCATAATTACTGGGCATACACCGCTTTACTTATTCCTTTGTTTTCGGCATTACGTTTAGCTAAATTTAACATTGATACTCGCCAAATAGATGGTTTTATAGGTTTGCCTACTCCAGCTAATGCACTCTTTTTTATTTCTATTCCAATTATAATGCACTTTCAGCCTACAATATGGATAAGCACTTTTTTAGCACAAAAAACAGTTTTAGCAAGCTTGTGTATAGTAATGAGTTACCTATTAATAGCGGAAATCCCACTATTATCAATTAAGTTTAAAAACCTTTCTTGGGAAGAAAATAAAGTGCGTTACATACTAATCATCAGTAGTGTTATATTATTATGTGTTTTCCGCTTTGTAGCTGTGCCAATTATACTACTTTTGTATCTGATTTTATCCAAAAAAAATAAAAGCAAATGAAATTTATAGCAGAGATTGATGTAATGCCACTAAAAGCATTGCTAGACCCACAAGGTAAAGCAGTTGGCGCAAGTATGAGCAATATAGGTTTATCTGAAATCACCAATGTACGCATCGGAAAACATATCACGTTAGAGTTAGAAGCTGATGATGAAGCCGATGCTAGAAATAAAGTAGAAAGCGCTTGCCAACAATTGTTATGCAACCAAATTATGGAAGGATACGAATTTACTATCTCAGCTGCTGAATAAATAAAAACACATTAAATATAAAAAAGCCCTGCTGAAAAGTGGGGCTTTGTGTTTTGTATTAATTAATAAATTACTACTTCCTCAACTCGAATTTTTTACCCAGGTATAGCCTACGCACCTGTTCATCAGCAGCTAATTCTTCTGCTGTTCCAGCTTTTAATATATTTCCTTCAAATAAAAGGTAAGCGCGATCGGTAATACTTAAGGTTTCGTGGACATTGTGGTCAGTAATTAAAATACCGATGTTCTTTTCTTTCAAGTGAGCTACAATCTGTTGTATATCTTCAACCGCAATCGGGTCTACACCTGCAAAGGGCTCATCCAACAAAATAAACATAGGATCAGTAGCCAAAGCACGTGCAATTTCAGTTCTTCTACGCTCACCACCAGAAAGTAAATCACCTCTACTCTTACGGATATGCTGCAAACCAAACTCATCCAAAAGAGCTTCTAGCTTATTAGTTTGTGCTTCTTTAGATAAATCGGTCATTTCCAATACCGCCAAAATATTATCCTCTACACTCAGCTTACGAAAAACGGATGCTTCTTGCGCCAAATAGCCCACTCCCATCTGTGCACGCTTATACATGGGTAAATCCGTAATGTCTTGTGTATCTAAAAATACCTTTCCTCCATTAGGCTTTATTAAGCCGACAATCATATAAAAAGAGGTGGTTTTACCTGCTCCATTAGGGCCTAACAAACCCACAATCTCTCCTTGTTTTACTTCTAAAGAAACGCCCTTTACTACAATACGCGATCGGTATTTCTTAATCATATTTTCCGCTCTTAACTTCATCTATTTATCTTGCATTCGTTCGGAAATTTTAATACTTATCTCATACAAAATAAGCAAAGGGAAAGACACCATAATTTGACTCATAATATCTGGAGGAGTAATAATTGCAGAGATAATGAGCACCAGAACCAAAGCATGCTTACGGTAGGTGCGTAAAAAGTGTGGTGTAATAATTCCCAACCTACTTAAAAAGTAAACCACTACAGGTAACTGAAAAATAATACCATTTGCCAAACAAACGGTTGTGACCGTTGATATGAAAGAATTTAAATTAATTTGATTGGCTACCTGTGCGCTGACCTGATAGTTTCCTAAAAACTGAACTGACAAAGGAGCTACCATGTAATAACCGAAAAGTACTCCCAAAATAAAGAGGAAAGATGTGTAGAATACTACACCTCTAGCATGCTTTTGTTCTCCTTGGTGTAAGGCTGGTCTGATAAATCGCCACAGTTCCCAAAACACATAAGGGAATGCTACGATAAAACCTGCAACTAAAGAAGAAATAATATGTGTACTAAACTGCCCCGACATGTTGATATTCATCAATGTAAAAGGCATCTTCATGAAACAAAACACATCCCCCAAGCCTAATGCTTCCGAAATCCAACATAATGCTTTATAGGTTGGGAAGTCTGGATCTTTAGCTGCAAAAATTATTTTATCAAATAATATCTTCGGGTTTATGAATGCTACCACCATACACGCTGTTACAGCTATTGCCGAACGGATGAGATGCCACCGTAGTACTTCTAAATGATCCAAAAAGGATTGTTCTTTTGATTCTCCTATCTGCTTCATCTATATAATTCCTTCTTTTAATATATCGTGTAAATGTACTATACCGATGTAGCTTGTTGCCTCCATCACTAAAAGCTGTGTAATTTTGTGTTCCTCCATTATTTCAAGTGCTACCGATGCTAGTTCATCAGCTTGTATCTGCTTGGGATTTTCACACATAATGTCTTTCGCTTGCAAGTTCATAAAATCTCCACCTGCTTCCAACATCCTTCTAATATCGCCATCTGTTATAATTCCTTTTATGACATCTCCTTGTAAAACTGCTGTTGCTCCTAATCGCTTTTGAGATATTTCTACAATCACCGATTTCACATCAGCATCAACTGATACTTGTGGACTTTGGTTTTGTGCGGATAAGTCGGATACTTTTAAGAACAAACGTTGACCCAAAGCTCCTCCGGGATGAAAACGCGCAAAATCAACATCACTAAAATTTCGACATTCTAATAAGCAAACCGCTAAAGCATCTCCCATTACCAGCTGAGCAGTAGTACTACTTGTAGGTGCTAAATTATTTGGACAAGCTTCCTTATCTACACTAGTATTCAATAAATAATCAGACTGTTTTGCTAAAAAAGAATCGATGTTGCCAGTCATGGCAACTAAATCGTTACCCATGCCTTTTAACAAAGGCAATAAGGCTTTTATCTCAGAGGTGTTACCACTTTTCGAGATACACATTACCACATCATTTTTTTGTACACTTCCTAAATCGCCATGAAGAGCATCGGCAGCATGCATAAATAAGGCCGGTTGTCCTGTAGAATTGAAAGTAGCCACCAACTTTTGTGCAATATTTGCGCTCTTGCCAATGCCTGTTATGACGAGTCTGCCACTGTTTTGTAACAGTTTTTGTACCACGTTTACCAATTCATCATCAACAAAATCAACCAATTGAAGTACAGATTTCGCCTCTGTTTCTATGGTAAATTTTGCAATCGATTTTATTTCTTCAGTTGTTTTCAAAAACTTAATTTTGAATTAACAAAACATTATTCTAATTTTATTCAATTGAATAAACATTCTCGGATACAAAAGTATCATTTTTTAGTGCGATGAGTACGCAAACAACATCATTAACTTCGGAACTTCAAAATTATTTTGGATTTAATAGCTTTAAACGAGAGCAAGAAACTATCATCCGAAATGTATTAGACGGAAACGACACCTTCGTAGTAATGCCTACAGGAGGCGGTAAGTCTATGTGTTATCAGCTACCCGCACTTATCTCCGAGGGTTGCGCCATTGTTATCTCACCACTCATTGCTTTGATGAAAAACCAGGTAGATGCTATTAGAGGATTTAATGAAAGCGATAGCATTGCTCATGTTTTGAATTCTTCACTTTCTAAAAGAGATATTGCACAAGTAAAAGAAGATGTTGCTGCTGGAAAAACAAAACTGCTATATGTAGCACCAGAATCGCTCACTAAAGAAGAAAATGTTTACTTCTTAAAAAATCAAAAAATATCTTTTTATGCCATTGATGAAGCGCACTGTATCTCAGAATGGGGGCACGATTTCCGACCAGAATACCGAAATATTCAAAAAATTGTCAATAGTATTGGCCGCGCACCTATTATTGCACTTACTGCTACCGCAACCCCAAAAGTAAGGGAAGATATTACAAAGAACTTAGGTATTGATGATTGTAAAGTTTTCCTAGATTCTTTTAATAGGGATAATCTATATTATGATATCCGTCCAAAGATTGATGTAGAAAAAGAAATCATTAAATATATCAAACAAAACACTGGTAAATCGGGTATTGTTTATTGTCTTAGCCGTAAAAAAGTTGAAGAGATTGCCGAAACCTTACAGGTAAACGGCATCAGTGCACTTCCTTACCATGCTGGACTAGAAGCAAAAACACGCGTTAAACATCAAGATGCTTTCTTGATGGAGGAAGTAGATGTAATTGTTGCTACTATTGCCTTTGGAATGGGTATAGACAAACCGGATATACGCTTTGTTATTCACCACGATATTCCAAAAAGTTTAGAGAGCTATTATCAAGAAACTGGACGCGCAGGAAGAGATGGTTCGGAAGGAAACCTAGTTACTTTTTACAGTTATAAAGACATTGAAAAGCTAGAGAAATTTTTACAAGGAAAACCAGTTGCTGAGCAAGAAGTTGGCCGCCAACTTATCTTGGAAACAATCTCATTTGCAGAAACTTCTATGTGCCGAAGAAAATATATACTACACTATTTTGGAGAATCTTTTGATGAGAAAGGCTGCAATGAAATGTGCGATAACTGTCGCCATCCCAAACCAAAGTTTGAAGGCAAAGGCTATGTACAACAACTTCTTAAAACAGTAGATGCTATTAGGGAGCGTCTCAAAGCTAAAGAAATTGTAAAAATTATCGTTGGCGAAAGCAACACACTCATCAAGCAACACAAAGCAGAATCCCTAGAAGTGTATGGACAAGGAACAGCGAAGAGTAAGCATTTTTGGCATTCTGTTATCCGACAAGCTATGGTGCAAAAACTTATTACGAAAGAGATTGAAACCTATGGCATTATTAAAATCAGTGATAAAGGAAGGAAATTCATGATCAATCCTCATGAGTTTTTATTGACTGAAGACCATGATTACGATGCTATTAATGCAAAAAATGCTGCCAACAACATAAAAGGAGCTGCTGCAGATATGGTCTTGTTTGGTATCTTAAAAGATTTAAGAAAAAAAGTAGCCAAAGAAAAGGGTCTACCACCTGCAATCATTTTCTCAGAACCATCATTAACCGATATGGCTAATCAGTTTCCTATTTCAATAGAAGATCTGAGTCAAATTCATGGTGTTGGACAAGGAAAAGCGCGTAAGTTTGGACAAAAATTCATCGACTGTATTAAACAATATGTAGATGAAAACGATATTGAAAGACCACTAGATATGGTTGTTAAAACCGTTGCCAACAAATCCAGCAATAAGGTTTATATCATCCAATCTATTGACAGAAAACTTCCTATTGACGACATTGCTTCTGCAAAAGGAATGAAAGTAGACGAACTTTTGACAGAAATAGAAACTATTGTGGAATCTGGAACTCGTGTAGACCTCAACTATTATATTCAAGACATTTTAGATGAGTACCAAGAAAAGGAATTAGAAGAGTTTTTTAAAGAATCTGAAGAAGGATCCTTTGAAGAAGCAAGAACTGAATTTGAAGAAGACGAATACACAGATGAAGAATTGCGTTTGTTCCGAATCAAATTTATTTCCGAAGTAGCTAACTAAGCATTCACAGCCAACCAAGCCATCATTCCTACACTTAATTTTAAAGAATTTTCATCCACATCGAAATAAGCGTTATGTAGTAGACGATCCTCTTGGCCTGCAAAACCCACACCCAATCGATAGAAACACGCTGGAACATGATGTGTGTAATAAGCAAAATCTTCTGCTGTCATGCGCTTAGAAATCTCTATAACCTCATTAGAACTAAGAAATGCTTGTGCGTTTTTAAAACAAGCTGAAGTTAGTTTTTCATCATTTTTTAAAAATGGGTAGCCGATCTTAATGTCAACTTCACAGCTTCCGCCCATTTCATTAGCAACATTTTGACAAATTTCACGAATTTTCTCATGAGATATCGATCGATACTCTTCGTTCATCGCCCGAAATGTTCCTTGTAACTTCACATAATCAGGAACAATATTTCCTACGCTACCACCATTAACTGCACCTATACAAAATACAGATGGAACATCTTCTATCGCATCAAAATGTTGGTATAATAAACATGTAATTTTGCTTGAAATAAGTACAGGATTTAGAATACGATCAGGTAAAGCAGCGTGACCTCCACGACCAATCACTTTGATGTAAATTTCATCGGCTGAAGCCATGAACATTCCCGAACACATTCCAATAACACCAGACTGAAGCTCTGGAGAGACGTGCTGTCCAATGATTTTATCTACCTTAGGATTTTCTAGTACACCTTCTGATATCATTTGTGAAGCACCGCCAGGAAATTTTTCTTCAGCTGGCTGAAAGATCAACTTGACGCTCCCCTCCCATTCAGATTTAAGTTGATTTAACACCCTAGCTACACCTAATAATGAAGCAGTGTGTACATCATGACCACAAGCATGCATAACACCATTATTGACTGAACAATAATCTACATTATTTAATTCTTGTATCGGTAAAGCATCGATATCAGCACGCAAAGCAATGCATTTACTCTGTGGGTTTTTTCCTTCTATCAAAGCAACAACACCAGTATTTGCTATACCTGATTGAAAAAAAACACCATATTCATCAAGCTTGTTTTGAATAAATTTAGAAGTCTCATATTCGTGAAAAGATAGTTCTGGATTTGTATGCAAATGTCTTCTAATAGACACAACATCTTGATGATATTCTTCCGACAAAGCCTGTATTTTTTCCTTCAACACCATTATCTAAAAATTAGTTTTAGTCCACCAATCAACATAATTACACCAAATATTTTTTTCAGCATTCGTGCATCTACTGTTACTGCCCAACGAGAACCAAAATAGCCACCTACAATAAAAGCAGCAGCAATAATCATAGCATATTTCCAATCTATAAATCCAGATTTATGATAGTTTATTGCGGCTAAAATTCCAATAGGTGGCAACATTACTGCTAAGCTTGTCCCTTGCGCTTGATGTTGATCAAAACCAATGAATAACATAAGTAATGGTATTATTATAATTCCACCTCCAACACCTACTACTCCACTTAGCAATCCAGCAGACACACCAATCAAAATCAATAAAAAGAGTGTTGAAATACTCATAATAATAATTAATTGATTAGCTAAAGTAAACATATCTTTGTAGACATGATCAAAATACAAACATTTACTTTTAATCCTTTTCAGGAAAATACATATCTACTTTTTGATGAAACTAAAGAATGTATTATCATTGACCCTGGTTGCTACGAAAAAGCAGAACGAGAAATTTTAAAAACTTTCGTTGAAGTAAACGAACTAAAACCCGTCAAGCTCATTAATACGCATTGCCACATTGATCATGTATTGGGTAACAGATTTGTAGCTAACACATGGGGACTTAACTTAGAAATCCATGAGTTAGATTTACCTTTACTACATTCGGTAAAAGATTATTGTACTGCTTACGGATTTGACAATTATGACGATAGTCCAGAGCCAAGTACGTTCTTGGAAGAAGGTAAGAAAGTTCATTTTGGGAATAGTACTTTAGACATATTGTTTACACCAGGACATGCGCCAGGACACATCATATTGCACAGTCCTGAACAGAAATTTGTTATCGCCGGGGATGTACTTTTTCAAATGAGTATTGGAAGAACTGATCTTCCTGGTGGCGATCACGATACCTTGATCAATAGTATAAAAACTGTTTTATTACCCTTAACAGAAGAGACTCAAGTTTTTTTGCGGACACGGACCAAGTACCAATATTGGTTTTGAAAAAGCGAATAATCCTTTTTTGAAATGATTAAAAAAGTAATTAACAATAAAATTTTGATTTTATAACTAATGATGACTTTTAGTTGTCTTTTTTTGATAGTCCAAAATCAACAAGTAATACATAAACACTCCAAAAGCATAAAGTGCTGCAGTAATGTAAAAAATATATGCATAGGGAAATCCTGCCTCTGTTAAAAAACGAAAAATCTGCGAACTGAAATACCAACTTCCACTCCAAATAGCAGCCACTACTGCTGAAAGTATTTCCTGGTTTTTCTCTCCCACATAATTCATGGTTAATTCGGAAGTCATAGGAGCAGCCATATTCATTAGGGGTGTTCTAATCCAGAAACATAAAATAGCAATAGGAAGTGCCCACCAATGATTCGTAAAAAATTCGGTAGTAGCCAAAGCCACCAAAGCCAAAACAGCAATAATCTGAGTTAGCGTTATTCCTTTCTTAAAACCTAACTTATTTTTCACATTAGGTACCAATAAAGCGGTAGCTGCCACAAGCAAACTGGCTACTCCGCCAATCAAAGCAAAATCGGAAGAATCAACCTGGAAGTTATGAAAGAAAAAAAGGTTGATAAATGGTATTGTTAATCCAGCCCCAATTGCAATTATCAATGTAGGCACTATAGCTTTCAGTAATAAACCCCAATCATAAGATTTCCATTGCAAACCTTTGGTAACAGGAACGACTTTATCTACTTTCAGCTTGAATAAATAACGAACTCCCCAATATCCTACAACAGAAATAACAATTAACGCTGTTCCTTCATCCATCTTAAAGACAGGTAATTTGGATAAAGCAAAAATGATGATTCCGCTAGCTATTGTTCCAAAACTGTGGGTAGCATAGTTTAAAGAAATAGCATGTGATTGTTTTTCTGAAACTGTATTGCGCATCAAATAAGGTAAGCTACTGACCCGAAAAAAAGTAAATACCACTCCCCACAAAATGAATAGCACAGGCAAATAATGATGGTGCTGATGATTGACAGCTAACACCAACAGAACAGCTACGGTTGGAACACCCAAACTGCCCACCATAAAGAAAGGTTTGAGTACTTTTCCTTTAATGAAGAAACCTAAGGGAAAAGCTAATATCATCACTGCTAAAAATCGATACGAAATAAAGTTGGCAATTTCAGGATCGGAAAAACCTTCTTTGGCTAAAAAGATATTGAGAATGAGAAAAAAGGCAGCGCCTATTAGTTGTACAAAAAACTCTGCTTTAATCATGAGTAAGACATGCTCCTCAAGCTGTCCGTATGCGCTTAAAATTTTTCTCAATCGATAAGTGCTAACATTTTTTGCTCTACAGATTCGCTATCCCAAATACCTTCAATATTTGGAATTGACATTATCTTTTGCATAAGTGCTTCTTGTTGCTGACCAATTTTCCAAGCATCTGAATATCGAATATTACTAAAGCTTACCATAGAATAAAGTGGTAGCCATTTTTCTGGATATTTTTTTGAAAACTTTAATTCAATTTTTTTCTGTAATAGGAATTGTGGATCGGCAGTTTTATCTCGCATCACAACAAAATTATGCATCGATAAGTCTTGAACACCATCACCATCGGGCTTTCTGTATTTTGAATATTCATCAAAACATGCTTTCCAATCATCACCATGTTTTTCCATTAGCTTATCTAGAACATAACACCCTTCAAAACCAGCGTTCATACCTTGACCGTAAAATGGAACAGTCGCGTGAGCCGAATCGCCAATTAATAAAACTTTATCCGAAACAGTCCAAGGGTAGCAACGCATTATTGAAAGAGAAGATGTTGGATTATTGAAATAATCTTCTACTAGGTTAGGTATTAATGGAACAATATCAGGAAATACATCATTGAAAAAATCTTCTACTTGTTGATGTGTTTTCAAGCTTTCAAACGAATACTCTCCTTCAAAAGGGAAAAACAAGGTGCATGTATAGCTGCCATCCATATTTGGCAAAGCAATTAACATATAATTTCCTCTTGGCCAAATATGTAGAGCGTTAGTTTCTATTTGATGACTTCCATCAGGATTAGCTGGAATAGTTAGCTCCTTGTATCCGTGCTCGATATAATATTGAGAAAACTGAAATCGATCTTGCCGCATCATATGATTTCGAACAGTTGAATAAGTTCCATCAGCTCCTATTAAAACATCGGCATTTACGATTTGTTCTTTAGCTTTTTCATCTTCAAAAACAGCTTGAGCCTTATTTAGGTCGGTACTAATAAGTTTATGATTGAAATACAGATCTATATTTTTCTCTCGTTCAGCAAGGTTCATTAATAATACATTAAGCCCTCCTCTGGAAACAGAATAAATTGCTTCACCATCTTGCCCATATGGCTGCTCACTCAACGTTCCATCTTGAGCGTGCATAATTCGCTTAGGCATAGAAATTGCCATCTTTCTAACCTCATCATCAATACCAACCTTTTTTAGTGCAGTCCACCCTCTTGTAGAGAGGGCTAAATTAATTGACCTTCCTGCCACCAATTCAGCTTTTCTAATATC
Organism: uncultured Bacteroidota bacterium; assembly: GCA_902580855.1. Taxonomy (GTDB): domain Bacteria; phylum Bacteroidota; class Bacteroidia; order Flavobacteriales; family UBA7312; genus UBA7312. The sequence continues at coordinate 422 of CACHMF010000006.1, read as the reverse complement.
TGATCTACGCTCATAAACAGAAACATTATGCCCTCTTTTTGCCAAGTAAATAGCTTCCAAAGAACCTACTAAGCCAGCTCCTACAATGGTAATTTTCTTGCTCATCTTTTCAATAATTTTTCAATGATTTGACCTAATTGATATACATCCTCAAAAGTATTGTACAATGGGACTGGCGCCATGCGGATTACGTTAGGCTCGCGCCAATCTGCTATTACTCCTTCAGCCGTCAAAAAATCGAACATTTCTTTTCCTTGCCCATGCATTAAAACAGATAACTGACACCCTCTAGCAATTGTTTCTTTTGGAGTAATGATTTCGAAATTACAATTATCGTATCGTTCAGAAATATCGTTTAAAATAAACTCCATGAAGTTGGTTAAAATAAGGCTTTTCTGCTCTAAATTTTCCATACCTACTTC